>DIZC01000112.1 GCA_002429315.1 Alphaproteobacteria bacterium UBA6038
GCGGAGGGGGGATCGAGCGGCGGCTCCCCCCTCCGCCTCGCTCGCAAGGGTTCGCTCGGCACCTCCCCCACAAACGGGGGAGGACAACTGCTCCCTTGCTTCGGTCTGTGAGGTCCGCGGCATGAAGTCACTGTCGGCGCGGGACTGGGGGCTCATCAGCGCCATCGGCGCGCTCGTCCTCGACCAGGCGACGAAGCTCCTGCTGCTCTACGGCTTTCATTTCAAGCAAATGATGGCGGGGGCAGGGATCCCGGTGCTGCCGTTCTTCAACCTCGTGATGGTGTGGAATCCGGGGGTGAGCTACGGCCTGTTTCCGGCGCACGGCGTGTGGGGCACGGCCTTTCTGGCTCTGTTCTCGCTGGCGGCCGTGGCTGGTCTGGGCTGGTGGCTGTGGGGGGCGCATCGGGCGCCACTCGCCGTCGGTCTCGGGCTTGTGATCGGCGGCGCCGTCGGAAATCTGATCGACCGGCTCATCTACGGCCGGGTTGCCGATTTTTTTCACTTTTATTTCCATGCCTACGATTGGTATGTCTTCAACATCGCAGACTGCGCGATCACCCTCGGGGTGGGCGCGCTGCTGTACGATGCCCTGCTGCGGCCCGAGCATGGGTCCGCGCCGCAAAAACAAAGCCCGGGAGCGACAGATGTGGAGTAACAGAGGCACGCGCATCGCACGGCTCGCGGCACTGGCCGGCTTGGCGCTGTCGATGACGGCCTGCGACAGCATCCGCGAGGCGGTGGGGGTGACGAAAGAGGCGCCCGACGAATTTGCCGTCGTCACCAAGGCGCCGCTCATCATCCCGCCGGATTACAATCTGCGGCCGCCGCAACCGGGTCTCGCGCCGCTGAACCAGGTCTCGCCAACCGAGAGCGCCCAAGCCGCGCTCTACAGCGACGATCCCAAGACGGTGGCAAGCACGATCAGCGGCAATTACAGCGACGGCGAGAAGATGCTGATGGCGCAGACCGGCGCGGCCGCGGCCAATGATTCCATTCGCCAGCAGATCGCTGCGGACAACAGCGGTACGCAGAGCACCGACGAGACCTTCACCGATCAGCTCCTGTTCGGCGGCGGCTCCAAGGTCGGCGATGCACCGCTCGATGCGGACGCCGAAAAGGCGCGCATCGATGCCAACAAGACCGGTCCCCAGCCGTCCGAGCAAGCTCCGGAGATCAAGAAAGACAGCGGCGGCTGGCTCGATGGGATTTTCTAGGCGCCTGACGATCGGGGCGCTGCTTGCGGCCGCGCTCGCGGTTTCCTCCAGCGCGCCTGCACAGAACAAGGACAAGGCGTTTCAGTTCGCCCTGCAAAACGGGATGCAGGTGCTGGTCGTGCCCGATCACCGCGCGCCGGTCATCACGCAGATGCTGTGGTATCGGGTCGGCGCGGTGGACGATCCGCCGGGCCTCGGCGGCATGGCGCATTTCTTCGAGCACATGATGTTCCGCGGCACCGCGGCCAATCCCGGTGAGGCGTTCGCCACCACCGTGGCGCGCAATGGCGGCGAGGACAACGCGTTCACCACGCACGACTACACTGCGTTCTACGAGGAAATCGCCAAGGACCGGATGCGCACGGTGATGGGGCTGGAGGCGGACCGCATCGCCAATCTCGATCTTTCCGATCCCAATGTGCGCACCGAACGCCAGGTGGTGATGGAAGAGCGGCGGATGCGCATCGAGAACGATCCGCAATCCCTCATGCGCGAGCAGATGGAGGCGGCGCTTTATCTCACCCATCCCTATGGCCGGCCGGTGATCGGCTGGCCGGAGGAAATCCGGCGCATCGGGCGCGTCGAAGCGCAGGATTTCTACAATCATCACTATGCGCCCAACAACGCGATCCTGGTGGTCGCGGGCGACGTGACGCCGGACGAAGTCCGCACCGCGGCGGAAGCCGAGTACGGCAAACTGCCGGCGCGCGAGCTGGTGCCCCGTTGGGAATTCGCGCAGCCGCCGCGAATGGGCGAGACTCGCCTCAACATCGCGCGCTCCGACGTGAAGGTGCCGCTGTTTTTCCGGATCTATCGCGTGCTGAGCTACACCGAAGCCAAGCCCGGCGAGGCGGAGGCGCTCGAAACCCTGGCCCAGTTGCTGGGCGGAGATTCGACGAGCACGCTCTATCGCAAGCTGGTCGTGGAACGGAAAGTCGCCTCGGATGCCGGCGCTTCTTATGACGGCTACACCCGCGACGACGGCGCGTTCAGCGTCTATGCCGTGCCGCGACCAGGCGTGCGGCTGGAGCAGGTGGAAAAGGCCGTGGATGACGCGATCAAGGGGTATGCGAGCGCCTTGCCCAATCCCACTGAATTCAGCCGCGCCAAGACTCAGCTGATCGCGGGTGCGACCTACCGGCGCGACAACCAGTACGAAATGGCGGCGGCCTATGGCCAGGCGCTGGCGATCGGCTTGACAGTGGACGATGTGGAGCAATGGCCGGAACGCATCAAAGCGGTGCCGCCGAACGCAATCCGTGACGTGGCCGCCAAGCGGCTGATCAGGCGTGAGGCGGTCACCGGATATCTGACGCCGGCGCCGGGGCCGCGCTCGTGAGGCGAATCTTTTCGCTGGTCATCTTGCTGGGCGCGCTGCTTGCGCCGGCGGCCGCCCATGCGGTCAGCGTGAAGTCCCTCGACATGGGGAAGAACGTGCAGGTGTGGTACGTCGAAGACCATACGCTGCCGATGATCGCCATGACGGCCGCGTTACCGGCAGGCTCGGCCTACGATCCCAAGGATAAAGCGGGCCTTGCGGCGTTCACCGCCGATCTCCTGAACGAGGGCGCTGGCAATCTGGGTTCGCAAGCCTATCAATCGGCGCTGAGCAACAAGGCGATCCGCCTCAACGTCACCGCGCAACGCGATTACCTGGTCATTTCGCTGGTGACGCTTTCGGAAAACGCCAAGGAGGCGTTCCGCCTGCTGGGCCTGGCGCTGGCCCATCCGCGGTTCGAGGCCGAAGCGACGTCCCGCGTGCGCACCCAGATTCTTGCCGCCCTGCAGCAGGAGGATGAGGACCCGGAGACAGTGGCGGCGAAAGCATTCTCGAACGCCTTCTTCGGCGATCACCCTTACGCCCATCCGATCAACGGCACGCCGGCTTCGGTGCCGCATATAAACCGCAACGACGTCAAGACCTTTGCCCGGACGCATTGGGTGCGCAACGGACTGCGGATTTCGGTTTCGGGCGATGCCAATCCCGCCGCCCTCAAGGTCCTGATCGGCAGCGCCTTCGGCGAGCTGGCGGACAAATGGCCGCCGCCCCTGCCGCCGGTCAGACATGTGGGCGAGCCCGGTATCCACATCATTCCCATGCCGGTGCCGCAGCCGACCGCCATCTTCGGTCTGCCGGGGATTTTGCGCAGCGACCACGATTACATCCCGGCCTACGTCGCCAATTACATCCTGGGCGGC
This sequence comes from Alphaproteobacteria bacterium UBA6038, assembly GCA_002429315.1. Lineage (GTDB taxonomy): Bacteria > Pseudomonadota > Alphaproteobacteria > Micropepsales > Micropepsaceae > Rhizomicrobium. Next base: position 3,414 of record DIZC01000112.1, read on the forward strand.
GGCGGATTCTCGTCGCGCCTGATGGCCGAGGTGCGCGAGAAACGCGGCCTCACCTACGGCATCAGCAGCTCGCTCGATACGCTGCGCAAGGCCGGTCTCTTCGCGGTGCAGGTGGCGACGCGCGCCGGCGCCATGCGGCAGACCATCGATGTGGTGCGTACGACCATGACGGATTTCGTGAACACCGGCGCCACAGAGAAGGAACTGGCGGACGCCAAGACCTACATCACCGGTTCGTTTCCGCTCGCTTTCGCGTCGAACGTCGGCATCGCCAACCAGCTCAACTCGTTTCAGCGCTCGGGCCTGCCGATCGATTATGTGCAGAAGCGAAACGCGCTGATCAATGCAGTGACGCTCGCCGACGTGAAGCGCGTGGCGAAGCGGCTCTTCGCGCCCAACAAGCTCACCATCGTGATCGGCGGCAGCCTGCAGGGGCCGGCCGTGGCGGCAAAGCCGATGCCGGGCGGCGGCAAGCCGCCGGCCCCCGCGCCAGCGCCGCCCAAGCCGTTGCCGCCGAAGACCCCTGGGCCTGGGCCCAAACCGCCGATCGCCTCCACCACGGCCGCCAAGCCGAAAGAACAGGCGCGGACGCCCGCGGCCGCTCCGGGCGGCCCGCCGCACCGCTGATCTGTTGGCGGATTGCGAACGGCCGGCGCAGCATTTGCCCGCCTCTGCTAAACTTGCGCTCATGGGCGTCGAATCGAATATAGCGGGACGAATCCGCCGCCTGCCGGAAGGCACGATCAACCGCATCGCCGCGGGCGAGGTGGTGGAGCGGCCGGCCAGCGCGGTGAAGGAGCTGGTGGAGAACGCACTCGATGCCGGCGCCACCCGCATCGAGATCGCTACTTCCAACGGCGGCGCCGATCTCATTCTCGTAGAAGACGACGGCGTCGGCATGGCGCCCGGCGAGTTGCGGCTCGCCGTCGAGCGTCACGCCACTTCGAAACTGCCGGAGACGGACGGCGCCGACGATCTTTCGCAGATCGCGACGCTTGGATTCCGCGGCGAGGCGCTGCCGTCCATCGGCGCGGTGGGCCGGCTCGCCATCGCCAGCCGCACGGCAGACGGCGAGGCGCACGAGATTCGCGTAGCGGCGGGCGACGTGCGCGGGCCGGCGCCCTTCCCGCTTCTCGGGCCCGGCCAGTCCGGCACGCGGGTGGAAGTGCGCGAGCTATTCTTCGCGACGCCCGCGCGCCTCAAATTCCTGAAATCGGTGCGCTCGGAAGACCTCGCCACCTTGGATGTGGTGAAGCGACTCGCCATGGCGCGGCCGGATGTGGCGTTCACGCTGTCGCTCGACGGGCGCCGTATACTTCAGCTGGAAGTCGAAGGCGACCTGTTCGGCGGCCGTCTCAAGCGGCTCGCCAAGATCATGGGCCGGGAGTTCGGCGACAACGCCGTTCGTATCCAGGCCGAGCGGGACGGTGTGCGGATCAGCGGCTTCGCCGGCCTGCCCACCTACAACCGCGCCAATGCGGCGATGCAGTTTCTCATCGTCAACGGCCGGCCGGTGCGCGACCGGCTGCTGCTCGGTGCGGTGCGCGGCGCCTATGCCGACTTTCTGGCGCATGACCGTCATCCGGCGCTGGCGCTGTTCCTCGATTGCGATCCGGCTTTCGTGGACGTGAACGTGCATCCCGCCAAGACGGAAGTGCGCTTCCGCGATGCCGGACTGGTGCGTGGCCTGATCGTCTCGTCGCTCAAGGCCGCGCTGCACGAGGCGGGACACCGCGCTTCGACCACCGTTTCTGCCGATGCACTCTCCGCCTTGCGTCCGCAGATGACGCCGTATGCGCAAGATTCATATCGGCATGTGCCGCAGGGATTGGCGGACACGGTTCGCGAATACCACGCGCCGCTGTTTTCGCCCGACGCGCCGCAGGTTGCGTCCGCGCGGGTGGAGCAGATTACGGATGCTCCGCACACGGAGCATTTGCCGCTGGGCGTGGCGCGCGCGCAGCTGCACGAGAACTATATCGTGGCGCAGACCGCGGAAGGCATCGTCATCGTCGATCAGCACGCCGCGCATGAGCGCATTGTCTATGAGCGGATGAAGATGGCGCTGGGCAATGGCGGCGCGGCGCGCCAGCCGCTGCTCATTCCGGAAATCGTCTCGCTCGATCCCGCCGAGGTGGACCGCATCGCCGCTCGTGCGGAGGAATTCGCGGAACTGGGGCTTGTGGTCGAGCCGTTCGGGCCGGATGCCGTGATGGTGCGGCAAACCCCCGCCCTGCTCGGCCAAATCGATGCGGCCGCGCTGTTGCGCGATCTGGCCGACGAGCTCTGCGAAACCGGCGCGGCAACCTCACTGAAGGAGCGGCTCGATCATGTGGCGGCGACGCTCGCCTGCCACACCTCGGTGCGCTCCGGCCGCCGGCTCACCTCCAACGAGATGAATGCGTTGTTGCGCGAAATGGAAGCCACGCCGCATTCCGGCCAGTGCAACCACGGCCGCCCGACCTACGTCGAACTCAAGCTCACCGACATCGAACGGCTGTTCGGACGGCGCTGAGTTCGCGAATCGAATCACTTGTGGATGAAATTCAAACTGCAAGCGAAATCGATTGCCGCGGCGGAACTGCGCGCATAGGCTCTCAACAACTGAGGCGCCCAACAACAAACCGAGGGTGGCGCCCTTGGGTAAGGTGGGAAACAAGCTTCAGTCCGTGCCGCAGGTTGAAAGCGCCTGAGCCGCAGGGTTTGGGTGAAGACAACAGCGGACGCCCACGGAACTGTTTCACCGGCGCCGGTACCGGCACCATGAAGCGGGGCGATGCGCTCACGAACGACGCCATATTCGTTCGGTGAGGTGCTGAAGCGATCTTCGCGGATTGCATCGGCACGGCCCCGAGGGGATCGCCGAAAGGCGATTCCCCCGAGACCCTCAAGCGTCGAGCAGACAATCGCCTGCTGCTCTTCGGAGCGGCGCGGAGGTCGAAACGGCGCGAAGATATGGGCGGGAAGCTTCACGGCCTCCCGCCCATTTCGTTTGTCAGATAGCTCGTGTTTGTTTGTCAGATGTCGCGGGCGAGCCGGCGCAGCCCGGGCGCGCCCATCGCCGCTTCGAACTCCGATGCGCGCTTTTCTTCGGCGAAGGTGAAGCCGGCCTTTCGATAGGCGCGCTCGGCCTCTGAGATTCCCATCGCATTGGATGCCTCCTTCATGGCTTCGCCAGAGGCGCGGTAGACCGACTCATCCCCGAAACCGCACAAGGCCGAGGCTCGCGCGCCGTCCACATCCGCAACGGAGAACAGCGACCAGTGCCACCACGACCGCGCCGCTGCGACGGTGAGCCGCCGGCAGAATTCGAGGCAGAACTGCCGGTCCCGCTGCAGCACGATATCGAACCAGCCGCGCGCGAGATGCCCGCGCGCCGCTTCGTGGATCGCCCAGCCGAGAAATTCGGTATCCTCCGGGCGCGCTGCTCTGATAGCGATCATGCCGTGCATCACTGCCGGCCATTCTGCGCGCGCGCAGTTCGGTTGCGCAAATCGTGGCGCATCTGCGCGTACCGGGCTGGCGTCATTCCACGAAGCTGCTCGACGAAGGCAACGATATCCCAGGTCTGCGCGTCGGGGTGGCGGACATTCCAAGCCGGCATGGCCGTCATTTTGAGCCCGTTGGAGATGATGATCTTGAGCTGCGACGGCGTCCATTCGTGCGCGGCATCCAGCAGATACGGCGGGGTGGGGGTGATGCCGCTGACCCACGGCGCGCGCGGCACCCCCGGTCCGCCGTGACACATCACGCACTCGCCGTCGTACGCGCGAAAACCGCGGGCCGCCTGGGCGGCGGTAAATCTCCGCGGCGCAACAACGCTCCGCGATTGCGCCTGAACCGAACGCACCATTGTCGTGTGCGTGATCCAGTAAACAAGCCGGCTGTGCGGTGAGCTCGCCGCGACATCAAACCAGCCCAGGCCGACGATCGCAAAGCCCACCGCTCCAAACGCGGCAGCGACGAAAGCACCGCCAGCCATTGCCGCAATCGTTAAATGTTTCCCACCGTATTGCTTCGGCATATGCAGCCTCAATGCAGGCTATCGAGATAGGCGGCGATGTTGCGCGCCTGCGCCACGCTCAATCCTGAGTCCGGCATGACATTGCCGGGCACTATCTCCTGCGGCCGCGCAATCCAGAGCGCGAGATTGTCCGGTGTGTTCGGAAGCAAGCCGGCGACCATCGTGCGTCCGGCGAAACGATCGAGCGGCGGCCCGGCAAGCCCGTCGGCTCCCGGAATGCCGGGAATGATGTGGCACGACCCGCACGCCGACCGGTCAATCTCGATGGCGCCCTGATCTACGCTTCCCAGAATGTCTGCGCGCGGGGATGGACCTTGGCGACCGCACGCCGTCAAGGCGGCGCAAAGAAGGACCGCCTGCATCTGGAGACGATTGTTTCGGCGCTTCATGCAGGAAGACTCATTTGCGTGGCCACGTCGGCCTTGTCGGATCGCACATGACCGGTGCAATTCATAACGTGCGAAACGCAAAAAAAAGCTACAGGCTGTGGTTCACTCAACCCGATGGCGGCCTGTCCGCGCCGGATTCCGCGAAGCACGGATCAGGTCCTGCAAAGAAAGGTCACGCGGGTCTCGCCGTAAGAACGTGCATCCAGCAGAGAGTAGCCAAGCGCACTCACTGCCTCTTCTTCGGCGGCTTCGGCGACAAGCAGCGCGTCGTCCGCAAGCCAGCCGCCTTCGCCAAGCGCGGCGAGGGCAGGGGGGATTAGGTTCTTCCGGTACGGCGGATCGAGGAACACGAGGTCGAACGGTCCGCCGCTGCCGGGCGGCATGGGCCCCAGTTGCGTTGCGTCGCGCCGCCAGATCTTGGTGGCGCCGGTCAGCTGCAGCGCCTCGACGTTCTTTCGGATGAGCGCGCGACTTTCCGCGGAGTCGTCGACGAACAGGCAATACCGGGCGCCGCGCGAAACCGCTTCAAGGCCCAAGGCGCCGGTGCCGGCGAACAGATCGAGCGCGCGCGCACCCTCCAGCGAAAAACCCATCCCAAAATCGTTGTGCGCCAGAACGTTGAAGATCGCCTGCCGGACCTTGTCCGAGGTCGGCCGCACGCGTGCATCCGGCGGCGCGAACAGCGCACGGCCGCGGAACGCGCCGCCGGTGATCCTCACAGCGCCTTCCGCATGAAATGGCGCTTCAGGTCGCTGCCCGGCCATTGCAGCTCGGCAAACTGGACGTAACCGAGTTTCTCGTAGAACGGCTTGGCCCGAAAGTTCATCGTATAGAGCCACACCCCCCGCGCGCCGAGCCTGCGTGCCTCATCTTCCGCCAGCCGTACCATCTTTGCGCCGAGGCCACTCCCGCGCGTGGATTCGTCGTTCCATACGGTATCGATGTAGCAATTGTCGCCGAACAGATAGGCAATCACGCCGCCGTGGATCGTGCCGCCGTCGTCGCGAACCGTGACGGCGATTTCTTTCCACGCCGCGTCGGGCACTCGGGACAGATTGTAGGCGTGAAGTCCCTTCTGCAGCGTCTCCTTGATCTCCTCGCTATAGGGTTCAAGCGCGACCTTCACGGCTCCTCCGAAACCTGCAGCAGGAGCTTGCCCGTGTTGCCGCCGGTGAACAGCAGATTGAGGGCGGAGAGCGCGTTCTCGATGCCTTTCGCGACGTGCACGTCGTACTTGATGCGCCCCTCGGCCACCCACTGGCCCATTGCGCCGTAGAACTCCGCCAGCCGGGGGAAATAATCCAGAATGATGAAGCCTTCGATGCGGGCGCGCTTCATCAGCACATTGGCGAAATTGGCAGGCCCGCGCGGCGCTTCGGCGTCGTTGTAGCCGGAGATCAATCCGCAGAGCACGATCCGCGCTTTCAGATTGATGTTCGCCAGAACCGCCTCGAAAATCTCTCCGCCGACATTCTCGAAATCGATGTCGATGCCGTTCGGACATTCGCGTTTCAGGGCCGCGGCCACGTCCTCGCGGCGATAGTTGATGCAGGCATCGAAGCCGAGACGCTCCACGACGTGGCGGCACTTCTCGTCGGAGCCGGCGATGCCGACGGCGCGACATCCTTTCAGCTTCGCAATCTGGCCGGCGATCGAGCCCACCGCTCCGGCCGCCGCCGAGACGACGACGGTCTCGCCGGGCTTCGGCTGCCCGATATCGAGCAGGCCGAAATAGGCGGTGGCGCCGGTCATGCCGAGCACGCTCATCGACGCGGTCAGCGGCACGCCGGGCGGCAGCTTCTGTCCGCCGTCGAGCACCGCATATTCCTGCCAGCCGGCAATGCCGGAGATGATGTCGCCCTTTTGAAACGCAGGATTGCGCGACTCCTCCACCACCGACAAGGTGCCGCCGCGCATCACCTCGCCCAACTGGACCGGCGGCATGTATTGCTCCATGTCGCTCATCCAGATGCGGTTGGTTGGATCGAGGGAGAGATAGACAGTGCGGGCGAGGAATTGTCCCGCCCCGGGCTCCGGCACCTGCGTTTCCACCAATGCGAGATCGCCGGGTCGGATTTCGCCCACCGGCCGCCGCTTTAAAATCCACTGCCTGTTGATCACGCGCCCCTCCATGTCTCGTCGGCGGCAAGCCTAGCGCAGCGGCTCACATCGGCGCGAGAGCCGTGGCGCCTCTCCNNCGGCTGATTGCCGAGACGGGCGAAATCGCGCCGGGCGGCACGGTCGCCGTGGCGCTGGAAGAGATCATCCGGCCGGGCTGGCACACCTACTGGATCAATCCGGGCGAAGCCGGCCTGCCGAGCGAACTCAAGTGGTCGCTGCCGCCGGGCTGGCGCGCCAGCGCGATTGGATGGCCGTACCCCAAGCGGCTGCCGGTCGGGCCGCTGATGAATTACGGCTACGAAGGCAAAGTCTGGCTGCTGACGAAACTCACTGCGCCGCGTGATGCGAAACCGGGCGATGCGGTGACATTGAAGGCGACCGGCAGCTGGCTCGTCTGCAAGGAAGTCTGCATTCCGGAAGACCAGACGCTTACCTTGCCGCTGACGGTCAGCGCCTCGCCGGCGCCGCCTTACGCCACGATCGAAGAGCAGTTCGCCGCCGCGCGCGCAAAGATCCCGCTGCCGTCGCCCTGGCCGGCTACGTTCCATCGCGACGATACGCTCGATATGTTCCTCGCTGCGCCGGCGCTTGCCAAAGCGCAGCTGAAGGACGTGGCGTTCTTCCCGCTCTCCGGCGGCGTCATCACGGATTTTGCACCGCAGACATTTGCGCCCGCCGCGAACGGATTGGTGCTGCACCTGAAGCCTGCGAAGAACGCGAAAGCGAAGCAAGTTGCCGGCGTCGTCGTCCTGACGTCGAATGATGGTTCAGTGCAGGCGCTGATGGTGGCCGCAAGGCCGGGCGCGGTTCCATCCAGTGAAGATTCGGGAGGCACGTTCGCCGGAATGAGTCTGGCGCTGGCGCTGCTGTTTGCGCTGCTGGGCGGCGTGATCCTGAATCTCATGCCATGCGTGCTCCCGGTTCTCGCCATGAAGGCATTGGCAATCGCGAACACCGCCCATCGCGATCGGCGCGAGAGCGCCCGCGAAGGCTTTGCCTACGGTGCGGGCGCCGTTCTGAGCTTCATCGCGTTGGGCCTGGCGATCGTCATTCTGCGGGCCGGCGGCGAGGCCATCGGCTGGGGATTCCAGCTGCAGGACCCCATCGCCGTTGCTGGCTTTGCGCTCCTGATCTTCGCGGTGGGCCTGAACCTCTCCGGTGTGTTCGACGTGCCGGGTGTCGGCGCCGGCGAATCGCTGACGCGGCGCGGAGGCGCCATCGGCGCGTTCTTCACCGGAATTCTTGCCGTTGCCGTGGCCGCACCCTGCACCGCGCCGTTCATGGCAGCAGCATTGGGTTATGCGCTCACCCAAAGCGCCGCAGTGTCGCTGTTGGTGTTTCTGGCGCTCGGCATCGGCTTTGCGGCGCCGTTCGTGGTGATCGGCCTCTCGCCCGCCGTGACCCGCGCTTTCCCGAAGCCCGGCGCCTGGATGCTGCGGTTCCGGCAGTTCCTCGCCTTCCCGATGTACGCCACGGCGTTGTGGCTCGTCTGGGTGCTGAGCTTCGAGGCCGACCCGGCGCACGTTCTGGCGTTGCTGGCGCTGGCGCTGTTGGTCGCGTTTGCGCTCTGGATCTTCGGCAGCACGCAGGGGCAATCGGGCCGTTGGCGCGCGGCCGGCTGGCTTGCCGTTCTGCTTGGCCTTGGCGGGATCGTGCAATTGCTGCCGCTTGTCGGGGCCGGAGCGCCTGTATCCCATTCGGTGGCGGAGATCGGGACACTGCCATCGCAACCCTACAGCGGCGCGCGGCTGGCGGCGTTGCGGGCGCAGCACCGCCCGGTTTTCGTGAATGCGACCGCGGCCTGGTGCATCACCTGTCTGGTGAACGAGAAGGTGGCGTTCTCAAGCGCTGACGTGCAGAACGCGTTCGCCCGCAAGCGCATCGATTATCTGGTGGCCGATTGGACCAACCGCAATCCGGAGATCACCGCCTTGCTGCAGGCGCATGGCCGCTCCGGCGTGCCGCTCTATCTCTATTATGCGCCGGGCGCGCCCGACGCGATCGTGCTGCCGCAAGTGCTCACGGCCGGAGACGTCCTCAAGGCGATTGGGCACTGACCATCGCGGAGGCGGTTTATTGCCGCCGTGCCCAAGGAGCCGCACGGCTATTGCGGCCATTCTCCTCAAAAGGCAATCCAATTTCGGCAGGCGGCGCGTAAAGTCGCTGCCGCAAAATCCGCAGTGTCGGGAGCCCCGGATGACCGTGTTTGAAGCCCAGGATTTCGATTGTCACGAGACGGTCGCCTTCTTTCACGACAAGCGGACAGGGCTCCAATCCATCATCGCCATTCACTCCACGGCCCTCGGCCCGGCCTGCGGCGGCACGCGGATGTACCCCTACACCGGCGAAGACGAGGCCTTGGCGGACGTGCTGCGGCTGTCGCGTGGCATGAGCTACAAGAATGCTATCGCCGGTTTGCCATTGGGTGGCGGCAAGGCGGTGATCATCGGCGATCCCGCCACCGACAAGAGCGAAGCGCGCCTGCTCGCCTATGCCGACGCCGTCAATGCGTTGGGCGGCCGTTACATCACGGCGATGGATGTCGGCATGCTGCCGAAGGACATGCCGGTAATCGCGCGCGGCACCAAATACATCGCCGGCTACGATCAGCCTGGCAAAACCGGCGGCGATTCGGGGCCGCTCACCGCGCTCGGGGTGTTCGCCGGGCTGAAGGCGGCTGTGAAGCATCGCCTCGGTGCCGAAACGACCAAAGGTGTCACCGTCGCCATTCAGGGGTTGGGCAAGGTCGGAATGGGTCTTGCCAGGCGGCTGCATGCGGAGGGGGCCAAGCTCATCGTCGCCGATGTCGATGCCGAGCAGGTGAAACGCGCCGTCGACACGCTGGGCGCCACGGCTGTCTCGCCGGAAGAGATCGTCACGACAGAATGCGAAGTGCTGTCACCCAATGCGTTGGGGGCGATCCTCAACGAGGAGACGATCCCGAAGCTGCAGGCGCGCGTGATCGCCGGCGGCGCCAACAACCAGCTCGCCCGCGAGGCGGACGGCGCGGCCCTGAAGCAGCGCGGGATTCTCTACGCGCCCGACTATGTCATCAACGGCGGCGGCATCATCCGCGTCGCCGGCCAGATGTTCGGCTGGGACGACGCCGACATCGAACGCCGCGTGCTGGGGATTGCCGAGACGCTGTCGCAGATCTTCGCGCGCGCGGACGCCGAAAACCTGCCGCCGGGTGCGGTGGCGGACCGCATGGCCGAAGAGCGCATCGCCGCCGCGAAGAACGCCACGGCAAGAGCCGCAGAGTAGCTAGTGGAGAAGCCGCGTTCCGAAGATGTGCGGCCACAGCCCCACCACGCCGATGAAGATCAGGTAGATGGCCACCAGATAGTTGAGGAACCGGGGAACAAGCAGGATCAGGATACCGAAGATCAGCGCCACCAGCGGCTGAATCACCAGAATGTCGACAGTCGTCATCGCAAGTCCCTCTTTCGCAGAATGTGAAGACCGCACGCGTGAACGCCAAGGTCGTCAGCCGCGCAGCCAACCTATTTCCTGGGTTTGACGCAATCCGGCGCAGGTGTTTCGCGCTTTTGCGGCGCTCCGACAATATGTTTTCCGCCCACGAAGGCCGGGGGGTCGCTGGCCGGGAAGCTTTCCTCCACCTGCTCATCGATCCTTCGGTTTTCCGTGCGCTTGGCGGATTTTGCGGCCGTCTTGCTGTCGCGCCTGGGCATGTGCATCTCCCCATGGACGGTTAGAGAACGAAATTCGGTGGGTGCGCGTTCCTGACGCCCCTCAATGACCGCGTTTGTGCGCAAATTCTCGCGTGTCGGATCAAATATCCTACGCCGCGAATGCACTACGGTGAAGACCTGCGTCTGCTCCCACCGTCCCCTGGCGCTGTCGCGGACGAAGCTCTCCGGCCGCGCGGATCGGGTGGAGCGGCGGTGGTGGTCATCGTGCAGTCTAGCGTGCCTGCCATAACAAGACGGGCCGCTCCTAAGAAGAACCGGCCCGCCCACTAAGCAGGACAATATCGCGGTATGCGCCTACCGGTCAGGAGGGAACTATCGTCACGCTGACGGGTGCCGACGCGACGCCGTTGGTGACGACCTCCAGCGTACTGGCGCCTGTCTCCGTGGCGGTGGCCACGAGGAAGCTAAATGAGCTTGCCGCGTTCGCGGCGATCGACATGGTGCTGTAGCCAAACGTGTAGGCGTAGAACACGTGGCCCGTGGCATTGTTTTTGATTCGCACCAGCGGGTAGTTCGTTGCCGCCTGCGCGTCGTCACCGTACATCGCGCCTTGCGAGCGGCCATTCAACTGTTTGCCGCTAAGAACGTACGGACCCCCAGTGGCTGACAGCGTGGAATCCACGCTGGTGATGGTCGGCACATAGGCGGCCAGCCTCTTTCCTTTGGGCGTATAGACCTCTGCCGGGGAGATAACCCCGTTCGTTACGAAAATCTGTCCGCTGGGCAATTCGAGGAAATTGTATTGGGCTACAGGAATGTCCGAATCCCGGACCGGGTCTGAGACCTGCACAATGCTGTTGTCGCGGGTGAACTCGAAAAAATGCGTTGGCCGGCCGCCATAGCCAGCGCTGGCAGCAAAGAGAATATTGCCGGTGCGCAGTAGCGCTGCCGGCGCGTCCGCGAGTGTGCACGGCGCGGTGCTGTCCGCACCGCACACGCTGGGCACCACGGGACCCGTCGACCAGGTTTGCGTTCCGATGTTGTAGATTGCGGTTGGATCGGTAGCCGGCGTGGTGCAGCCGGTGTTGCCACCGAAGGCCACGAGTGTCCCGCCACGCACCACCGCAGGCCCGATTTCATGTGTCCCGCAAGCATCAGGATCAACCAGCGAGACGGGCGTGTTGCCAACCGTCGACCATGCCTTGGTGGACGGTGTGAACTGCTCCACTTCGTTAGGGGCGCCCCAGACGTCGATGGTCAGCACATTGCCGTTCGGCAGCAACTCGTAGCCCTGTTCGTCCTGAGTTTGCTGGCCGGTCTCGTTCGGAGCGGCGACGGGGGACCAAGTGGAGTTCGACTCGTGGAATAGATAATTCTGGTAGGGCTGACTGCAGCACGGTGCCAGCACGAACACGCCATTGAGGAGTACCACGCTTGCCGCATCGCCGATTTCCTGGGCGCCTATGGTGGCAGGCGGATTCACGGCCTTCCATTCATTGAATATGGGGTCGTAGATCCCACCGGCATTCGTGTCCTGCAGGACGCCGTTATTGTATTCACCGCCCTCGACGAGGATGGCGCCATCGGGCAACACCGCCGAGGCGAAGAACTTGGGCGCGTATTGCGTGCCGTCGATCACGGGCGGCGTCGCGGCCTGGGTCCAATGTCCAGTGGCATAACTGCCGAACTTGCCGGGAGTCAGGATCCACCAGTTGGCGCTGAGGCAATCGTGTACGAGAACAGTGCCGAAGTGCGTAAGCAGGGGGTTGCACAGGCCGGTGGGACCGGCCGTCACCGTCGCCCACGTGCCGCCGCTTGGGAGTGTTACGCGATTTGCCGCCGGCGAGCGGCGGCCCGCGTCGTTATATTGCGCCATGAATTTTGCCATCTTGTCTGGATGGGCGAGCAGGTATTCCGCTCGCGGTCGGGACAGGTGGGGCAGCAACAGCGCGGGTGTTGCCGCGGCCGCAACGGAAATAACCGAAACCGCGAACGTGATCGCGCACGCAACTTTTGCCATCAAGTGCATTGAAGAGCCCCCTTCCCCGTTTCGAAAATCCAACCACAGGCGGCCGCCGATGGCAACTTCAATTCCGTCCGCTTGCAGCGGCTCCGCTTGCTACCGCCATTGCGCTACGTTCCCGGCATCACTGCACCGCATGTCGGATGTGCGATGTCGCGCGCTGGCGCGAGCTGAGCGTCATCATTTCACCGCGCGGCAAGACAAGCCTCGAGTAGCAGAAGCCAGGAGATTTGAGCGATGCAAACGTAATCCGCGGCTTGTTGACGGGAAGGCGCTGCTGGAATTTAACAACCTCCAAAGGAGCCCGCGGCCGCCCTGCGCCGCGCGACGCGGTGCCACTATGGTGCCGGAACGAGAAAGTGGCGGAACCCGAAGGCCCAGCCACTTCCATAGCGTTTTTGTTGGTTGCGGGCCTAGGATTTGAACCTAGGACCTTCAGGTTATGAGCCTGTTTATGACTTCTCGGCTGTGTAAACAATGTTCCATTGAAATCATAATGTTACACTGAATTATCGCTCTCAGAAAAAATATGCTGGGTAAGTAATTGGGTAAGAATGCGGCTTCCCCACGCTCGCGAACCAGCCCCACGAGACCCTTTAAGTACAAGCGTGAGCCTCATTTCGGCCGCGGGCGGCGCTGTCCGGGGCTAAGCCGAGTGCCTGAGCGTCCCAGTCGGCACGCAAGTCTCCTTGGTGAGGACGCCTTTCTGGCGACTCCTGCTCGCTTATCCGGCCGCTGCGCCATGTCGGTGTTAGCGGCTAGCGCGAGCCGGAGCGAAGTGACTGCACGGTCAATCTTCCGGTTCGCGGAGACGAAGGGTTTTTCGGGTTTGGGCAACCATCACTCGCAAATGCGACGGGCAGCTCCCCGTTCGGCGTGTTCGAACGCATCGGAGAACTGGTCGATTTCTAACTGTGTCATGCCGAGCGCGCGGGCTTTCGCGCGCCAGTGCGACACCGCGCGTTCCACTTCGGAAAGCATCGCCTTGGCGCGCGGCGAAGAAATCCTGAAATAGCGGATAACGGACATTAGACCTTCGATGGTCGCCTGCGGCCCGGCCTCTTCGGAAATCCAGGTCTTGAATTCGCGGATGCGCTCGGGCGAAGGGTTGAGATCGAAGGCGGGCGACAGCCGCCACAGCTCGCCACTCTCGTGCAGAAATCCGTGGTTGAGCAGGTGGTCGTCGATATTCGTGATGAGGATCGAGAACGCGATGCGCCGCCACAGCTCTTCGATGTCGGCCTGCGCGCGCGCGCAGTGAATGCGAATGGCGTCCACGATCTCGCTATAGGAATGCTCTTGGCCGTCCCGGCGCTCGACGCCCATCATGGTAGCGGCAGAGACATACATGATGCGCGTAGCGCCTTGCCGGTCGAAGCGACGGATTAGGGCGACAGGCACGCCATCGCTATGGACCAGCCGCGCATCGGCGGCGGCAATGCCGGCGTCCTTGGCCAATTGCAGCGCCAGTACCTCGCCCTTGGTGACGGCGCGCTCGTCGGCAATGCTTGGAAACTTGCCGATGGACAACTGCCCGTCGTCATCCATAACAGTGCATTTGGGGCGCAGGCCGCCGAGCGAGGTTCCGCGGCCGCGCAGATACGCGAGATCCGCGGCCGTCTCGCTGTGATTTTCGACGGCGCGGGATGCGGCCAGCAATGAGCCCAGTTCGATCAGCGGCGGCGCGCTGCGACGGCCTTGTTCAGCGGTTCTCTGGAAGAACCCGTCTTCGTCCCGAAAGCGCAGCGCGCCGACGCGGCTGGCGTCATCGACTGCCAACAGGAAGTCGAGCGCATTGAGCGGTGCGGCATCGACAACATCGCCCGCCTGGCGGGCCTGCTGGCGCTGTTTGGCATGATCCCGCTTGATGACCTGGCGTCCCCATCCGTCGGGCTCGGTATCCGCGATGGCGGCATGAAAGGCGGAACCTTCGGGCGCTTTGCGATGAAATTGCGGCCCCGCCACCAGTGGCAGCGTCGGGTCCACGGCGAAGCGCTCGTGCTCGCCCAACCAGTCGGCTGTATATTCGAAGGCGGCATTCTCGCGTCTGCCTTGGAGGTCGTAATGCAGCCTGCCGACCTGCGGGCCGTCACCCAGATGAATGTCGATGGTGCGCTTCATGCCGTGCTGCGCCGCTTTTTCATGCGAACGCGTTTGGGCAGACGCTCCTCATCCAGCATCAATCCTACGTCGTCTTTCGCCGGGTCGATGAGATCGCGCAGGGCGTCGCCAAAGCCCAAGACAAAGAGCGCCATCGCGTAGACGCCGAGCATCACGGTGGGATCACCTTTTTCGGCGCGCAGATAAGTGTTCTTCGATATACCCATCCGCTCGGCGACGGCGGCAACCGTCAAACCGCGTTTGCGCCGCGCCGTGGCAAGATCGGCGCCCAGCTTAGCCAGGGATCGCCTGACGGCGGGGGGTAACACGTCAAGGACAGCCGAACGCATAGAAGGCCCTATGTATGACATCTAAAACAGTTTACAGGCCTATATATAGCGCAAAACGCCTCCTTGTCGAGAGAAAATGTAGGCCTCCCCACCCCTTACGCGAAGTTATTCGCTGCACTGTGCCAATAGACCGGCTCATCACCGCAAATTGGCGACGATAAATCAGGTGGAAAGGCTGCGAATCAGGCACTTTGCATAGTGTCGTTCGCCAAATGAGATTCCGCCGATGAAGCCCGGCCGCTTCTGGATCAACGGTAGCAAGGATTTCGATAGGGCTTGGACGGTGATCCTCGACCGCGCGGCGAAACAGAGGCCTTGGAGCTGGCGAGAGATTGCCAATGCCAGCGGGGTGGCGGATCGAGCGATGCAGAGCCTGCTGTCGCGGCTGCAAGACGCGAACATGGTCGATCTGGTGAGGCCTCACGATTCCACGCGCTCGCTTCCTGCTCTCTATCAGCTGAACGTGGCTGGCTTAGCGGTCAGCGACCCAGCCACACAGATTCGCGAGATAACTGAGCTTGAGGCGAGAGCAAAAGGGCGTTCGGTGCATCTGTATTAGTTCTTCACGAGCTTGGCTGCTGTAGCCCACTGAAAAGCGTTGGCTCCAGATAACGGCCCGCCGCCGTGCGTTCGGCATTCGGGCGACTGTCTTCCATGAGCGGAAACAAGGTTGGCTGCTTGGCCTTGGCCTCGGCCAGCTTCTGGTCGCGGCGCAGCTTGAGAATATCCCGCCAGAGATACCGCTTCCCCTCGATGACGATGGTGCTGTTCCTTGCCACTTCCCTTGCCCTTTCGGGTTCAGCTTGCGCCTGAACCCCTGCCCGTCGGCGAGACCGGGGGTAGCAAGCGCAAGGGCGACGGCGGCGAGGGGGATCACCCGCTCTGCACAAGCGCAGCGCGGAAGAGTGGGGAAACGACGCCGGAGGCGAAGCGCATCCTTGCGCGCGCGAGGGGCAGCGCCCCTTAGGTACGGAGAAGCTACCGGGCCTTGCTCATTCGGCCCAGGTTCGCGCTATATTCCGGCGGGCCTACGATAACTGCCAATTATGATCAGACGCGCTGTAATTGTGGCAGCTAGGCTGACGCGCGTGGAGATGTCAGCGATTCCTTTTTTGGCTGTTTGCATCCCGCTCGCAATAACCGGAATGACCGTCGGAGAATCCCTAGCGGCGGCTGTCCCAATCCTACTGATCTTTATGGCGGGTTACACGATCAACAACCTGCATGATGCAGAGAAGGATGCCGTCATACACCCAGAACGCCCATTACCCGCCGGCCACATTTCGATCCGCGCTGCCGCCGCCATCTTCTTCACAGTCATCACGCTCACTCTTCTGTCTATCAAGATTCTAGTGCCAGCGCCTGCCGCATATCTCTACCTTTTGCTTCTGGTTGGACTGATGAATTACAATTACATAGTCCTGTATTTTCCTCTGCTGAAAAACGCCGTCATGGCCGCGATCGGCATCATCCCTATGTTGATCCTGGCGCGCTTCCCTGGACCACATGTGTCAATCGCTGTGACGACAGCGTTATTTCTATTCTTGCTCGGTATGGAAATGCTGAGCGACACAATTGACGCGCATGGCGATCCCTACACACTCGTCAAAACAATTGGCATCAATCGAGCGGTCTCCATTGCGTTTTGCGTCAAGATGCTTGCCGATGTGACGTTGCTCCTAGCGGCAAGCGATCGTTTCGGATATCTCCTAGCCGCATTGCTCTGCCTTATGGACTTACTCGCGTGGTGGGCCTGGCATCGACAAGCCCTACGCCGAAGAATAATGCGCGTACTCGGATCGCAACTCGGCCTAGGACTCTACTTTCTACTTTAGATGGACCACGGCTACGACTTGACCAGCACTCCGATGAGCATGATGACTATCGTTACAGCCATCGGCAAGTCGCTCAGGGTTAGCTGAAGGCTGTTCTTTAGGTCATCCTTCTGGAGTCGATCATACTCGATAGCGTAAGATAATCGCTCAAACTCGGAGAGAAACTGATTTCTGAGCCCATCACTAAGGCGAGTCACTTCGGTTGCGATCGATTCCGAATATAGCTTTCTCAGCACGTATCGCGGGTAAAAATTGAACAGTACGATTACCGGCGTAAAAATGAGCGCCGGGAGCAACATCGCCAGTTTCACAGACGACCCGATGACCGAGTTGTACACGAATGGGCCCTCATAAAATCCTTTGGCCATCAGATAGACAGCGATCACCGTTACCGTGGACAAGATGTTCACGTAACTAATGATTTCCCCAAGCCGACTCTCTCGGAACACATTCTTTGTCGGTGGCAAGTTTGATATCGCTCCGAGCATTTTTGCTATGAAATATAACTTGCGGCCCACGTACACAATTAACCCGTACTCCGCACAGCCGATGGTAATCAGAAATATCTCAGCCCATCCATCAAAGGGGAATTTGCTGAGATAAAAAATGAAAAACGAACCGATGATGTAGTTTGTAGAAAATGACACAGCGCCGAAGAGGCTGAGATACAGCCTTTTGTAGAAAGGGTACTTCGTTGACGAGAGAGCTGCCGCCTCAAAGGAATTCTCGATTATTTCTGGAATGTCTCTCTTTGTGAAGAATACGAAGAGTGCGGCCGTGATAATCACTCCGCTTGAGGTTAAACAATTGAACGACAGGCAAAACGCATAGGCGTATTTCGCCAGCAGACGCGGGCTAACGAGCCAGACTACTGAACCGGTAGCAACGACATAGGCGAAGCTAACGATGTACCCAGCGAACATGAAGTTGGACAGGCGAAACAGATAGCTTGTAGGCATAATTGGCAGTTATCGCTATAGATGCACCGAGATCGCCGCGCGCATTTCGCGCAGTGCCGTGGCATCCGGGCTATGCGCTGGCATCGGTTTTGCGCGGCTTGGAGCTATCCACCAGCGGCGATTAGCATTGACGCCGCAAGGTAGACAGTCCGAGGGAGAATGCGGTAATCGATTTTGGATTTGACATTCGATGATGGGCTCGCGGCCAAAGAAAAGTGGTTCGCCTGTTCCCCCTGGAGAAGGCGAGCGACGCGCTCTTAGCGGCTATGTTCCGCAATGGGAGTTCGCGTCCCGGCTGGTCTACGAATCACTGGCTGCCGGCACGTTACGCTGGATTGGGCTTGCGGACCCCAAAGCCGGTATCTTTGACGACATCCTTCTTGGATCTGAGGGCCGTGTTACTGGTTATCAGGTTAAGTGCACGAAAAAACCTGAGACGTTCCGACTGCGCACACTACTTCTGGGCGCCGCAGATCTTTGGTCCTCGGTAGTCGACGCATGGCAGAAACTGAGGAAGCAACACCCAGACTGCACGATCGAACTCGTCTATGCCACCGACAACTTTCTCGACAACGCCGACGCTCTCATTGAGGCAGGCGAGCAGGTTGCCTCCTCCGCTGCGTTCCAGCGGGCGCAGGAGCGTTATCGGGAAGTCTGGACCCTCGAGCAGTGGCGCCATTCAGCCTTTGAGCCTTTCGTCACGGAGCTTCAAACAGCGAGTGGGCTAACGGACGACGAATTCGTGCTCCTTTGGCGCGGATTTTCTCTGATCACAGGTGGAAGCGCGCGCCTCCGCGGCTTGAGCGCCGGCACTGTCCAGGACACCAACCGCCAGACGATCTTATTTGCACTGCTGCCGAGGCTGGCCGCCAGTGCTGGCGAGAAGCATCATTGGACCACCGACGAACTGCTCCGTGAGCTCGGCTGGCGGGACCCGTTCGGCCTGCGCCACGAACATATCTTTCCGGTCGACTCGCTTTCGCAATCAAATCCCAAGAGCGAGGCCGACGTCCGCGCAGCGATCGAGGCAGCCGAGAGCGGATATGTCAGCCTCCTTGGCGCGCCGGGGAGTGGAAAGTCGACACTGCTTCAAATGGGGTTAATCAGCGTTCCGGACACCGTCTTCCTGCGTTATCTCGCCTTCGTTCCAGGCGAAGGCCAAGGGCTCGGACGCGCCGAAGCAACCGACTTCCTGCAGGACCTGATTAGCCAGCTGAAACGCCAGGGGCTCGGCCACAACCTCGTCACTGGCGAGCAACTGGCCGAGCTGCGGCGGCAATTAGAAGCGCTTCTCCGCGAGGCCGGAGAGCGGTTCGCGCGGAAGGCTGTCCGGACGGTCATCATCGTAGACGGTCTCGACCACATTCCGCGTGAGGAACGTCCGGAGCACTCTCTTCTGTGTGTTCTTCCGTTACCGCACGGGCTTCCGAAGGGTGTTATTTTTCTTCTCGGTTCGCAAAAGCTTGAACTCGCCGGCATTCCTCCTAGCGTGCGCGACCAGGCGGGAGCAAACGGGCGACGCGTCGACATTGCGCCCTTGTCGCGAGATGCCGTGTATCGTATCGCCAACGCCAGCGGCCTCGCGGCGGCCGTTGACCGCGACGCGCTCCATGCACGGTCTGAGGGCCATCCGCTTAGCGTCCGCTATTTGATCGAAGGCTTCCTCATCGTTCCGACGGAGGACGAGCGCCACACTTGGCTGCGCGATGGACCGAGCTTCGGCGGAAACGTCGAGGTCTTTTATGAGCGCGCCTGGCGCGAGGTTGAAAGCGACGACAATGCCCGGCGCGCACTCTCATATCTGGCGCTTGTGGAGGGGTATCTCGACCCCGTGCAACTGGATGAACTGGTGGGAAGGGCGGCGACCGATCAGACCGCACGCGTCGCGCTTCATCTGTTCAAACGGGACAGAGACGGGCGGTGGTCGATCTTCCACAACAGCTTCCGGCAGTTTTTGCTTGAGAAGTTCAGCTTCCGCTTTGGCCGCCGCGACGACGGCGAGCTGCGCCAGCGCTATCGCGATCTCGCGAGCATGGCCACGCGCGCCGCTCCCAACGACCCGCAGCGCTGGTTCGAGCTGAGGTATCTTGCTCGCGCGGGAGATGACGACGCCGTCCTAGCCCTAGCCACGCCCACGCGATTCCGCGCGCAGTTTACCCAACAACGCAGCCCGAGCGACATCCAGGCTGACATCCGATTCGCATTCGCATCGGCGCGCACGCGGAAGGACGTTGCCAAGGTCTTTGAACTAATGCTCTGCCGCCATGAAATAGAAATGCGAGCAGGGGCAATTTCAGCCGAAAGCCTGATCGATGCCTACATCGACGTCGGCGACCTTGATGCCGCGATGGGCGTCATCGCTGCCAACTACGCCGGCGTGCCCGTGGACGCACCGTTCAAGGTCGCCGATGCGCTGCTCGAAGCCAATCGGCCGGAAGATGCGCGAAAAATCTTCGAGCAGGCGGAGCCGATCGAGAAACTTCTGGGAACGGAAACGGTATCGCTCGATCACACCGATGATGTCTTGTTCGACTGGGCAAATCGGGCGCTGATTTTTCGGGACACTATGCAGTTCAACAGCGCGCTGAGTCATTTCCATCTGTCTGACATGGCGCTTCGCCACGATATCCCCGGGGGCTTGGACGAGTATAAGCGCCAGCTCCGCCTTATCGCGGCGCGCTCCACGCTCGGCGCATCTCCCAGTATGGACTTGGCTTGGTTGTGCAAGGACCTTCAGCTAGATGCGGGCGAGATCGCGGGGCTTAGCGTTGCCTCGGCCGAAATTGCCTATGCCTGGGATGATCGTGAGTTGGCTGCACGGCGCCTCGCCGACGCGATCGGGTCTTCTGAAACAGTCGACGGATACCAGCGCCGCAGAGCGGCCAATCTTGCATTCGCCCTTGGCGACTTCGAACTCGGCCGGCGTTTCTTTCGCGGCCTTACGCCGCCAACCCTCATTCTCAACAGTGCTTTGGCCGGTAAGCGAATGATCAGCGCAACCCATGCCATTTTTGAATTCGCCGCCGCAGAACAACGCGCTGAAGAAGGCGAAGCGCTCCGTGCCTATCCGGAAAAGCTGCACGGATCTTATCAGCGGGCCCTCGAGGCCGTTGGGCGCCTCTTTGGCCGCGGGCGGGCGGGCAAAATCGAGCTGGCCACCAGCGTCTGGCAGTGCATCCGCGATCTCATGATGGTCGCCGCGCACGGCGAGGGGAGCGGTGATTGGGACAGCCAACGATGGGAACTGAACAATGCTCTACCCGCGATCGCGCAACTCGCTCTACTCGCTGCGAAAGCGCATGAGCCTGATGCGCTGAAGCTCACTATCGCCAACATCGACGCCATGATTGATGTCAATCCAGGCCGGCTCGGAATGCCTTCCTTCCGCCGCGCCTTTTCGGTGGCGGCCTACGAGATTGAGCAAGATACGAAGAAAGCGTTGCGGCGGCTGCCGCAGAGACCCGCGGTCGAGGAGCACAACACACCGGACGAATTCGCGACGGAGATGTGCGAACTCGCGTCCGCTCAAGCGCGGGTGGGCGATGTCGACGGCGCGCGCCAGACACTTACGGCCATGTACGAGAACGCCCTGGGCATTTCTCGCCCGCCGCGAAAGGATGGGCAGTATGAGATGTGGCAGGCGATCTTCGTTAAGGCCAACAAAGCTGACCCGGCGGGCCGCGATGAGCGCGTCAGGTTTTATGCCCGTCTCCTGATCGGGCTGTCGAACACCGAGGGTAGGGGCTCCGCCCAGCGGATGGTCGAAACCGTGATGCGCGATGCCGCGGAGTGCTCACCGCAACTTGCCAGCGCCTGTTTCAAAGCGTTCGACGAAGCGGGCATCGGGACCTGGGCCGAACTTCTGACGGCGACCCTTGTCGGGGTACTTGCTAGGCGGCCCGCCTTGGCATCAGCAGTTGCCGCCCTGTTCAACCGTCTCGTCCTGCCGGTCATGGACAGTTTCAACCGGGACTTCTATCCAGCACTTCTGGATGCAGCTATTTCACCGCAAACGATCCTTGACCGCGCGATCGCGTGTGTTGAAGTTGATGCGGACACAGCGCTTAGATACCGCCTTCTCGAGCAGCTCGCCGAGTTGGCGATCACGCATGGATTGGCCTTTCCGCGGGGCACGCTCGACCGTTGGCGTCCCGCACCAGAGGCGCCCAAATCCAGCTCGAGCAGCACGGCGCAAGATCCATTTGAGGGTATCGAAACGCTGGACGCCCTCGCGCAAGCCCTCGGTACGGATGGGCAAGACCACGACTATTACGCTGGGCGCGCCCTTGAACGCCTCGCGGCGACTGCAACTTATGACGAGGTCAAGAGGTTCGCCGATCTTTCGCAGATCAAGAAGAGTCAAGGTGGCCTGCTCGCCATTGCGCGTGCGGCAGCGCGATGCAACGCTCGGCAAGATGCGGAACGCCATGCAGAGAGCCTGAGAGTCCTTATCGACAAGGATGGCTCCTGGGGCTCGTGGCAGAGCGGCGCGAAACTGCGCCTTCACACGCTTCTCATAGACTTGGAAGGTGACGTGGCGCGGGAGCGTGCATTCGACGCCTTTGCCTATGATCTTAGCCGCGGCAAGGAGTGGTCGAGCTCTCTCGTCCCGGACTTGGCCGATGTGTTTTCGATCTTTGCGGATAAACCTGACTGGCCACGCTTCTTCGGCATCCTCGTCAGTCACCTGAAGGAATTCCGT
Source organism: Alphaproteobacteria bacterium UBA6038 (assembly GCA_002429315.1). GTDB lineage: Bacteria > Pseudomonadota > Alphaproteobacteria > Micropepsales > Micropepsaceae > Rhizomicrobium. The sequence goes on from DIZC01000112.1 coordinate 25,570, forward strand.
GACTTCCAGGGCGGCAGTGAGCTCGCCGTTCCTGCGGATATGCCAGCCACCGACGAGAGTTTGCTCGCCACCATCATGATCTCGGCCGTTGAGCTCATGACTTCGGACCTGTGCGAACAGGTTAGATTTGCGGCGCGCGACCTTGAGGATTGCGGCGCAACCGGTGACGACATTCTCGTGTCGCTGATCAGCGGGCTGTGGCATAGGGGTGGCGAATTTGCGCTGGAAGGCACGCGCATCGCCTGGGAGACCCGCGGCTCGTTAGCCGTCGATGAGCTGGTGCGCGCTAACATCATGACGCTTATCGAAAGCGATGATCTGGCGGTTATGCGGTATGGAATGGTCTTCGCAGCCACGCTCGGCATGACCGTCGATCCGCCCCATGTGCACATGCCTGCCTTCTATGATCTTGAGATTGCCGCGACAGAGGGGGCCGAAACCTTCGAACCGCCCACGGGCTTCTCGCCGAGGGCACGTGGCCTCTGGACCGAAGATCCGCTCAGCTGGACGTGGCCTCTGGAACGGCCCATCAAGCTGCTCCACAACGCGACTGGCATACCCATACATATGCTGCGCCTCAGAGCGGCCGAGTTCATGCGCAGAGCTGGAGGACGCGACCTCTTCGGACCCCATGCCACGAACGAGCAGGACAGCCGTCTACGTCGGCTGGACTTGAAGTTGATGTTCCGCCGGTTGTCGATCGTTGCCGCGTTTGGCGCCGTTCGCCAGATTGGTGCCGAATTGCTGCGCGCCAGCGCGTTCCCCGTTCGGGAAGTGCCGGTTTTCCTCGAAAGCAGTGCTGGTCCAAGCCCCAATTTTCCATCCACGCCGCCCACCCCTCGCCCGGACAGCATTTCGCGTCCCGCGTTGCCTTCCGAGTCGTGGACGGCAGAGCTTGAAAAGTGGGTGAGTGAAGACGCGACCCAGCCGTTCTGGCCGGAACATCCGGCGGGCGTCGTTCTTGCTGCTGCCGGCGAATTTCATCTCACGTCGATCCGGCAGACTCTCACGGAAGAGCACCTTTTCGTTCACGCGTGCGACCTCCCTGACGACGATGAAGAGCTGCGGGATATCCTTTCTAATTTGCCGCGAGCGGTTGGCATTGGTCCGCTGGTTCCTCTTCAGGAAGGTCCTTCCCAGTCCGGCATTGTTGCGGTCATTCCGGACCGCGCTGGCACATTCGCAGATATGGCGATGACACTCTGCCCTTACGTGGCGTACAGCGCCGGCTTACGTCCAGACCCCAACCATCCACTGGACTATTTGGACCGCGACGGCGAAACGGCCGTCAGAGCGATGTGGTGGCGTGACGGCGGACTGCACCGGCGCGATCTCGATCGCTCGACCCAGGGCGAAGGCTTCATCGTCATTGTCAGTAGGTCGGCATGGCTGCGGATCAGACCGCAGATTGAGCAAAGGGCAACCATTCGCCGGTGGCGGCAGGCAAATCTCGACGAAACGGGCGGCCGGACTACCGCAAGGCGACTGTCCTGGACGCTGGAGCGCTAGAGCACGATCCAGTCAG
>DIZC01000081.1 GCA_002429315.1 Alphaproteobacteria bacterium UBA6038
TGAAAGATGGGGCTCAGGTCACGTCCTGTGTTCCCTTGATGCAGCCGAAATTCTGCAGTTGCACAATACGCCGCTTGCACTACGGACGCGTTCACAATGTCGGTCGGCTCCGCGGTTTAGGCATGGCGCCCCATGCTTCTCAAATTGGACGCGAACAGTTGCGGTGGTTACGTCCGCGATAATCTTCGTCATTATCCGTTCCCCGCGCTCCTTCCTGCCAGGCACGAGGCTCTTGTTGCCGAAAGCGTAAAGACCTTTGCCTTAATGTGCCGAGCCGCCCACAAGGTTTCGTCGTTATCACTTCGCGCGGCCCCATTTGTAACCTGCAAGTTCGCACAGCCCGATTGCTCCCCCCGTGTCGCTGAGGACCTGTATGTGTTGCGTCGTATCGGTATAGATCGCAGCGGGGTAGGCCGTAATCGCACCAGTGCCGGAAAGCGAATAGCCCGGGCTCGACGTGAACGCACTCGGAGTGTTTGGCGTCGGCTGAGACGGCGAATAAAAGAGCACCTTCGCGGTTGTGCCGCTACTGACGCAATAAACGTTTGCCTGCGTGACGAGACCGCTCGGCAGCGCGTCCATCCGCAACAATTTGGCTATGCCACCCGTGAGGGAGCCGGAGGAATATTGTATCGGCGCGCAAAAGTAGATGGTTTCCTCATCCTGATTGAGGCACGGAAAATGCGCCGAAGAGTCGAGCGTTACCACTCCAATCGTTCTGTATATAACATCGGCGACCTGGATGGTTCCTTGCGCCTGATGCACCGTAGAGTTTTTGTTGAGTGTAATCGTATAGTTGCCCGTGAAGGCGATGTTCACTGTCCCGGATGATGTTGCAGCGTTGCTCATAGTGATACAGGGAGTGGGGCTGCACCCCACATTCATTGCGGTAACCTGTGTGGCGGCTTGAATCCCCTGTCCGGACACGAGCATTTGGTTTTGCACATTTGCCAGGCTGCCAATACCAGTTATCGTGGAACCGCTGACCGTGCCGGTCGTCGGCAAATATAGTGGCTGCAATGAAGTAATAACTGAGCCCGCCTGAATTCCCTGGGCGCCAGTAACCTGATTGCCGATACTCATGCCGCCGAGCGGATTTGTAGACATTTGGCTTGCCGAACCGTTCGTAACACCTCCAACATTCCAGAGAATTGGAAAGGCATTATTTTGGTTCGCTGTTACGGAAAGCAGCGGCAACGGCGCATGCAACACGAAATTCGGCGCGGTCGACGTCGACGCAAAGCAACCCGGATTTGCACCACCAGCGTTGGCAATAGCAAAGATGTAATAGGTTGTGTTTGCAGCCGGATTGCCGACATCGAGTCCATTGAGGCCCTGAGTGCCGAGATCGACGGTGCATCCCGACAACAGTGCGATATTTGCGCTGTTGGTGCTGTCGCTTGCCTGACCTGGTGCGACGGTCACACTCGTGCCGCCCCCCGGAGCGCTCAAAGCCAAACCGGTGATGAGATTGCTGGGTACAGCGCTGATATTGCCGATCGCGCTCGCCGCTGTGGGTGAATACACACCGATGTTCTGGGGTGCGAGCGGACCGCCACCGGAAAAATTCGTGATGGTGGAACCGGAGAGTGCGTCGAACACATAGTCGGGGTGGATCGCAATGGACCTGGGCACGCTGTTTGGAAAGCCGCCTATGCCTGTCGTCCCTTGCTCCTGGACGCCCGCGCGGTAAACGTTTCCGGCAAATGCGAGATTATCGTCAATGCCTGAGAAATAGACGTGGGCGCTTGGTGTTGGGCTGCCTTGGTTTATGGCGGCAGAATTTTGAAACGTATTGCCGGCGACGGCCAGATTCACCGAAGAGTTTACCGCTAGTGCATAGGCCCCTCCCGGGTTTGCACATTGGCCGTTGTCGTTGAAGAAATTGCCTGAAACGCGAACATCTCTGGCGGTGCTTAGATAGATGCCGTTGCTGCATCCGTTCTGAATGAAGTTGTCGGAGATCAGCGCGTCCGTCACGTAAAAGCTGATATTGTTGCCGGTCTGGCCCGTCGAGGCGGCGCAGGTCGTTCCAACCGCGAACGCCAGCCCCGCAGCCGCAAAGGAATTACGAACGAGCTTGACATTGGACTTGCCGCCGCTGATGAGCACATTGTCATAACAGGAATTTTCGAGAGCACTGTCGTAAATTTCGAGGTTTTTGCCTTGAGAATTGGCGTTGAGATTGTATGCTCCGCCGGACAGAAGCGAATGCTGATCGATTAGATCATTTCCGCCGGTGGCGTCGACCACATCGAAGGCTCCTGTCTCGTCTGCCAATAACGCCAGACTGTGAATGCCACAATAATCTGACATAGAAAGCATTGCCGGCCCCGCAAAACCTCCGTACGTGGACGAAGAAAACGCATATATTTGCGACTTTGGGGTCCCCCCCACAGTGCCGGTCGCAGAGGCTGGAGACGGTGAGCCTTGAATGGCAACGTCCGAGGGGCAAGAAAGTGTTGCTGTGATCAGCGCCTTTCCCGGTGGCATATTGTGCGGAGCGTTCGTGAAGTTGAGCCAGTTCTGCATTGCAACAGTGTCATCATGGCAGGTCGGCGCACCACTCGAAGGATAGGGACTACAATTGCTGGTCCAGTCGATATGCGCTCCCCACTGACGCAGGTCGCCAGTGGGTGATTGGCGCTGCCAGCAATTGTAACTGCTGTCCGCAACGACCGAGCCACCATCGACGAGTGGGCTTCCGCTTCCGCCGAACGTCAACGTTACATTGGTTCCCCCAGAACCCGCGTTGGTAAGCAAAATCTCGCCTGTAGTAGGGTTGACAGCCGCAACGGTGTCGCTGGCCGGAATTCCGGCTCCAGTTACGAGGGTGCCTGATGTGATTCCGGATGAGGTCGGCAAATTTATCACCGTACCGGCAGTATAGGTAACCCCGGAAACCACTAGTTTACATTGGCCAGATTGCAGTGTGAAGTAGCCGCCGCCGCTGTCACCGATCTTGTAATAGCCTCTCGCATAGATCAGCGAATTAGTGATTGCGGTTGTCGTTATTCCTGGCGAGACGGTGTCAACAATCGAGGCTGGTGTCTGGGCCTCTACTCTGCCGACCTGAAATGCAAGGGCGACAACCAGCACCAGCGATTTGAGTATATCTGATATTGCGAAATGGTCTACCTGGCGCAGTCTGCGCATGAACCCCTCTCACAGCGTGCCAATTCAAGGTTACACTGATTCGGTCAAGCCTTATGCAACGCGCGTGTGGGTAGCTCACGGGTCACGTCGCGAAAGAGCGCCAACAATACAGCCGTTACTCGATGGACGGGCGGTTACGGCCCATGTAGGATGCAAGCGCGCGGGTTTTTACAGGCAGGGCCTGCTGTCGGAGCATAGTTGCGCGCAACACCCGTGATCCGCTCCCATCGTTTCCGACCGAGGCGCCGACGGCTGGATCGATGTTGCCGACCGATTTCTGCCGGTGATGGCCCTTATCGAAGAGAATAAAACCGCATTGGCGCGTGCTCTCGTTATCGCCTTGTTGGACCGGCGGCAGGGCAGCGGTATTCGTTTCGAGGCGCCGCCAGATATGAGCTCCTGCCGCGATCCGCTGATTGACTGACTTGTGGATGTGGCGCGCCGCGAACGTTTCGCACCGGCTTGGGCGAGGCAGTTCAGTCCTGCACCATCTGTGGCGGCTCTGATCGCCACCGCCGACGAGAGTTGGTCGGCCGTTTGACGAGCCACCTTGCCGGCGAGTCGGCGGCCGGTGCGGCCAAATTGTCGAAGAACAGCCCGGTTTTCAGATTGTCAGGCGATCGGCGGCGGTCTTGCACCCGTTCAATAGGCAGTTTTGCCGAAAAAATTTCCTTGCGGGTTGTACCAGCAGACAAGGTATTCCGTTCGCCCGTTGTCTGCGACGCCGCAACCGATGTCCGTCGTCTCACGCCAGACCATTTGGCTGTAATGCGCCACCGACTCCCAGCTGCCGGTCTGGGAGACGGCGGGGAACGTGCCGGGCTGGAAGTATTGCTTCTCCGCCGTCCACATATCGATCATCGTGTCCAGGCGCGGATGGTGACCCCACCACATGGCCAGGTTCTCGCCCACGCCCGCCGTGTGGCTATGAACCATCTGATTTCGGGCCGCGAGCTCATTTGCCCAATGCTGCGCTCCCGCGGCCAAAGAATCGGACCACCGGAGCGGCGGCACGCCGACGGAGTCCCGGTGCGCATTGTGCAGCTGCAGGATCTCGGATGCATCGAGGGAACACGGGACGTGAAGGACGGCATTGGCGGACGCGTCTGCGGCGATCGTTCCGAGCAGCACGCTCGCGATCGCAATGCGGCGACCGGTGCACCGAAGACGGTCGAGGATGGAAGAGCCGGGGCGCGAAAAGAGAGCGGGCATCGCTGTTGCGTTCGGGGTTTACGCGCCGCATCTTGTGGAGAATCTTTGAAAAAATCGGATATTGGCGGGGCGAATTTGTAGCGTTTGCGTTAAGCGAAGCTTCACGGCGTAGTTCCGCCCAAGAAGCAGCCGGCAAGCTTCGGCAACTTTGTCATTCTCTACCGCTGCCGGCAGAGCACATTTTGCCGCCAAGTGTCGCTCGTGCTGGGGTTTGGTCTCACAGGATGTCCCTAAGGGGTCATACCCATGAGGTCCGCAGGCACCGGATTGTCCGCCTAGGTCTGGCGATCGTCGCGGCAGCGGGAGTGGCGTTTTTCGCAACCGGCAGAGTCTTCGGTGCGCCACCGAAGGCGCTTTAGGCCTTCTGCTCTGAGAGCGCCTGCAAGGACGGCACTATGCCGCATGGTCGGCGCTGCCAAACCGCCCGTCTGTTCGCAGGAAAATCGGCTAATAATGCGGTGGCCCTATTGATTTCCATCAAGGACCCGAATCCGGCCAGACATTCAGATCCGATCTGATTTCTGGCGAGGATTCCATCATCGGCGGTGTGCCCCATAATTCCGCAAGAGTCGTGCCGGCTGGCGGAGGCCGGACTGCCCCTATGTTAGAAGATTTTACCGAAGAAGTTCGAGCGTTTCTCGATCAGGAGCTCACGCCCGAACTCCGGAGCGCCGGACAGCAGACGAGCGGCTTATATTCGGAGATCCCCGCCTGTCGCGTTTGGCATGACCGGCTCTATCGTAAGGGTTGGATCGCTCCGGCCTGGCCAGCCGAGTTCGGCGGCACAGGCTGGAACTATGCGCAGCGGTTCCTTTTCGAGCGCGAATGTGCGCTCAACGATGCACCTGTCCTCTTTGCAAGTGGTTTGCGCAGCATCGGCCCGCTCATTATCGCCCTCGGAACTCTTGACCATAAGGAGCGGTACCTGCCACGAATTCTGTCGGGCGACGATCTGTGGTGTCAGGGCTTTTCCGAGACGGGAGCTGGTTCCGACCTTGCGGCTCTTCAGACGCGCGCCATTAAGGACGGAGAAACCTACGTCGTTACCGGCCGAAAGCTCTGGACCACAGGAGCGCACCTAGCCAACTGGATGTTTGCGCTGGTCCGCACGCAAAGGGCAAGCAAGCCGCAGGATGAAATTACATTTTTGCTTATCGACATGGCGACGCCCGGTATCCGGACCAGCCCGATCATTACGCTGGATGGACAACATGAATTCAACGAAGTTGTGTTCGATGAGGTGCGTGTGCCGGCGGCCAACCGGATGGGTGCCGAGAACGATGGCTGGGCTTGCGCAAAACACCTGATGCGCTTCGCCCGATCGAACAACACGAACTCGTCCGTGTTGCGCAGAAGTTGGCGTGCGCTGGAGCGCACGCTCGCTTTGCACGCTGGCACCATCGAGACCGGGCTACGAAATCGGATTACCGAAATCGAGATTGAGCTCGCCTCGCTGGAAAGCCTGGAACTTCGTCTGCTGGAATCCGGACGCCTTTCGGGGGATGACGAGGTTGGAGCCTCCCTCATCAAGATCGCGGCGACAGAGTTGCAGCAGACGATCTCTGAATTGATGATCGATGTTGCAGGCCCGTACGCAATCGCCTCGACGTCCCTCCGCGATTCAAATTCTCTGTTGGCAAACGGCAGCTACTCGGGACGTAAATATTTCGCCACCCGCGCGGCGTCGATCTACTCGGGGACGAATGAAATCCATCGGAGCCTGATCGCGCGTCATCTTGGAAAAATTGCGTTCTGACCGTCCGCTGCGTGCTACTGAGACGACGAAAAAAAAGCCCGGCGGCAAGGGGAACCGCCGGGCTCTTCTTCTGCCAACAAAACGGGCGGGTCGGCAGCGTTGACTATGCGGCCTTCACGTGAATCCGATGCACGTTTTCCGCAACGGCGACGCGGGGGATAATCACGGTCAGAACCCCATGGGCGTACTTGGCCGAGATCTTGCCGCGGTCGACATCCTTCGGCAGCGGGAACGTCCGCTGGAAGGCGCCGTAGGAACGCTCGGACACGTAGGCGCTAGCCTCTTTGTAAGACTCCTGGAGCTTCTCGCCCTTGAGGACGATGGCGTCGTCAGTCACGTCGATTTCGAGGTTCTTCTCATCCACGCCGGGGATTTCGGCGGTGATGAAATAGGCCTTCTCCGTCTTGTGGACATCGACGTCGAGGCTGGCAAAGCCGCCCATCTGCCGCGGCCAGAAGACTTCCAGCTGGCGGAATTCGGGGGCTTCGAAGCTCGCGGAGAACCGATTGAACAGCCCTTCCACTTCCGAGCGCAGCGTATCCCACATTTTCGAGGGCAGCAGTGACGAACCGTGTGTTTGGTTCACATTGACTGGGGTATTGTACATAGTGGCCTCCTTTCCTGAGGACACGCGAATGATAGGACTTGCCCGCCGGCATTTCCTTGATTGTTGTCAACACAGGCAGAATTTTCCCCTTCGTCTTTCATGATATCCGTCAATGAGTTCTGCCTGACGAAGCAGTCCCCTGCGCGTGACGAAAGGGAGGGCGGATATGCTCGGCATCAACCCTGAAAAGGTGTCCCACATCATCTTCAAGGCGCGGATGTTCGACTGCAAGGAGGAGGACAGCGATCCCGATTCCGGCTCCAACGGTGCTGACGATGGTATGGTCGATGTGCTGGAAGATACGGGAGACGATGCAACCTATCAGGAGCTTGTCGAGTACATCCGCAGCCTCGACGAAGAAGAACAGGTTAACCTGGTGGCGTTGGCCTGGGTGGGGCGCGGCACATACGAGCCTTCCGAATGGGAGGAAGCACTATCCGAAGCGCACCACGCGCACAACAAGCGCACGGCAGAATATCTGACCGGACTGCCGATGCTCGGCGATTATCTCGACGAGGGACTGGCGGCGCTGGGCGAAAGCAGCGAAAGCTTCGCCAGCAGAATGTGAATGAGGGCTGATCGTTCTGGCGCGCCGAGGTTTGTCATGCAGCTTACCAAAGCCATTCTGCGCGATTTCGTTCGAAACCGCGGGTTCGCCGTGATCGCGACCATTTCGGAAAATGGGGCACCGGAAGCTGCCCTCGTCAACATCGCCGCGAGTGAAGAGCTCGAGCTTATCTTTCACACCATTCAAACCACCCGCAAATGCGTGAACCTGCGACGCGATCCGCGCATTGCGGCTGTAATCGGCGGCTGGGACGGAGAACGGACGCTGCAGTTCGAAGGCATTGCCGACGAGCCTAAAGATCGCGACCTGGAGCGGCTCCAGACAATCTATCGCGAGACGTCTCCGAATGCAGCGGCCCGCGATGATTGGCCGGGTCTCACCTATTTCCGGGTCCGCCCGAAATGGGTGCGCTTCAGCAATTACGATCGGCCGTGGTCCATTCAGGCGCTGACGTTCGCTTAAAGTAACAACATGTCATCGGCCGCAATGCCGGTGGATGTCATCGGCGGCACCCGATTGTCTCAAGCACTGCGATCAGTGCGCGAGGAAGACCGGAACCGTTGCGTGCGAAAGCACGTATTTCGTCACGCCGCCAAAGATGCTCTCCCGCAAATGGCTGTGGCCGTAACCGCCGATCACCAGAAGATCGCAGCCGCATGAAACCGCAGTCTCCAGCAGAACCTCGGCAATCGAGCGCGTGTTCGGCTCCACCGAACGGACCGCAGCATCAATTCCATGAAGCGCAAGAAATCGCTTCGCTTCCTCTTCGCTTTCGTCGTTCGCCTTGCGCGACACGGCTACCAGCGAGACCTCCCGGGCATTTCGCAAGAAAGGCAATGCCGCCGTTAGCGCATGGGCGGCGGTCATGCTGCCGTCCCAGCCAACGGCGATGTTCGAGCCCACCGCAACAGGGGAAGCGGCAGGAGAGAGAAGGACAGGGCGTTCGCCTCGGGTAAGGACATCAACGAGGCCGTCGTGAAGGTCAGGCTCGGTCTGTGCGCTGTGCGGAAAAACGACGATGTCGCTGAACCGCAAAGCCTTTTCGAGACAGTGAGCCAGGCGGCCGGTAACTTCGTGGTAAGAGGCGGTAATACCGCTGCTGTGCGTTGGCTCAGCGATAATTCTGATTTGAGCTTTCTCCGCTTCAGTGGCAAGGGTTAGGCGGGCCTGCTTGATGGCCTTCGATATAACCCGGTCCTGCGCTTCCACGAGAGCCCGAACCGTCTCTCCGGAAAGCGGCATGCCCACCACGGCCACCGCCTGCTGCGGATCGGGGCGTGCAAACAGGACCTGGACATGCGCCTGGAACGGCTTCGCGGCAGAAAACGCTGTGGCAAGAGACGCGGTGTCGTCTTTCGTTCCAAAAATCGGCGCCAGAATGGTGGCTATCGTCATCGAACCAACTCCAAATCCCACCCGCAAGAGAGCATCCGCTTGCGAGCCGGTCATTGAGAGTTGTCAAACAACCACGTATGAACGGCTGCCTAGTCGCCCTGCGCCACGCTTTCGAGGGCCGCGAAATTCTGAATGACGATGCAATGCCGGTCAGGCGTGGAGATTATCCGCTTCGCCTTCAGGTCGCTTAATGATCGGCAAGTCGTCTCGATCGTCAAACCCAGATAATCCGCCATATCCTGGCGGCCGATCGGAAGCCGCACTGTGTAAGCCTGCTGACTTTCGTGCCCACCTGCGAGCCGAAGCAGGTAGCACGCCACTCGTTCTTTCGCGCTCTGATGACCGAGCATGGCGACGTGGTCCTGGGCCGCGCACAGGCCGCGGCTCAACATGGACAGCATCTTTCCCCGCACGTGCGGGCGCTCGTCCTGCAACTCTGCAATACACTCCCGCGGACAGCGCAGCAGCACCACGTCGCCAATGGCCTCGGCAGTGGCAGAGTAGCACTCGCTGGTCTCCAGCCCGAAGGTATCCTGCGGCAGGCAGATTTCCAGAATCTGGCGTCGCCCGTCCGGCAGAAGGCGCGAGAGGCGCACAGCGCCTTCAACGACCTTGTAGCAGAAGTGAGCAGGTTGCTCGTGCTGGTAGATCGTCGTTCCGCGCGAGATCTTCAGCAACGGTCCGGCCGGCTTGTTGCGGTCGATTGGGCCGGAGCCCTCTTCGCGAAAGAAGCGGCAATCTCCGGCGCAGGCAGCAGGCACGCGCGACATCGCCGGCTGCATTAGCGACCGCCTCTCAGGACCGCCCGATATGGTCATGGAAGCCTCACGCCCCGATGTCGGAAAGGTACGCTCAACAGGCGAATCGACAATGGGGGTCGCTCGGTCACCGCGCTATTCCCGTCGAATAGGCGGTAGAGTCATCGTCTGAACGCTCGCTCGGCGATCACGCCCGTTTACGCCGCTTGGGGGCAGCATGCGACTTGCTGCGCCCGAGCCCGATCTTTTTGGCGAACTCCGACCGTTTGGCCGCATAGTTCGGCGCGACCATCGGGTAATCGCGAGGCAACCCCCATTTGGTGCGGTACTCATCGGGCGTCATGTTGAAGTTGCTGCGCAGATACCGCTTCAGCATCTTCAGTTTCTTGCCGTCTTCGAGGCAGATGACATAGTCGGCCGTGATCGACTTCTTGATCGGAACCGCCGGTTTTTGGGCGGTGGCCCCATCCCCACCGGGAGCTCCGGCCAAGCCGCACAGCGTGCCGTGGACGTTCTTGATCATCGCCGGCAATTCGGCAACCGGAACGGAGTTCCGGCTCACGTAAGCGGCAATGATCGTGGAAGCGAGATTGAGCATCTCTTGTCCACCAGTTGTGGCGGCGGAAGTTGTCTCGGCCATGGACGGGTTCCCTTCGCGAAAAGATTTATAACAGCTGTTATATGCAGGTAACGGAGCGGACATCAAGAGCGATGTGTGGTGAGTCTCGGCAAACCGTGAATACTCACTCGCATCCTAAGGCTCTGCCCTCGGCAAAGCCAGTTGAAATGTGAGGCTTTCATCACGGACTCTCGATTGTCGCAAGGATTCTTCGGGCATTGTAAGATCGTGAACACGCAGAAGTAGTATGAGCAACCCGACGCCCCTCCTGCGCTGGAACAGTCATGAACTCTGCGTCATTCGTCTTGTTGAAACTGGCGGCCTCGCGCCGGCGCGACGCTGTGGAATGGCGCTCTTCGGAGCGCGAGATTATTTGTCGCCGATCGATTGTCTTGCCGTCATCGCATTCTTGTCGGAGTTCGCGGCGGCGCGGGATCGAGACCCTGGTCGCGACAAACGGGCGGGCCCGCCATGAGCTCGACACCCGTCGCCCCCTGTTGCAAGACTGCCGCAAGCCCTGTGCGATTTATCTGACACCGGGAAAAAGCCTTGGCGGTTCAGTGGCTTTCCCTTGACGGCCGCGAGAGCCGGTCCCAATCTCGTTCATGTTGCAGGAACAGTTGGGTACCTGCGGGCAGGGGAACTCCCTCGGGGGGAGGGAATGATCAAATCGCAACTGGTGGCGCGGCTCACGCAGCGCTACCCGCACCTCTATCACCGCGACGTTGAACGCATCGTCTCCACCGTGCTGGAGGAGATCAGCAAGGCGCTGGCCAAGGGCGACCGCGTGGAGCTGCGCGGTTTCGGGGCATTCTCGGTGAAGAGTCGTCCGGCGCGGGTCGGACGCAATCCCCGGACCGGCGCGGCGGTGACGGTGGAAGAGAAGCGGACCCCGTTCTTCCGCACCGGCAAAGAACTTCGCGAGCGGCTGAACGTGACCCCGACTGAGCGCGTGCCACGAGAGCCTGTGGACAGCCACGTCGGCCATTGACGGAGATCCCGGCCATTGCTCCCGCCGTGGCCACGGCCTATGTGCGGAACTGGATGACGCCGTCGCCATTCGCAAATCCGATTTTTGTGGCCCTGGATACGCCGGATCTGGGCCGAGCGCGAGATTTGGCCGACGCCGTCCGCCCGTACGTCGGCGGACTTAAGGTCGGGCTGGAGTTCCTCACCGCCCAAGGCCCCTCTGGGGCAGCGGAGATCGTCTCGCTCGGCCTGCCGGTGTTTGCCGATGTGAAGTTCCACGACATCCCGAACACGGTGGCCGGCGCGGCGCGGGAGATCGCCCGGCTGGGTATTTCGCTCTTCAATATCCATGCCTCTGGCGGCATCGCGATGATGCGGGCGGCCAAACAGGCCGCCGCCGAAACCAATCCGCAGATGAAGGTGATCGGCGTCACCGTGCTCACCAGCTTGACCGACGGCGATCTCGCCGTGGTCGGGCAATCGCCACCCGCGAGGGCGCAGGTTGAGCGGTTGGCGAGGCTGGCGCAGGCCTCTGGACTCGATGGCGTGGTGTGCAGCCCGCGGGAGATCGGCATCGTTCGCCGTGCTTGTGGGCCGGCCTTCCTGGTGGTGACGCCGGGTATTCGCCCGGCCGGCGCTGCCCTCGCCGACCAGCGCCGGGTGATGAGTCCGGCCCAGGCGATTGCCGCCGGCGCGGATATCCTGGTGATCGGCCGACCCATTACAGCCGCCGCCGATCCGGGGGAGGCAGCCCGCGTCATCGCAGAAGAGGTCGCGCGCGCTCCCGCCGCCTGATATTCACTGGCCATGGTTCAGGTGAAGATCTGCGGGATCAATAGTGCGGGGGCGGCCGACGCTGCAGTCGTCGCCGGTGGCGCGGATTACGCCGGCCTGGTGTTTTTTTCCGGGTCTCCGCGGCACGTAATGCCGGAGCAAGCGGCTTCGCTCGCCGCCCGCCTGCGTGGTCGCTGCCGGATTGTGGCAGTGGTCGTAGATGCGGCCGACCCGGATATCGAACTGGCGGTGCGGGCCGTCCGCCCCGATCTCCTTCAGCTGCATGGGCGGGAGACCCCTGACCGCATCGTTGCCATTCGTCAGCGCTTCGGTCTCCCGGTTATAAAGGCAATTGCCGTTGCCGATGCCGGCGATTTGGCTCGCATTACGGCTTACGAGTCGGTTGCCGACATGCTGCTGTTCGACACAAAGGCGGCCGAACACAGTCATCGCCCGGGCGGCCATGGCGTCCCCTTCGACTGGCAGTTGCTCCGGGGCCGCAAATTCGTTCGGCCATGGCTGTTGGCGGGAGGGCTGACGGCGGAGAATGTCGCGCGTGCAATCCGCGCATGCGGCGCACCGGGGGTGGATTGTTCCTCCGGTGTGGAGACCAGCCGCGGAGCGAAAAATCCGCAACTCATCTGCGAATTTATCGCCGCCGCACGAGCCGCGCAGTTCGCCGGAACCGACGCATGACGGCGCTGCCGCCGAACTCCTACCGCGCCGGTCCGGACGATCGCGGCCATTTTGGCGATTATGGCGGCCGCTTCGTCGCCGAAACGCTGATGCCTCTCGTGCTCGATCTCGAGCGGGCCTACGAGAAAGCGAAGGCCGACCCCGCATTCCACGCCCAGTTGAATGGACTTCTGAAACATTATGTCGGGCGGCCGAGCGCACTCTACTTTGCGGAGCGGCTGACGGCGCACCTTGGCGGCGCGAAAATCTATCTGAAGCGTGAGGACCTGAATCACACCGGTGCGCACAAGATCAACAACTGCCTTGGGCAGATCCTGCTCGCGCGGCGCATGGGCAAGACGCGGATCATTGCCGAGACCGGCGCCGGCCAGCACGGCGTGGCGACCGCGACGGTTGCGGCGCGTTTCGGCTTGCCCTGCGTCGTCTACATGGGGGCCGTGGACATCGAGCGGCAGAAGCCAAATGTTTTCCGCATGCGTCTGCTGGGCGCTGACGTGCGCAGCGTGACGAGTGGCTCGCGCACGCTGAAGGATGCGATGAACGAGGCGCTCCGCGACTGGGTCGCCAACGTGGAGGACACCTTTTACATTATTGGGTCGGCCGCCGGACCGCACCCGTACCCCGAGATGGTGCGTGATTTTCAATGCATCATCGGCAATGAAACGCGCGTGCAAATCCGGGAGGCGGAAGGACGGCTGCCCGACCTGATCGTCGCGTGCGTCGGCGGCGGTTCGAACGCCATCGGCATGTTTCACGCGTTTCTCGATGACCGCGAGGTCGAAATCCATGGCGTGGAAGCGGCAGGCCAAGGCGCCGGCACGCCGCGCCACGCCGCGACGCTCTCCGCAGGCACGCCGGGCGTGCTGCACGGCGCCCGCAGCTATCTCTTGCAGAACCGTGACGGTCAGGTGCTGGAGGCGCACTCGATTTCCGCCGGTCTCGATTATCCCGGCGTGGGTCCGGAGCATTCGTGGCTCAAGGATCAGGGCCGGGTGAAATACTTCTCTGCGACCGACGGCGATGCACTCGAAGCCTTTCAGCTGCTCAGCAGGATCGAAGGCATCATTCCGGCGCTGGAGCCTGCACATGCGCTGGCGCACGTCATGCGCCTGGCGCTGCGGATGGCAAGGGATCAGATCGTCGTCGTGACTCTGTCGGGCCGCGGCGACAAGGATGTCTTCACAGTCGCCGATGCGCTCGGTGCGGAGCTGTGAGCCGCATCGCCGCGCGCTTCGCCGAATTGAAACGCGCTGGCCGCGCCGCGTTCATCCCGTTCATCACCGCCGGCGATCCGAACGCGGAAACTTCGTTCACGATCCTGGAGACGCTGCCCTCTGCTGGTGCCGACCTGATCGAGCTTGGCGTCCCCTTTTCCGATCCGATGGCGGATGGGCCTGCGATCCAGGCTTCGAGTTTGCGCGCGCTGAACGCCGGAATGAATTTGCCGCGAGTGCTGGAGCTCGTCCGTCGTTTTCGCAAGAGAGACGACACCACGCCGATCGTTCTGATGGGCTATTACAATCCGATCCACGCCTACGGCAGCGATGGGTTCGCGAACGACGCAGCGGAAGCCGGCGTGGATGGTCTCATCACGGTCGATCTGCCGCCTGAAGAAGACGAGGTCCTGCGCCGTCCAGCAATGGCACGCGGCCTCGACATCATTCGGTTAGCGACACCAACGAGCACCGACCAACGACTCGCGGCGATCCTGAATGGCGCCGGCGGGTTTCTGTATTACGTTTCGATAGCCGGCGTGACCGGCACGAAGAGCTATGCCGAAGCCGATGTGCGTGCTGCCGTTGCGCGCCTAAAGAAACACAGCCGGTTGCCGTGCGCCGTCGGGTTCGGGATCAAGACTCCGGAACAGGCCTATGCCGTGGCCGAGTTCGCCGATGCGGTGGTGGTTGGCTCAGCAATCGTGGACCGCATCGCCGAAGGGGGAGATGCGGCCGATTTCTGCAAAACGCTGGCCGAGTCCGTGCATGCCGCCCGCCGCACGGCCGTGGTAGACTTGGACCCATGAACTGGATCACCAATTTTGTCCGCCCCCGGATCAAGAGCCTGATGGCCGGACGCGGCAGCGGCACGCCGGAGAATCTTTGGAAAAAGTGCCCCTCCTGCGGCGAGATGATATTTCATCGCGATCTCCAAGCGGCTCAAAATGTGTGTCCTCGATGCGGCCATCACCTGCGTATCGGACCGGCGCAGCGTTTCCAGGCGATTTTCGATAACGGCGCTTGTGAAGAGCTGCCGCAACCGGAAGTGCCGCAGGACCCTCTGCGCTTTCGCGATGAGCGCAAATACCCCGACCGCCTGAAAGATGCCCGTGCCAAGACCGGCCGGAAGGAAGCTCTGGCCGCAGCCCGCGGCACCCTTGACGGCACACCGGTCATGATCGCAGTGCAGTCGTTCGATTTTCTCGGCGGCTCGCTCGGCATGGGTGTGGGCGAGGGACTGGTGCAGGCGATGCAGGCGGCGGTGGAGGAGCGGCGGCCATTCATTCTGTTCGTTGCTTCCGGCGGGGCGCGCATGCAGGAGGGCATCCTCTCTTTGATGCAGATGCCGCGCGCGACCATTGGCGTCGACATGTTGCACGAAGCGGGGCTGCCCTACATTGTGGTCCTGACCGATCCCACCACCGGGGGCGTTAGTGCCTCCTATGCGATGCTGGGCGACGTGCAGATCGCCGAACCAGGCGCTCTGATCGGTTTCACTGGACAGCGGGTCATTGAACAAACCATCCGCGAAAAATTGCCGGAGGGGTTTCAGCGCGCCGAATATCTGCTGGATCACGGCATGGTGGACATGGTGGTCCAGCGCCACGATTTGCGCGAAACGCTTTCGCGGCTGGTGCACTTGATGACCAACCGGCCCAAGCCGAAGACAAAGGTTGCGCCGCCCACGATCACAGCAATGGTAGTTAACACAGCCCCTCGACTGGCGCCTCCGGCATGAGCGTTTCCGCCGGAACCGACGCCATTCTGGACCGGCTGCTGGCGCTTCATCCTAAAAGAATCGATCTGGTCCTCGATCGCATTCAGCGTCTGCTGGCGTGGCTCGGTCATCCGGAAGACAAGCTGCCGCCGGTCATTCACGTTGCCGGCACCAACGGCAAGGGCTCGGTCTGCGCATTCGCGCGCGCCATTCTCGAGGCGCAGGGGCTTCGGATTCACGTGTATACCTCTCCCCACCTGGTCCGCTTTCATGAACGGATTCGTCTCGCCGGTTCGCTGATTTCGGAAGAAGAGTTGAGCGATGTGCTGGAGGAGTGCGATATCGCGAACGCCGGCGCGCCGATCACCTTTTTCGAGATTACCACCGCCGCGGCACTGCTGGCTTTCTCGCGCCATCCTGCCGATGCTCTGATCCTGGAAGTCGGGCTCGGCGGAAGGCTGGATGCGACCAACGTCATCCGCCGGCCTGCGGTGAGTGTCATCACGCCGGTGGGGCTCGATCATCAGGAATTCCTTGGAGTCGAACTCACTGGCATCGCCGCGGAGAAGGCCGGCATTATCAAGCCGGGGGTGCCGGTTGTGGTTGGCCCGCAGGAGGATCAGGCGCGCGATGTAATCGAACGCACGGCAGATTCCCTGTCGGCACCGGTTGCCTTCTCTGGCCAGGATTTCTTCGCGTATGCCGAGCGGGGCCGCATGGTCTATCAGGACGAAAACGGCTTGCTCGATCTGCCATTGCCGCGACTGCGAGGTCCGCACCAGATCGAGAATGCGGGAACCGCGATCGCCGCGCTGCGCTACGCGCGGCGCAATTGGGCAAGAGAGAACGGAATCGAGCATGGGCTGCGCCGCGTCGAATGGCCGGCGCGACTGCAAAGATTGACGCGGGGACCGCTGGTCGCACTGGCACCGGAGGGTGCAGAGGTGTGGCTCGACGGCGGCCACAATCCGCACGCGGCGCACGCGATCGCACAGGCTTTGGCGGATTTCGAGGAGCGTTCGGAGAAGCCGCTTTATCTGATCTGCGGCATGCTGAAGACGAAGGATGCGGAGGGTTTCTTCGCGCCGTTTCGCGGGCTGGCGCGCCACGTCACCACCATCACCATCACCATACCCGGCGAGGCCGCGAGCCGCGGCGGGGGCGAACTTTACGACGCGGCGCGGAAGACGGGACTCGAGGCAAGCCCGGCCGACGATCTCGAAGATGCCATGATGCAGGTGTCTGGCTGGGCGCGCGGGCGCCCAGGCGAAGGTCCGCCGCGCATCCTCATCTGCGGTTCGCTGTATCTCGCGGGCGCCGTGCTGGCCGAGAATTCTTGACCTTATCCGCCTTTGCTGACGTTGCCGCCGCCATCGATTGCCGAGGTCACGGCAGGATCGCCCCAGTAGCGGATATCCCCGCCGCCATCTACCGCGGCCTCAAGTCGTCGTTCTGCTCTCAACCGGATCGCGCCGCCGCCACTGACAGCGGCCGAGGCTTTTGCAGCGTCGATGGACCGCACGTCGATATCGCCGCCGCCCTCCACAGCCGCGGCGAGCGAACCCTGACGTCCGAATCCTGGGCCACTTTCGATTTTGCCGCCGCCGGAAACGGCCACGCCGTCGATTGTCGGCGTGACGATTTCCACTTCCAGACTGTATTGCGGCGGGCAATCCTCGTTACAGGCGTCGACCACGAGTTGGCCGGGATTGCCACGCTCGTGTGTGAAATGGGTGTAGCGCGTACTGCCCTTCAGCAGAACCACGCGCTGCTCAGCGCCGTGGCGGAGGAATACATGACCGCCGCCTCTCAGTTCGACAGAGCGGAACGGCGGTACTGACACCGGCTCCGCATGAGCTGCGGCCGACAGCATGGCTTCGGCGATGAAGGCAGGCAGCAGAAGACGCGAAGCGAAGGACATGGTGAACTCCCCTGCACAATCTGCCGGAAAGGTAAGCGGTCTTTGCTAGTTTTCCCGCATACGCTGGTGGCAAACGGGCCATGCTTTCGGCAAAAACCGCGGTTTCATTGGACCTTTGCGAAGTAGCCGAACTAGCCGACGGATCGGCCTACGAAAGCTACCGCATTTTACCCGTTCCCACTCGAATTTCAGAATGCTGCGGGCGAGTGCGACCATCTCTTCCACTGCGGCTTCCTTCGGCACGCGGTCTGTTACTCGCATGAGCCCGCTTAGCTTGTCGCGCAATTGATGTGAGTTTCCTGAACCGGGTTCAGACGACGGACGATGCGCCAGTAAACGAATAGAATGCGCATCTTTGCCGTGCTGCATACAGGGCGATAGACTCGCCTGTGGCGGCGGTTAGAGCGGCTATCGTGGCAAGAGGCGAGGAAGAAGAAATGACGATCAACGATTTACCCGCGATCATGGGAACAGTTCTGATTGTTGCCGGGCTCGCGCTAGTGGGCATTTCCACATGGTCCCGTGCCAAGGGGAATGAAAAGACCACTCAGGCCGGGGCGCTCATCATTGTGGTCGGCGCATTCCTCTTGGGGCTGTCGATATTCGTACCCCCCGCAAAATAGGACTCACGGCCGCACCCATTCCAATTAGGGCACTACCAAACTGCGCTAGAGCGTGACTCGGGTTT
>DIZC01000088.1 GCA_002429315.1 Alphaproteobacteria bacterium UBA6038
AGATGGAGAAGAAGGGCACGCTGCTGTTCCCGGCCATCAACGTGAACGACAGCGTCACGAAATCGAAGTTCGACAATCTGTATGGCTGCCGCGAATCGCTGGTGGACGGAATCCGCCGCGGCACGGACACCATGATGGCCGGCAAGGTCGCGATGGTGGCGGGCTTCGGCGACGTCGGCAAAGGCTCGGCCGCCAGCTTACGCCAAGCGGGCTGCCGCGTGATGGTGAGCGAGGTCGATCCCATCTGCGCGCTGCAGGCCGCGATGGAAGGCTACGAAGTTGTCACGATGGAAGATGCCGCGCCGCGCGCGGATATCTTCGTGACCGCCACCGGCAATGTGGACGTGATCACCATCGACCACCTGCGGGCGATGAAGCACCGCGCGATCGTGGCCAATATCGGCCATTTCGATTCCGAGATTCAGGTGGCGGCGCTGAAGAACTACAAATGGCACAATGTGAAGCCGCAGGTGGACGAGATCGAATTCCCGGACGGCAAGCGGATCATTCTGTTGTCGGAAGGCCGGCTGGTGAATCTCGGCAACGCCATGGGACATCCGAGCTTCGTGATGAGCTCGAGCTTCACCAACCAGACGCTGGCGCAGATCGAGCTGTTCGCCAATCCCGGCAAGTACGAGAAGAAGGTCTACACCCTTCCGAAGGAACTGGACGAGAAGGTCGCGCGGCTACATCTCGCCAAAGTCGGGGTGAAGCTGACGCAGCTTTCACCGAAGCAGGCTGACTACATCGGAGTTCCCGAGCACGGCCCCTTCAAACCGGATACGTATCGGTACTAGGCGCAGCGTTGGCAAAACAGATTTCCGTCGCGGCGATTGCATCCAGTGCGTTGGCAAGGGCTGCTCGGGTCCTCACGACCAATCCCCCGGTCGCCGCGGCGCTGGCACGCGAAGTGCTGAAGCTGCAGCTGGAAAACCCAGACGCGACCCTGATCCTTGCCAAGGCGCTGCGGGCGGAAGGTCACTTTTATGGTGCGATTGCAGCGCTGAAGCCGCTGTCGCAATCGGATGCTGCGGACATTCGCATCCTGATCGAGCTCGGCGGGGCGCTCGACGCGATCGGCGAGACGTCGCGCGCCGGCGCCTGCTACCGGCGCGTGCTGCAGCGCCATCCGGAGCTTGCGAACGTCTGGCTCGTCTATGGCCATGTGCTGAAGACGCTCGGCAAACAACGAGAAGCGCTCGCGGCGTACCGCGAGGCCATCGCACGGCAGCCTTCGCTCGGCGAGGGTTACTGGAGCATCGCAAACCTCAAGACGGTGGCCTTCACACCCGATGAGATTACGGCCATGCGCGAGCAGCTGGCGAAGCCAGAGCTTCCACCGGCGGAACGCGTGAACTTCGAGTTCGCGCTTGGCAAGGCGTTGGAAGATGTTCGTGACTACGCCGACTCCTTCGCCCATTATGAGCGTGCGAACGCACTGCACCGCGCATCGCATCCTTACGACCACGCGCGGACGCAAGGCTTCTTCGCGCGGTTGAAGGCGACTTTCACGTCGGAATTGTTCGCGCAGCACAAGGGCGCCGGCTCCCCGGCGCACGATCCGATCTTCGTTGTCGGCATGCTGCGCTCGGGCTCGACTTTGGTGGAGCAGATTCTGGCAAGTCATTCGGCCGTCGAAGCGACATCGGAACTGCATCACATTGCCCAGCTCGCCCACGGTCTTGGTCCTTGGGAAAAGCAAAACGGCAAGCGGAGCTATCCCGAAGCCGTCGCCGCCCTTTCACCCGGCGAGCTAAAAGCGCTTGGCGAGCGATATCTCGCGCGCGCGAAGCAGCATCGCCGGCTTGGGCGCCCGTATTTCATCGACAAGATGCCGAACAATTTCGTGCATATCGGCTTCATTCAACTCATTCTGCCCCACGCGAAGATCATCGATGTACGGCGGGATCCGCGGGCCTGTCGCTGGTCTTGCTTCACGCAGCATTTCGCCCGCGGCATGCCCTACCTGTATAGTCTTGAAGATATCGAGCGGTACTACGCGGATTACGCGGACCTCGTGGCGCATTATGATGCGGTGTTGCCGGAGCGCGTTTATCGTGTCCGATACGAAGACCTAGTGGCGAACCCGGAGGCCGAGATCCGGCGTCTCCTGTCCCACTGCGGCTTGCCATTCGAGGAGAACTGCCTCGCCTTTCATCGGACCGCGCGCGCCGTTCACACGCCGAGTTCCGAACAGGTCCGCCAGCCGATTTTCAAGGACAGTCTCGACAGATGGCGACCGTACCAGCCGTGGCTCCCGCCACTCAGACTGGGCGGCAATCTCGCATGCCGAACGGGAGTCGTTCGTCAAGCGACTCGCACAACCTTTACGAGATGCGGAGGCTGAAACTTCAATGCCTCGGACTGCAGTCAGCATCTAGGGCTTTTACGAATTTTTAACCACCATCCCTATGCGGACTCAACCCACCTGCGTATCATATTGATTCCGCAGTGATTCGCGGCGACCACGCGGAATCGGGGGCCGCTTGAGAATGCGTCGTAAGCCGGCAACGCCAACAAGCCGGGCGCATCGGGGGATAAAACGCCGCTCGTTACGGGCTACGTTGATGCCGGCCCTTTTGCTGCTGCCCCAGCCTGCTTTTGCCGCAGACCCCTCCATCGTTTCCGCCACGATCACTGTCGGCGCGGTGGCGCTGGCAATTGCAGCCGCGCTCTGGGCGTTGTCCTCCGGAATTACGGCCGAGCGCTTGCGGCGCGTAACCCGATCGCTCACCGCCAGGGCAAAAACCGCCGTGGCGGCTCGCGACGCGCTGATCGAAGCCGGCCGGGAAAGCGTGCTGGTGTGGGGACGCGATAGCGACGGCGCGTATTCATACGGCGGCAGCGAGGCCCTGCTGGACGCTTGTCTCGCGGGACCGGATGCACTCGCCCTATCGCAGGCGCTCGACGAGCTCGCCGACGCCGGCGCGCCGTTCGCCATCGATGCCCGCACGAGCCTTGGCGAGACGGTTCGGGTGCGCGGTCGCGCCGTCGGCGGATTTGCCGCTCTATGGCTCGAGCAGAATGCGGCCAGCAGATCCGCGCGTGCCGATCTGGACGGTATTCTCGATGCGCTACCGGTTCCGGTCTGGCTGCGTGACAAGACGCTGTCGCTTACCTGGGCGAACCGGGCGTTCGCCGGCGCCGTGGGCGCCGCGGACGTACCGGCCGCGCTGACGGCTCAAACAGGACTTGAAAAATCCGAACGGGATCTGGCCAGCGCGGCGCGCGCTGAAGGCCAGCCGGTCGAAGCGAAGCGCTACGCGGTCCTCAATGGAGAGCGCCGCGCGCTTGCGCTCACCGACATACCGCTGCCAGACGGATCCATTCTCGGGATTGCCATCGATGTCACCGAGCTCTCCAACGCCGAAGCCAGCCTGCAACAGCATCTGGACGCGCACGCCGACACACTCGACAACCTCGCGACGGCGGTTGCGATCTTCGGCCGCGACCAGCGGCTGTCCTTTTGGAACCGCGCCTTCGAGCAGTTGTGGGGCTTGCCGCGGGATTGGCTCGAAACCCACCCAACCGACGGCGAGGTTCTCGATTGCCTGCGGGAAATGCGCAAGCTTCCGGAGCACCGCGATTATCAGGCGTGGAAGCGCGGGCGTCTGGCGGCTTACGAAGAGGCGCACGACCATCCGCCGGAGGAGCAGTGGCATCTGCCGAGCGGCAAGACCTTGCGCGTTGTCGGGCAGCCGCATCCTTTCGGCGGGCTGACATATCTGTACGAAGACGTGACCGAAAAGTTTGCGCTGGAGAGCTCCTACAACACGCTCATTGGCGTACAGCGCGCGACCCTCGATAGCCTTGGCGAAGCGGTGGCGGTGTTCGGGACCGACGGACGGCTCAGGCTGCACAACGCGGCGTTCGCACGGCTGTGGCAGTTCGAACCGCCCGAACTCGCCGGCGAACCGCACGTGCAGAAGATCGCACAGGCTAGCGTGCAGCGTTTCGGCGAGGAAGCCGCATGGCAGAAGCTGGTCGCCGATGTCTCTTCAGGCTCGGAGCGGCGGCGCGATTGGGGCGAAATCGAACGGTTCGATCGCACGATCGTGGCAGTGTCGCTGGCGCCGCTGCCTGACGGAGCAACGCTCGTCACCTTCGCCGACGTTACCGACCGGTTCCGAATCGAGGCGGCGCTGCGCGAACGAAACGAAGCGCTGGAAGCGGCGGATCGGCTCAAATCCGATTTCGTGCAGCACGCCTCGTTCCTGTTCCGTGATCCACTCAACGTGGTGCAGGGTTTCGCGGACATGCTGGCCGCCGGACATGCCGGCGCGCTGAATGCAAAGCAGGCCGACTACGTGCAAAGCATCCTCGCCGCGTCCCACAAACTGGCGGAGATCACCAGCGACATGCTGGACCTCGCGATGATCGAATCCGGCAACATGCGGCTTGAGCTCGGGCGCGTCGATCTCTACGAGTTGCTTACGCGTGTGGCGGAGCCCTTGCGCCAGCACGCCTCCAGCCTGGACATCGCCTTCACCCTGGACGCGGCGACGGACATCGGCAGCGCGGTTATCGATCCGCGGCGTATTCGCCAGGTGGTCTTCAATCTTCTGTCTAACGCGTTCAAATACACGCCGCGTGGTGGCGCAATCGCCCTGGGCGCGCAGGTCGTCGGAGACGACGTGCAGATTTACGTCTCGGATAGCGGACCGGGCATCGCCGCCGATCTGCAGGCGAATGTGTTCGATCGGTTCGAGGCCAAGGGGCGCGCCGGCAAGCGCGCCGGCGCCGGTTTGGGTCTCGCACTGGTGAACCGTTTCGTGGAACTGCATGACGGCTGGGTGGAAATCGAGACCGGCGAAGGCCGCGGCACGCTGGTCCGCTGCCATTTGCCGCGCGGTCTCGGCGAAAAGACCGGACAGCGGAAGCAGGGCGTCCACGCTGCCTGAAATTTGAGCCCGCTGCGGCCGGGCGCTATAACGCTGCACATCTCTGCAAGGACAGCTCGATGCCTTCCAGTAGCATCGTCGATTATGACGCCATTCGCGCCGCCGAGGCGCACCACACCCCTTACGACTATATGCTCGGCAAAGGCGCATTGCGCGCCGAGTGGATACCGGCGCTCCGCGAGAGCTTTCCGGATATCAATGTCACGGGGTTCCATCCGCTGTCGCAAATGAAAATCCAGGGCGCCTTCGCCAAATTGATGGAGGAAATCGAGGGGCCGGAATTCACGGCGGCGGTTTCCGCGGCGCTGGGACTCGATCTGTCTCGCTGCCCCACGCTCATCACCATCCGCAAACTGTCGGCGGCGCATGAGGGCCGCATTCACTGCGACTCCCAAAGCAAGATCGCCACATTGCTGATCTACATGAACGAAGGATGGCTCTCGCCAGAGGGTCGCTTCCGCGTGTTGCGCAACGACCGCGATTTCAACGATTACGTCGTAGAGGTGAGTCCCGAAATGGGCTCCTTTGTCGCCTTCCGCCGCGCCGATCATTCCTGGCACGGGCACACGCCGTTCGTGGGCGCACGCCGCGTGGTGCAAATCGCGTGGGTGCGTAGTCGGGCCGACATCGATCGAAAAAACAAACGCCACGGCGTGTCAAGTTTCTTTAAGAACCTGCTCCGGCGCGAGAAGGGGGGCGGCGTACTGACCGGAACGCCCGCTTCGCGATCCGCTGCTAATGCTCCGGATAACCCAACCAAGTAAGCCTCTCCCGGCCGAACGTAGAAAGGATGAACTCATAATCCTCTCCGGAAACAACTCTGGCTGCTTCTTCGACCTTATATTTCTCGCGAAATTCCTCGAAGGTGGTGCTGTCGTGTCTCTTCGTGGTCTCTTGCCGAATGATATCTGAATGCGAGCAGCGTGGCAGGTGGTATTTTTCCTCGATCGTTCTCAGGAATTTGGAGACATCGGCTATCAGATCCTCGTACCGCACAAGCTCGAATGGGACGCCAAGACTGCTGAGAGCGCGATATCCATCGACTTTGGCGGCGTACAGTTCAAGGACAGACCTGTAATACGGCGCATCGACGTTGTCTCGGCCCATGGGAATGAACAGGTGGCGAATGAACGCGGAAAAACTCATTTTTGCGGGAGCAAAATAGCTGTTGTATGGATGCCGCTTATAAGATAGTGCCCAAAAAACCGGGTGTTTCACCGTGACGATGAACAGGGTACTCTGCGCCATTTCCGGCGTTGTTGCGAGAAGCGCTGTTGGCGGAGACATGTGCTTCCAACCTAGTGTCCGGGGGAGCGATCTCGCATTACTCAAATCGGACATCCGGTCGATCGCGATCTTTTTGAACAGCCCTTTGTAAGGCTTCAGGTCTTCCTTGGTACCCTCGCGATCCTCGTGAACGCCCGCGCCCCCGGGCAGCTGCGGACTGGCAAAGTTCGTCCGGAGCAATTCCTGCAGGAACCGCGTGCCTGTATTTCGCTCTCCATAGACTTTGATGCGCTTTATCTGCGGCGAAGGCGACAACAAATTTGTGCTCCACAAGTTCATCTGTTTTCACATTGTGAGCTGCTTGGAGGAGCGGCTCTTGGAGCTAGTGCTGGCTTTTGGGCATGCGCACCGTGAGACCCTCCAGTGCGGCAACGACCTTGATCTGGCAAGAGAGTCGGGAAGTCGGCTGCAGATCCTGCGCGAAATCGAGCATGGTCTCTTCCATGTCCGATTTGGGCGGGATTTTCTCGCTCCATGCCGGATCGACATACACGTGGCAGGTGGCGCAGGCGCAGGC
>DIZC01000079.1:0-873 GCA_002429315.1 Alphaproteobacteria bacterium UBA6038
CCCCCCCCCCCCCGGGGGGGGGGGAAAAAAAAAAAGGGGAGAGAAAAAAAAAAAAATATGGGGGGGGGGGAAAAAAGCCGCAAGCGCGGGGTCCTCGACCCCTCCCCGAAAAATCTTCCCCCGCACCACGTGCGGGGCTCAGATTTTTCGACCCTCCCTCAAGGGGAGGGTGGTTAAAAGCCGATACTGTTTGAGCCAGCCGTGCCTCTAGCGCAGCAGTTCGTAGGCGACGCCGCTGCCTTCGGCGCCGCCGAACGGCGTCGTGCCGAACAGATTTCCCGCGGCATCCAGCGTGACGCCGGAAAACGGCTGCTCGCCGTCGGCGCAGTTGGCCCTGGCGCAGAAGCTGTGCAGCACGCGCACCTGGCTGCCGTCCCATTTGAAGATCACGCCGGCGTTCGAGGCGCCGCCGAACTGCGTGACGCCGTAATAGTTGCCGGCGCTATCGACCGTCAGCCCGCCGCGCGGCTGCGCGCCGTCCGAGCATACGTCGTCGATGCAGAAATTGTAGAGCACCGTCTCGGTCGAATGCGTGCCGTTCGGCACCAGCCGGAAGATGGTGCCCGAGAACACGGAACCGCCTTCGAGCGTGGTGCCGATGAGCGCGCCGGAATCCGTGAACGCGATGTCCGTGGGATAGGCGCCATCCAGGCAATTGCCGATCTGGCAGAACGTGTACAGCACGACGAAGCTGCCCCCTGCGGGAATCTCATACGCAATTCCGTACCCGTGCGCGCCGTCCTGGGCGGAGACTCCGAAAACGTTGCCGGCGCCGTCGACCAGGACGCCCGCCGTCGGGCTGCCTCCGTCCGCGCAGCTCGTCCGCGAGCAGAAGGCATGGAGCGTCGTCTCGGTCCAGAACCGCGTGGTGGA
>DIZC01000079.1:973-15228 GCA_002429315.1 Alphaproteobacteria bacterium UBA6038
GAGGTGCCGTCATACGGCGTCCCCGTCGAGGCGCCCTGATAGGAGAGCGTGGCGAGCGGGCGCACGCCGTCGTTGCAGCCGGTGTGACTGCAGAAATTGTACAGCACCTTGTAGGTCCAGCCGGTGCCGTTGGGGCTGAGCTCGAACATGCTGCCTTCGCCGTGGGCGCCGCCGCCTTCGGCCAGGCCGTAGAGGTTGCCGTTCACGTCGCGGATCAGGCCGGCATTGGGAAGCTGGCCGTCGGGACAGACAGAGTCATGGCAGAACGCGTGCACCACGTGAAACGCATACGTGCCGGCCGATGGGACGAGCTCGAACACCGTGCCGCCGTTGTTGGCGGTGCCGCCGCTGGTGGCGGTGCCGAAGAGATTGCCGTTGGGATCGAGCAACAGCCCCGCTTCGGGTTCAGAGCCATCCGCACAATTGGCGCTGTGGCAGAACGGATGCAGCGTGGAGAGCGTGGCGGCCTGCGCCGCGCCGGCAACGCCGATGGTCGCTGCGGCGATCAGAAAGACCGCGCGCAAAAGTGTGGCTGAGCCGAATAGCATAACGAACCTCCCCCGAAGTGTGCCGGCAGTGTAGCGCGGTTTGGAATGGAATCAGCCAAAAACGTCGTCCCCGGGCTTGTCACGGGGAGCCATGACCTCGATCTGCGTTTGTCCGGCCAGACCGAGGGCATGGGTGGCCGTCACCCGCCTCCGCTTTGCTTCGGCGCGGCATGTGCGAAGGCAAGGCGCGCCATAGCTTTAGCGACGGCGGCAAGGCCGGCCACGACTCCGTGGTTTATCCGCTCCTACCGATTACGGCGGGGACGACCGACGCAACTCAAAGGCGGTGCCGCCGTTGTTCGCGCCGGCCTCCGTGGCTGTCCCAAACAGATTGCCCGACGAATCGAGAATCAGCGGCGCCCTTGGCGCAGCGCCGTGCAAGCAATCGGTCGGCGTGCAGAGGCTGACGAGCTTTGTGTAGGTGCTGCCGCGGAACTTGAAGATCACGCCGCCCTGGTGATCGCCGCCCGATTGCGTTGTGCCGAACAAATTGCCGGCGCCGTCGGGCGTAAGCCCCGCTTGCGGCGCCTGTCCGTCGGGACAACCGCTGGAAACGCAGAAGCTGTACAGCACCCTTTCCCGGAAACCCGTATCGGTGGAGACGATCTTGAAAATCGCGCCTCCACCGTGGGCCCCTCCGGCGCTTGTGGTGCCCACCAAATCGCCCGCATCGTCCATCGTGAGACCGGTGGGCGTGGAGCCGTCGGCGCAGTTAGCCAAGCGACAAAAATTGTGCAGCACGGTCTCGCTGCCGCCGCCCGCGGGAATCTCGAAGGCGACGCCATCGCCGTTCGAGCCGC
The DNA here is from genome assembly GCA_002429315.1 of Alphaproteobacteria bacterium UBA6038. Classification (GTDB taxonomy): domain Bacteria; phylum Pseudomonadota; class Alphaproteobacteria; order Micropepsales; family Micropepsaceae; genus Rhizomicrobium. Next base: position 2,322 of record DIZC01000079.1, read on the forward strand.
CGCCGCCGGTCACGCCGAACAGATTGCCGCCCGCATCGACCACAAGAGGCGCGCTCGGCACGTCGCCGTCCCGGCAGTTCGGCTTCGAGCAGAAGGTGTATAGATTCGTGACGTTCCATAATTCCTGGCCGCTCACCGGGACGGCCTGGAACGCGACGCCCCTGTTGCCTTCGCCGAGGCCGCCGAGCGTGACGCCGTAGACCGGCGATGTTCCATCGTAAGGCGCTCCGCTCAATTCGCCTTGATAGGTGAGCTTGTAGACGGGCTGAAAACCAGCGGAACAGAAGGTGCAGAAATCGGCGCGCACCTTGAAGGTCCACGAGGTGGTGCCGGGAATGAGCTCGTACAGCGTGCCTTCATCCTGCGAGCCCCCCCGTTTCGCCAGGCCGTAGAGATGCCCGTTGGTGTCGAGGATCAGGCCGGCGAGCGGATTCTGGCCGTCGGGGCAGCCGCTCTGGTTGCAGAAATTGTGGAGCACCTGGAATTGGTAGCCGGTGCCGGTGTTCACCAGCTCGAACACGACGCCGAGATTGTTCGCCCCGCCGGTGAAGGTGGTGCCGTAAAAGTTGCCGGCCGAATCCCGCACCAGCGGTGCGTAAGGCGACGAGCCGTCCGCGCACGCCGCCCGCGCGCAGAACGGATGCAATGTTCGGAGCGTTGCGGCGCGCGCGCCGCTTGACGGTGCGACGCCGGCGAGCACCGCCGCCGTGAGAGCGGCCGCAAGCGCGACGTGATTGCGTCGCTGCGTCATTTCCAAAAACATGTTGTCCTCCCCGTTGTTGATTCCCACGGCTTACCGCACCAGCTCAAACACCGTGCCGCCGCCGTATTCCGTGTTGGTGAGTATCCCGCCATCGATGGCCACGCCGAACAGGTCGCCCGCTTTGTCGAGGAGGAGCCCGCCGGAGGGGATTTCACCATCGGGGCAATCCGATTTTCGGCAGAAATCGTAGAGCACGGAGACGTTGGTGCCGTGCAGCTTGAAAATCGTTCCGCCGCCGTACCGTCCGCCAATGGTTGTCTCGCCGAGCACATTGCCGTTCGCATCAAGGATCAGCGCGGACGGATGGGCGCCATCGCCGGTGCAGGGCCATTGCAGGCAAAAGGTATGAAGCACGGTTTCCTTGACCGTGTACGTTTCGGGCGTCAGCTTGAACACCACGCCTTCGCCGGCCGCGCCGCCCGAGCTGCTGCTGCCGAAGAGATCGCCGGTGGCATTCATGACCACTGGACTTCCAGGCTCCTGGCCGTCGGGGCAGAAATCATTCTCGGTCGTGCAGAAGTCATGCAGCACCGCTTCGGTGTAGCCGCTCTTGCCAGGCAGAAGCTCGAACGCCGTGCCGAAATCGTATCCACCGCCGACAGCGGCGGTGCCAAACAAATCGCCCTTGGCGTCGAGCAACAACGATGCCTCCGGATGCTGCCCGTCATCGCAATTTTTTTGCGAGCAGAAACCGTAGAGCACCGACTCTGTTCCGTGGGCCTTCCCGGTGAGCGCGAACACGATGCCGGAGGCATGGGACCCGCCGCCAAAGGTAGTGCCGTAAAGCGGAGAGGTCCCGTCGTACAGCGCGCCGCTTTGCGAGCCCTGATATGTCAAATTTCCGAAGGGTTGAGCGCCGTCCGCGCAGCTCGCTTGCGAGCAGAACGTGTAAAGGATCTTGAATTTCCACTTAGTCCGGTCCGCGTTGGGCACCAGCCGGAATGCCACGCCATTATTGACTCCGCCGGCGCCGGTGCCGCCTGAGAGGGCAGTGCCGTACAGATCGCCGTTCGTATCGAGGATAAGGCTCCCGTACGGGTTCTCGCCATCGGCGCAATTCGGCTGGACACAGAAATCGTGAAGCACCCTGAATTTGTAGCCGGTACCGGTGAGCCGGAGCTCGAACACGGTGCCGCCGGTACTGGCGTTGACGTCTCCGTATTTTCCGCCATAGGCCGTCGTGCCGTAAAGATTGCCGGCGTCGTCCCGCACGAGCGCCGTCACCGGATTTGCACCATCGGGGCAAGTCGGCTGCGCGCAGAAGCGATGCAATACCTTGAACGTGTAGGCGGATGCGGAGTGGATTGGCGCAAGCGCAAATGCAATCGTGGCCGCAAACACAAGTGCCGGCGCCAGGCGGTTGCTCCGTCTATTGTCGAAACCCATGTTGTTCCCCCGTTTCCCGCGATTCACGGCACCAGCTCGAACACCGTGCCGTGGCCGTATTTGCCGCCTTCTTCCGCGGAGCCGAAAATATCGCCAGAGGCATCCATGAACAGCGGGCCGTAATAGAGCTGGGCGCCATCGGCGCAGTCGGGGAGGCCGAGCCGACAGAAGCTATGCAGCACGTGCTCCGTTCCGCCGTGAAGCTTGAACACCGTGCCGCAGCCATGGCCGGCGCCGTCGCAGTTGGCGCCGGTGTAGGCGCCGCCCCACAAGGTCGAGCCGAACAGATCGCCGTTCGCGTCGATGGCAATCCCGCCGTAGGGCAGATAGCCGTCGGCGCACGAGGCCTGGCTGCAGAAATTATAGAGCACCGTCTCGGTCGAGTTCACGCCGGTCGGTGCAATGCGGTACACGATGCCGCCCGGCCCGCTCGGCGTCGTCCCGACCAACTTGCCGCTTGCATCCAGCGTCGGTGGACCGATGGGATACTGGCCGTCGCTGCAATTGCTCTGCTGACAGAAGCTGTACAGCACCGTTTCGCCGCCGCCGCTCGGCAGCTCGAACAGCACGCCGTGATTGTTGCCGCCGCCATACCGCGTCACGCCGAACAGGTTTCCGCTCCCATCGATGATCAGTCCGGACGGATCGTTGCCGTCGGCGCAGCCCGCCAGATGGCAGAAGGTGTGTAGGACCTTCACGCTACGCAACGTCTGGCCCGAGACGAAGGTGAGCTTGAACGCGACGCCGTCGCTGGCCGCGCCGCCGTGCTGGGTGGCGCCGTAGAGCGGCGAGGTACCGTCGTAAAGGGCGCCCGTCTCCGCGCCCTGATAGGTGAGTGGGCCGAACGGAGCACTGCCATCGGGACAGCCGCTTTGCGCACAGAAATTGTGCAGCGTCACGTGCGTCCACACCGAGCGGTCGGCGTTGGGAACCAGCTCGAACACCGTACCGCTGCCATGTGCGCCGCCCGCCGATGTCGTGCCGAAGAGATCGCCGTTGGCGTCGAGAATGAGCGGGGCGTACGGCTGGCTTCCATCCTTGCAACTCGACGTCACGCAGAAGCGGTAGAGGACCTTGAATGCGAGCCCCGGGAGCAGCGAATACACCACGCCGCCATCGTGCCTGCCTCCTGCCGACGTGGTTCCATAGACGACGCCGCCTGAGTCCTGCAGCGGCGGAAAATACGGATACGCGCCATCCGGGCAGAGGCTGCTCTTGCAGAAGGTGTGCAGCAGCTTCAGCGTGTACGCCGATGCCCCGCTCGGCGCGACGAACATGGCGGCAAACGCGGCGGCGAGCACCAGCGCGGCGGCCAGTGGCTCCCGCCGAATGGAATTGCGGAGACCGGATCCGTTGCCCATGAAAATCACTCCCCTCAAGTCATGACGTGAACGCGAAGATCGCGCCGGAACCGTACGCGCCGCCATTCGCGGCAGCCCTGAAGCCGACGCGTGGTCACGGCACATACTCGAACACCGTGCCGCCGCCATGGAGGCCGCCTTCGCTGGCCACGCCGAACACATTGCCCGATCCGTCCAGCGACAGCCGGCCATACAGCGGCTCCGCGCCATCGCCGCAGTCGGGAAGGCCGGCCCTGCAGAAGCTGTGCAGCACCGCGAGCTTCGATGTGCGAGGATTGAAGCGGTACAGCGTGCCGCAGCCGTGACCGCTGTTGTCGCAATTGACGCTGTAATCGGCGCCGCCATACCGCGTCACGCCGAACAGGTTGCCGTTCGGATCGATCGTCACCCCGGCGCTCGGAGAAGCCCCATCCGTGCAATTCGCGGCGCCACAGAAATTGTAGAGCACGGTTTCCGGACTCGACGCAGAGGGCGTGATTTTGAAAACGATCCCGCTGCTGCTTGCTCCGCCGTTCGATGTGGTGCCGTAGAGGCGCCCCCTTGCATCGATGGAGACCGGGCCTACCGGATTTATGCCGTCCTGGCAGCCGAACCCCGCGCAGAACGCGTAGACCACGACTTCCCTCTGCTGCTGCGGGTAGATCTTGAACACGGTGCCCCATCCGTTCGGGCCTCCGTTGCCGCCGTTTACGGTGGTGCCGAAAAGAACGCCATTGGCGTTAATGGTCAGTCCCGATTGCGGAGAAGCGCCATCGATGCAGTCGGCCTGCGAGCAGAATTGATAGATGACTGTCTCTTTCCATTTGCTGTGGCCGGCCACGGGCACGATCCTGAACGCCACGCCGGCGCCGTTGCCGTTGTTGCCGGTGCCGGCAAACGGGCTCGCGCCGTAGATGGGAGAGCTGCCGTCGTAAGGCGCGCCGGTGTAGGCGCCAGGATAGGTTAGCTGGGCCTCCGGCCACTTGCCGTCCGCGCACGGATCGCCGCCCGGACAGAAGCTGTAGCGTACGATCTCGGTCCATTCGGTGCGGTCGGCATTGGGCTTGAGCTCAAACAACGTGCCCTTGCCGTAGGCGCCGCCCCCGAACGTGGTGCCGTAGAGATTGCCGTGCGTGTCGATGATCGGCGGGGCCGCGGGAGTCGCTCCGTCGCCGCATGCAGAAACCGAGCAGAAGCGATGCAACACACGATAGGTGTACCCGCCGGTCCCGTCCGGGGTCAGCGCGTAGACAACACCGTTGTTATTGCCGCCAAAAGCCGTCGTGCCGTAGAGCACGCCATTGCTGTCGGCGATCGGCGGGTACTGAGGCGTTTGGCCGTCCGGGCAGTACTGTTTGGCACAAAAGGCATGCAGGATTTTCACCGTCGCCCCTGCGCTCTGCGGCATCGCAACCGCGCAGACGATCGCCGCCGCGCCGACAATCCATCCGCGCGCCATGAAACTGCGGAAACGGACATGGTGGCCGGCCATTTTCGCGATCATGAAAAATCCCCCCGTTCAACCCCGGCCAACTGCGATCTTACCGGATTTTAAGGCACCGGACTACGCGCAGCTATCTTGCCTTATGAGGGATTCGCAGCGCCATCTCGAACCTCGTGCCCTTGGATCGGGTGCTGAGGCGATCCGCGACTATCCGAGAAGCCTTCAGAGAGCCCCGATGCAGACAAGCTCGATGATCTTCATTTATCGGATTGTGGTCTCTGTTTCCGGTCCCGAACGATAGCAGCGTCGCCTTCAGTGCCGGCTCGGGTGGCGAAGGCGCACGGCTTTATCGGTCAGATCACCCGCGCTTCATCCGCATGGCGCGGGAGGAATCAGCATGGAAGTAGCGCGGGCGACCGCCGCCCACCTCGCCCGCGGGAGCCGCGCGTCTCCCGAATGCGAATTCGGCCGACCGTGCGGGCCGAGATTGGTGAAGTAAGGGGCGGCTATCTCCGTAAGTGGCTCCTTGCGAAAGCTCTCACCTCGCGGGCTTTAGGCGATAGTCGGGATGCAGGGAGGCGTAGGGCGGCGGTGTTGCGGGCCTGCGGTAGGCGGCGTTGTTGCCGGCATCGAGCGCAAAGGCGTAAAGCTTGCGGTCGTCGGAGCCGACATAGACTATGCCGTCGGCCACCGCCGGCGAGGATTCCACGGCACCTCCCGTCGCGGCCGTCCATAGAGGGGCGCCGCTGCGGGCATCGAAAGCGTAGAGATTGCCGTCAAGGGAGCCGACATAAACCACCCCATTGGCCACCGCCGGGGAGGAATGAAGCGCACCGCCGGGCGTGGTTTGCGCCCACAGGACGGCACCGGTGTGGGCGTCGAACGCGTAAAGCTTGGCGTCGTCGGAGCCAACATAGACAACGCCGTTCGCCACCGCCGGGGATGACCACAAGGCGCCGCCTGTGTATGGCGCCCAGAGCAGGGCGCCGGTGCGGGCGTTGAAGGCGTAGAGCTTGGTGTCAAGCGAGCCGACATAGACCACGCCGTTGGCTACCGCCGGCGAGGAATACACCGAGTTACCTGTGGGTGCGCTCCACAGCGGCGCACCGGTGGTGGCATTGAAGGCATAGAGCTTGTAATCGTCGGAGCCGGCATAAACCACGCCATCAGCCACCGCCGGCGAGGATTCCACAAAATTTCCCGCGGCTGCGGTCCATTTCACGGCGCCGGTGCTGGCGTTCAAAGCAACAAGATAGCCGTCCAGAGTGCCGACATAAACCACGCCATTGGCGACCGCCGGCGAGGAATCCACCCCACTGCCTATGGTTGTCGTCCATTTGGCAACACCGGTACTGGCGTTGCGGGCGTAGACCTTGCCATCAGAAGCGCCGACATAGACCACCCGGGCGGCGACGGCGGGTGAGGAGACGAGCTCGCCTCCCGTGGTTGCCGTCCACTTAACAGCGCCTGTGCTGGCGTTGCGGGCGTAAAGCTTGCCATCGAGCGAGCCGACATAAACGATACCGTTCGCGACGGCGGGAGAGGAAGTCACGTAGCTGCCCGTGGTTGCGGTCCACGCCAGGTCCAGGCCGGCTGCATTGCCGGCGGTAATGACATTTTCGTACGGATTGCTCCGTTTGCCGTGCGGCGAGAAGCCATGCTCCGCCCACGCGGTGCGAACCGTGAATGCGGCTTGTGCCCCTTCGCCATCCTTCCGTCCAAGCGCTGTTATCCAATGCGTACCGGGAAGTGCATCGGCCGCGACCTTCAGTTGTTTTCCAGAGAAATTCCCCGCGCTGTCGGCAATGACCAGCAGTTCGTCGGCGGTATCGAAATAGACATCCACGCCTTCTCCCGGCACATATCCGCTGCCGCCGATCGTGACTGCGATCTTCGGATGACCCGCAACCGGACTGAGCGTTTCTGTCGGCAACGCCAGCGCCGATGTTGCCCCCAGCCACGCCAGCATTGGTGCGAGCAACGAAAGGCGCGATGAACGGCAAATGCGGACCATGTTCAACCCCACGATTTATTGTTTCGCCCGGCTTCAGGCGGTGGTCGGAATGTAGGAGGCGTAAGGCGCCGCGCTCCGGCGGTAGGCGGCGTTCTTGCCGGCATCGAGCACGAAGGCATAAAGCTTACGGTTCGGAGCCGACATAGACACAGGGCGCGCAAACACTTTGGTTGTCAATGACATAGCTTCAGAGTCGGCCCAGCCCGAACGCGGTACCGCTCATTGGATGGCTAATCCGGCTGTTCGGTGGCGAATTCGCGCCCAGGCGACGGCTGGCCGGGATATTCGGGGGCGGAGCGCATGGCACGGCGCCCCGGCGGCGCCTGCAGCTCGAAGCTGCGCACCACCGGCCGGCCGTCGGAATCCTCGACCTGCACGTGCCAGACTCCGGCCTTCGCGCACAGCGATTGGGCGCGCGTTATCGCCTGCTCGCGGCTGTCGCACGCGGCGGCAAGCGCAAACGAGCCCTGGCAATAGACGATGCGATAAGCCATCTCAGCCCCACTTCTTTCGCGCGATAACGCCATGGCGCGGCCCGCGCTCCCGGACGCGCGATGGCGCGGTTAATATCCGGTGACCGGCGAAGACGCGCATTTAACCAGACCGGTGTGCGGCAGTTCGCTCAAAGCCGGTTGCCAGTTCGCGCGTCACCGCTATCTTCCACGCGTGCCTTGTTGGACGCCCTCGATGCCGCCCAAAGCCACCACCATTGTTTCGACCAAAGGCCGGGTCGTTCTGCCCAAGGCGATCCGCAAGCAGCGGCGCTGGGAGGCGGGCACGAAACTGATCGTGGAAGACCGGCCCGATGGCGTGCTGCTGAAGGCGGCGCCGTTCTTTCCGCCTTCGAGGCCGGAGGATGCGTTCGGTTGTCTCCGAACCGGCGGACCGTCCAGATCCCTCGCAGAGATGGAAGCGGCCGTCGTTGCGGAGGTGAAGCGTCGCCATGCTCGCGGTCGATACTGATATCTTGGTGCGATACGTCACCGATGACCCGCTTCAGGCAAGGCGGGCCAGAAGACTGATCGAAACGAACGATGTCTCCATTGCGACGACGGTCGTGCTTGAGGCGGAATGGGTGTTACGCAGTTTGTATCGCTTCACGCCGGAACAGATTATTGCCGCACTGACAATCGTATTCCGTTTACCGACGGTTCGCCTGGGAGCACCCGTTGCGCGTATCCAGAGCGCTTGCCTGGGCAGAAGCGGGGATGGATTTCGCGGACGCCCTGCATCTCGCAGCAGCGGAAGATTGCGAAGCGTTCGCCACCTTCGACCGCGGTTTCGTGAAGGCGGCGCGGGGGCTTGCGATACCCGTACGGGCTGCCTAACCGGGGCAGCCAATCCCGCGCCTCGCGCGTTAAGCTAAAGTCTTGAAACCGCCGCAAAGATTGGCGAGGACCCCCGCGCCTGCCCGGCGACCGGCCTCCTTCCGACAGTCAGGAACATGAACGATCCTTTCCATCACAACCTGCAGGCGGTGGGGGCGTGGTTCGCGCGCCCGCGCGGCCCGTTTGCGAAGATCCTGGCGATCGTCACCGTCGTCATCGCCGTACCGCTGGCGGCGCTGGCGCTGCTGCCGTTCTTTCTCGGCTTCCTGGCACCGCCGCTCGACACCAGCCAGGATCTCTACAGCCTCAACCGGCCCATCGCTTTCACCTTCCTCGACTCGCAGGGCCAAACCGTCGGGCATCGCGGCGCCATCGTCGGCGAGCGGCTGAAGCTCGACGACATGCCGGCCTATCTGCCGGCGGCGTTCGTCGCGGTGGAGGACCGCCGATACTATCATCACGGCGGCATCGACGTTCACGGCCTCTTGCGCGCGATGTGGGTGAACTTCCGCGCCCATCACGTGGTGGAGGGCGGCTCGACCATCACCCAGCAGACGGCGAAGATCATCTTTCTCAATCCCAAGCGCACCTACGCGCGCAAGATCCAGGAGCTGTTCGACGCCGAGAGCCTGGAGAAGTCGCTCTCCAAGGACCAGATCCTCGAGCTCTACCTGAACCGCATCTATCTCGGCTCCGGCGCCTACGGGGTGGACGGCGCCGCGCACGTCTATTTCGGCAAGAGCGCGCGCGACGTGACGGTGGCGCAGGCCGCGATGCTGGCGACCCTGACGACGGCGCCTTCAGTGTTCTCGCCGCGCCGCGATCTCGCCCGCGCCCAGGAGCGCGCCAATCACGTGCTGGCGGAAATGGTGAAGACGCGCGCCATCACGCCCGAGCAGGCGGAAGACGCGCGCGAACATCCCGCCGTCGTCACCGACCGCGCCATCCAGGACGCGCGGAATTTTTTTCTCGACACCGCCGCCGACGAAGCCACCCGCCTCGCCAGCGTCAACGGCCAGCCGCCGTCCGCCGATCTCGTGGTGCGGACGACGCTCGATACCAAGCTGCAGGACGCAGCCCGCCATAGCCTGAACCACGTGCTCGCCAAGCAGGGCCGCCGCGCCCACGCGCACGAAGGCGCGGTGATCGTAATGAAGCCCGACGGCGCCATCACCGCCCTGATCGGCGGTCGCGACTACGACGAGAGCGTGTTCAACCGCGCCACCCAGGCCAAGCGGCAGCCCGGCAGCGCCTTCAAGCCGTTCGTGTATTTGACGGCGGTGGAGAACGGCATCAGCCCGTGGGAAACGCGCAGCGACGGGCCGGTGGACATCGACGGCTGGGCGCCGACCAATTACGGCGGCCGCTCCTACGGCACCATCACCTTGGCCGACGCGCTCGCCCATTCGGTCAACACCATCACCGCCGCGCTCGGCCAGGAAGTCGGCATCAGCAACGTGATGGAGACCGCCCAGCGGCTCGGCATCAAATCGCCGCTCGAAGCCAATGCGTCGCTCGCGCTCGGCACTTCGGAAGTGACGCCGCTGGAGATGGCGACCGCCTATGCCGCGTTCGCCAATGGCGGCTTGCGCGTCTATCCCTACATGGTGACGGAGGTGGACGATCATTCCGGGCGGGTGCTCTACAAGCGCGAGCCGCCGCAGCCGCAGCGGGTGATCGCCAGCCACGTCGATCGCGACATGGTGGCGATGCTGTACGGCGTGGTGACGCAAGGCACCGGCCGCGCTGCCGCCATCCCCGGCCATGAAGCCGCCGGCAAGACCGGCACCACCCAGGATTATCGCGACGCGTGGTTCATCGGCTTCACCGCCGACTATGTGGCCTGCGTGTGGGTCGGCAACGACAACAACAAGCCGATGCGCAACGTCACCGGCGGCACCCTGCCGGCGGACGTGTGGAAGGCGGTGATGACCACCGCGGAACAAGGCCTGCCGGCGCATCCGCTCGACAAGTCCGAGCCGCAGGCGCCGATCGACGACAACGGCATCATCGCCGCCGATTCCGGGACCGCCACGGTCGAAGACGACACCGAAGGCTCGGCCAGCGCCGATGAAGAAGCCGGCGGCGCCAACATCGAAGACGACACGGCGTCGTCGGATTCGAGCGGTGACAGCGCGAGCAGCAGCAGCAGCAAGCACGACCACAGCGGCGGCTCGTGGTGGAACTGGCTGTTCAGCGGTAACAGCGACGACCACAGCGCAGCGCCCGCGAAGCACGCCAAAGCATCGCCGGAAGGCCCGACCGTCATCGAAGGCGCGGTGCGCCCCGCGCCGCCGAAGCCGGCTGAATCCGCGCCGCCGCCGGCCGACAGCAATGCCGCGCCGGTGCATCTCATCCCGCCGCGCAGCCACGACGTGGATGTCGACCGGGCGGACACCTCCGACCACGACGATTCGGTCAGCGTGCAGCGGCCGCCGCGCGCGCCGGCGCCGATCCAGCACGACGAGCGCCCGCCGCCGCCGCGCGCCGGTCCGCCGCCGCCGCCGCCGCCCGATGTCGACGAGGAAGGCGCCCAGCACCCCGACCAGGATCCCGACGACGACAACCCGCAGTGAATGAGCTCACGCTCTCTGCGCCGCAACCGCTACAGCGCGATTTTCCCGCGCTGAGTGATCGTCGTTGGAGGGATGCGTGCGTCCGCCCTCCCCTTGAGGAAGAATCGAAAATCTGAAGCGAATGGGAGATTTCATCCTCCCCCGCTTGCGGGGGAGGTGCCGAGCGCAGCGAGGCGGAAGGGGGATACTGTTGCACTCCCCCTACCGTCTCGCATTCGCTTCGCTCATGCGAGCCACCTCCCCCGTAAACGGGGGAGGATCACTCGTCGTCTAATCACCCCTCCGAAATTTCAACAGCAGCGATTGGCTGTAGACGGCCCGGCACCGTTCGGACCGCCGGCCGAGGCGGTGCGGCCTGTGCAAGGGTGATGGCGCGCCGCATAATATGCACCGACCGCTCGGGGGCTCTTCCATGACTCGCAATCGCCAGTGGATTTACGCGCGCAAGCCGAACGCGGAAGTGGGGCCGGCGAATTTCGACCTGCGCGAAACCGAAGCGCCGCAGCCCCGCGCGGGTGAGGTGCTGGTGCGCACGACCTTGCTGTCGCTCGATCCGGCGAGCCGCGCCTGGATGCAGGGCGCGACCTACCGTTCGCAACTTAATCCCGGCGACGTGATGGCGGGCTGGGGGCTCGGCGAAGTCGTCGAGTCCCATGCGGAGAAATTCGCGCCCGGCGATCTCGTCAGCGGCGAATTTGGCTGGCAGGAATATGCCGCGCTCTCCGCGCACCGGCTGACGAAGCATGACAAGCGCCACAAGCCCGAGCACCTGCTGAGCGTGCTCGGCATCACCGGCCTCACCGCCTATTTCGGCATGCTCGACGTGGGCCGCCCGCGGCCCGGCGAAACGGTGCTGGTGTCGGCGGCGGCCGGCGCGGTCGGCTCGGTGGCCGGGCAGATCGCGAAACTCTCCGGCTGCCATGTGGTGGGCACCACGCGGGGGCGCGACAAATGCAAATGGATCGTCGATGAATTCGGCTTCGATGCGGCGATCGATTACAGCGAAGGCAATCTCGACCGCGCGCTGAAAGCCGCCTGCCCGCGGGGCATCGACGTCTACTTCGACAACACCGGCGGCGAAATGCTGGCCGCGGCGCTGCGGCGCATGAATGTGTTCGGCCGGGTCTCCTGCTGCGGCGCGGTTTCGCAATACGACACTGCCAGTCCGGCGCCGGGGCCGTTCGGCGTGCCGGGATTTCTGGTGACCAAGCGCATCCGGATGGAAGGCTTCGTGGTGATGGATTTCTACAATCGCCGCGCGCAGGCCGAAGCGGCGCTGGCGCGCTGGCTGGAGGAGGGAAAGATCAAAGCCGCTGTAGATATTGTCGAAGGATTCGAAAACATGCCGTCGGCGCTGGCGGACATGTTTGCCGGCAAGAACCGCGGCAAGCTGATGGTGCGCGTCGGCTAGGCTGCGTCCGGCCGACCTTCGCCGGTCATGCCCGCATTTGAGGGCGGTTGCTAAGCCGGCTCCCAGAGCTCGATCTTCGTGCCGTCAGGGTCGAGGATCCACGCGAACTTCCCCATGCCGTCCAGCTGCTGATGGCCTTTCACCTCGACACCTTTGGCCTCAAGGCCGGCGAGGAATGCGTCCAGGTCGTCCACCGCGAAATTGATCATGAACTCGCGTGACGATGGCTGGAAATGGCCGGTCTCCTTGTTGAACGGCGCCCATACCCCGTGCGGCGGACCGGCGCCGTCGGCGCGGATCATGGCGCCGCCCCAATCCTCGATATTGAAGCCCAGCGTGTCGCGATACCACGCCGCGAGCGTCTCGGGATTTGCGCTGTGGAAGAACACCCCGCCAATTGCCGTAATGCGCGCCATCGCCCCCCCTCCCGCTTCGGCGACGATAGCGGCTCTCAGCGTATCGGAACACTGCTTCTCGACCTGCAATGACATGCGTCTGCCGTCGGTTGCGGATCAGACCGTCACTTCCTGGATTAGCGCCAGCCCGCAATTCGCCGTGCTGCTGTTTCCGTAATCGATCCCACCCTCCCCCTGAGGGAGGGTCGAAAAATCTGCAGCGCAGCGGAAGATTTTTCGGGGAGGGGTC
>DIZC01000075.1:0-38579 GCA_002429315.1 Alphaproteobacteria bacterium UBA6038
AGCGCGATGCGCACAGGCGTCATCACGCAGAAAGTCGGCATGACGCGCCTCTTTCTGGAGGACGGCCGGCATGTGCCTGTCACAGTCCTGAAGCTTGACGGCTGTCAGGTCACGGGGACGCGCACGGACGAGAAGGACGGCTACAGCGCCCTCCAGCTCGGGATCGGAACGATCAAGCCGAAGCGCTTGACGAAAGCCGACCGCGGGCGGTTCGCCAAGGTGGAGATCGAGCCCAAGCGCAAGCTGGCCGAATTCCGCGTGCCGGCTGACGCCATGCTGGAGGTCGGCGATCTCGTTCAGGCCGATCACTTCGTGCCCGGCCAGCGGGTGGATGTTACCGGCATCACCATCGGCCGCGGCTTCACCGGCGCGATGAAGCGGTGGAATTTCCGCGGACTCGAAGCCAGCCACGGCGTGTCTATTTCGCACCGGTCTCTGGGCGGTACCGGCGGACGCCAGGATCCCGGCAAGACCTTCAAGAACAAGAAGATGCACGGCCACTACGGCACCGACCGCGTCACCACGCAGAACCTCGAAGTGGCGAAGGTCGATGTCGAGCGCGGTCTCATCATGATCAAGGGTGCCGTGCCCGGCTCGAAGGGCGGCTGGGTCATGGTGCGCGATGCCGTGAAGCGCCCGCTGCCGAAAGAGGCCAAAACGCCGGGTTCGGTGAAGAAAGCCGATAAGGCGAACGGCGGCACCGCGCCGGCGGAAGCTCCGGCCGAAACGCAAGGTGAGGGCTAAAGCCGTGAAAGCCAAAGTCCTCAACCTCGACAACAAGGACGCCGGCGAGATCGAGCTCGCCGACTCCATCTATGGCCTCGAGCCGCGCGCCGATCTCATTCAGCGCGTAGTGGAATGGCAGCGCGCCAAGCGCCGCGCCGGCACGCACAAGGTGCTGACGCGCGGCGAGATCAACCGCACCAAGCATCGGGTTGGAAAACAGAAGGGCGGCGGCACCGCACGGCACGGTGCGCCTTCGGCTCCGTTGTTCGTGGGCGGCGCCAAGGCGATGGGCCCCGTGAATCACAGCCACGAATTCGATCTGCCGAAGAAGGTCCGCGCGCTCGGTCTGAAGCATGCGCTGTCGGCCAAGGCGAAGGACGGCGGGATCGTGGTGATCGATGAAGCGAAAGCCGATGCGATCAAGACGAAGGACCTCGCGCAACGCTTCGGCAAGCTGGGCGTCGAGAAAGCGCTGATCGTGGACGGCGAATTCGAGAACAATTTCGCGATGAGTGCCCGCAATCTCAATCATGTGGCGCTGCTGCCGGCCAAGGGCCTCAACGTCTACGACATCATGCGCAGCGACAAGCTGGTGCTGACCAAAGCGGCCGTGCAGGCGATCGAGGAGCGCCTCGGCGCGGAACGCCGTGGATCCGGGAGGGCAGCATGAGCAATTACGACGTCATCCTCTCGCCGGTCATCACCGAAAAATCGACCAAGCTCACCGAAACCAACCAGGTGGTGTTCCGGGTGGCGCTCGATGCCACCAAGCCCAGGATCGCCAAGGCGGTCGAGGACCTGTTCAAGGTCAAGGTAACGGCCGTCAACACGGTGCGCGTGAAGGGCAAGACCAAGGCGTTTCGCGGCAAGCCATACAAGCGCAGCGACTACAAGAAAGCGATCGTGACCCTGCAAGAGGGCCAGCAGATCGATATCACGACGGGACTGTAAGATGGCGCTCAAGCAATACCGCCCGATGACGAACGCCCAGCGCCAGCTGGTGCTGATCGATCGCACCGGCCTGCACAAGGGCAAGCCCGTCAAGGCGCTGACCGAAGGCCAGCACCGCCATGGCGGACGCAACAACACCGGCCGCGTGACCGTGCGCTGGCAGGGCGGCGGGCATAAGCAGCGCTATCGCATCGTCGATTTCAAGCGCCGCAAGTTCGAGGTGCCGGCCACCGTCGAGCGGCTTGAATACGATCCCAACCGCACTTCGTTCATCGCCCTGATCAAGTACAAGGATGGCGAGCTCGCCTACATTTTGGCGCCGCAACGGCTCGCGCAGGGCGACACGGTGATCTCCGGCGACAAGGTGGACGTAAAGCCCGGCAACGCAATGCCGCTCGGTGCGATGCCGGTCGGCACCATCGTGCACAACATCGAGATGAAGCCGGGCAAGGGCGGGCAGATCGCGCGTTCCGCCGGAACCTATGCACAGTATCTGGGCCGCGACCAGGGCTATGCCACGTTGCGGCTCAACTCGGGCGAAGTGCGCCGTGTGCCGCTCACCTGCATGGCGACAGTCGGCGCGGTCAGCAATCCGGATCACATGAATGAAGTGATCTCGAAGGCCGGCCGTAACGTGTGGAAGGGCAAGCGCCCGCATGTGCGCGGCACCGCAATGAACCCGATCGACCATCCGCATGGCGGCGGCGAAGGCCGCACCAAGGGCGGCCGTCATCCGGTGACGCCGTGGGGCAAGCCGACCAAGGGCGCCAAGACCCGCAAGAACAAGCAAACGACAAAATACATCGTGCGCTCGCGCCACGGAAAGTTGATGCAAGGGTAAGACATGACTCGTTCAGTCTGGAAAGGTCCATTCGTCGACGGTTATCTGCTCAAGAAGGCGGAGGCCACGCGCGGCTCCGGCCGCAAGGACGTGATCAAGACGTGGTCGCGGCGCTCGACCATCCTGCCGCAATTCGTCGGCCTCACCTTCGGCGTCTACAACGGCAAGAAGCACATTCCGGTGCTGGTGACCGAAGACATGGTGGGCCACAAGCTCGGCGAGTTCTCGCCGACGCGCACCTTCTACGGTCATTCCGGCGACAAGAAAGCGAAGAGAGCGGAATAATGGGCAAGCAGGCACATGTGCGCACGCTCGCCGACAACGAGGCGAAAGCCATCGGAACGATGATCCGCATCTCCCCGCGCAAGCTCAACCTCGTGGCGCAGTCGATTCGCGGCAAGAGTGCAGAGGTCGCACTCAACGAGCTGACCTTCTCGCCCAAGCGCATCGCCGGCCAGGTGAAGAAGGTGCTGCAGTCGGCCATCGCAAATGCCGAGAACAATCACGATCTCGATGTCGACGATCTGTTCGTGAAGGAAGCCAGCGTCGGCAAGAACATGGTACTGAAGCGCTTCCATGCGCGGGCTCGCGGCCGCGGTGCCCGCATCGAAAAGCCGTTCGCGCAGGTGACCATCGTGGTCGAAGAGAAGCGCGAGAAAGCGCCCGCGAAAAAGGCGGCGGCCCGGCCGCAGGCGAAACCGGAGGCAGGCGCCAAGGGCAAGAGTGCCGCCGCGCCGAAGGCCGAGAACAAGAAGCCGGTCGCGAAAAAAGCGCCGGCCAAGAAGAAATCCGCAGGGCGCAAGTCCGCGAAGGAGAATGCCTGATGGGTCAGAAGGTCAATCCGGTCGGCCTGCGTTTGGGCGTCAACCGCACCTGGGATTCCCGCTGGTATGCCGGGAAGAAGGATTACGGGCGGCTGCTGCAGGAAGACATCAAGATTCGCGGCTATCTGACGGAGCGCCTCAAGCAGGCGGGCGTCAGCCGCGTGGTAATCGAACGGCCGCACAAGAAGTGCCGCATCACCATTCATTCGGCGCGACCCGGCGTGGTGATCGGCAAAAAGGGCGCCGACATCGAGAAGCTGAAGAACGAGGTCCAGAAGTTCACCAAGGACGAAGTGCATCTGAACATCGTGGAAATCCGCAAGCCGGAGATCGATGCCAAGCTCGTCGCCGAGAATATCGCCCAGCAGCTGGAGCGCCGCGTGGCGTTCCGCCGGGTGATGAAGCGCGCCGTGCAGTCCGCCATGCGGCTGGGTGCCCAGGGCATCCGCATCAATTGCGGCGGCCGATTGGGCGGCGCCGAAATCGCCCGTATGGAATGGTACCGCGAAGGTCGCGTGCCGCTGCACACCCTGCGCGCCGATGTCGATTACGGCACGGCCACGGCGAAAACCACCTACGGCACTTGCGGCGTGAAGGTCTGGGTTTTCAAGGGCGAGATCATGGAGCACGACCCTATGGCGGTCGAAAAACGCCAAGCCGAGCTTGCGGCCGGTCATCAGCCGCAGCGCCCGCAACCCGCCGCTGCGCAGTAACGGACAACGACGATGCTTCAACCCTCCCGCACAAAATTTCGCAAGCAGCACAAGGGCCGTATTCATGGCGCTGCGAAAAGCGGCACGGCGCTCAATTTCGGCGAGTACGGGCTGAAATGCCTCGAGCCCGAGCGCATCAATGCGCGCGAGATCGAGGCAGCGCGCCGCGCGATCACCCGTCACATGAAGCGCGCCGGGCGCGTGTGGATACGCGTGTTCCCGGACGTGCCGGTGTCAAAGAAGCCGGCCGAAGTCCGCATGGGCTCGGGCAAAGGCGCGCCGGAATTTTGGGTGGCGAAGGTGAAGCCGGGCCGCATCCTGTTCGAAATCGACGGCGTCGATCTGGAGACGGCGAAGGAATCGATGCGGCTGGGGGCGGCCAAGCTGTCGGTGGCGACGAAGTTTGTGGCGCGGGCGCACGGTTAGGAGCGAGCGATGGCGAAATCGAAGAACACCGTGGAAGATTTCCGCGCCCGGTCCACGGACGAGCTCGGCGATCAGCTGACGAAGCTGAAAAAGGAGCAGTTCAATCTGCGCTTTCAGCGCGCCAACGGGCAACTCGAGAAGACGAGCCGGGTGCGCGAGGTGCGCAAATCGATCGCGCGGATCATGACGGTGATGAGCGAACAACGCCGGAAAGTCGGCTGAGAAGGACTGGAAGATGCCAAAGCGCGTGCTGCAAGGGGTCGTGGTGAGCGACAAGAATGCCAAGACGGTGGTGGTGAACGTGGAGCGCCGCTTCATTCATCCCATGCTGGGCAAGACGGTGCGCCGCTCGAAGAAATATCACGCCCATGACGAGAAGGGCGAGTTCAAGGCGGGCGATCTCGTGCGCATCCGCGAATGCCGGCCGATTTCCAGGCTCAAGACCTGGGAAGTGGTCGAGCGCGTGGGCAAGTGAAGCGCGAAGGCCGCATCGGGAGCTGAGACAATGATTCAGATGTCGACGGAATTGGACGTCGCCGACAACTCCGGCGCCCGGCGCGTGATGTGCATCAAGGTCATCGGTGGGTCGCGCCGCCGCTACGCCGGTGTTGGAGATACCATCGTGGTGAGCGTGAAAGAGGCGATCCCGCGCGGCCGCGTGAAAAAGGGCGAAGTGCTGAAGGCCGTGGTAGTGCGCACGGCTCACGGCGTGCGCCGCCCGGACGGCAGCCTGATCCGCTTCGACAACAACGCCGCGGTGTTGGTGAACAACCAGAACGAGCCGATCGGCACGCGCATCTTCGGGCCGGTTACCCGCGAACTTCGCTCGAAGAACCACATGAAAATCATTTCGCTCGCGCCGGAGGTGCTGTGATGGCGGCGAGAGCCAAGAACAAGACGGCCGCGAAGGTCGAACAGCAGCCGGATCGGAGAATCCGGGGCATCGGCGCCCGCATCAAAAAGGGCGATCGGGTGATGGTGATCACCGGCCGCGACAAGGGCCGCAAGGGTGAAGTGCTGCGGATGTTTCCAAGAGAAGACCGCGCGCTGGTCTCCGGCGTCAACATGATCAAACGGCACCAGAAGCAGAGCGCCAAGGTTCAAGGCGGCATCGTCAACAAGGAAGCGCCGGTGCACCTGTCGAATCTCGCCCATGTCGATCCGAAGACCGGCGGCCCGACCCGTATCGGGTTCAAGGTCTTGGGAGACGGCCGCAAGGTGCGCTTTGCGAAGAAGTCCGGTGAGGTCATCGATGTCTGACAAAGGACAAAAGAGCAAAGGGCAGGCGAAGGCGACCGGGCCGAGAGGCGATCCCCGCGAAGCCGCCAAGGCCGAGAAAAAGGCGGCCAAGCGCGAGAACAAATCGGCCGGCACGCAAGTGGCGGTGGGCGAAACCGCGCACGACCCGAACTATGTGCCGCGCTTCAAGCAGCGCTACAACGACGTGATCCGCCCTGAACTGATGAAGCAGTTCGGCTACAAGAACGTGATGCAGGTGCCCCGCATCGACAAGGTGGTGCTCAACATCGGCGCCGGCGAAGCGGCATCGGACGGCAAGAAGATCACCCAGGCGCAGAACGACCTGACCGCCATCGCGGGCCAGAAGGCGGTGGTGACGCGCGCCAAAAAGGCGATCGCGACCTTCAAGATACGGCATGGATTGCCCATCGGTACCAAGGTCACCCTGCGCAAGGACCGGATGTACGAATTTCTCGACCGGCTCATCACCACGGCGATGCCGCGCATCCGCGACTTCCGCGGCCTGAACGCCAAGAGCTTCGACGGCCGCGGCAATTACGCCCTCGGCCTCAAGGAGCACATCGTTTTCGTCGAGATCGATTACGACAAGACGGAGACGGTCTGGGGCATGGACATCATCGTCAACACCACTGCGAAGACCGATGAGGAAGCCAAGGCGCTCCTCAAGGGCTTCCAGTTTCCCTTCATGAATTAACGGGCGAAACCGAATGGCGAAGAAAAGTCAGATCAACCGGAATGCCAAGCGCGAGAGAATGGTGGCGCAGTATGCCGCCAAGCGCAAAGCGCTGAAGGCGCAGACCGAGAACATGTCGGTCCCGCCGGAGGAGCGCTTTGCCGCGCACCTGAAGCTTGCGAAGCTGCCGCGCAATTCCTCGAAGACGCGCATCCACCACCGCTGCGAGATGACCGGCCGCTCGAAGGGTTATTACCGCAAAACCAAGCTGTCGCGCATCATGCTCCGCGATCTGTCGAACTGGGGACAGATCCCGGGCATGACCAAGGCCAGCTGGTAGAGGAGAGGATATGGCGATCACGGATCCAATCGGCGATCTTCTGGCGCGCATCCGCAACGGCCAGTTGCGCGGCACCGCCAAGGTGAAGAGCCCCGCCTCCAAGCTGCGCGCCCGCGTGCTGGACGTGCTGCAGGCGGAAGGTTTCATCCGCGGCTATGCCGAGGTCGAATTCAAGGGTGGACAGAAGGAGCTCGAGATCGAGCTCAAATACCATGAAGGCCGGCCGGTCATCCGGGAGCTGAAGCGGGTGTCCACGCCGGGCCGGCGCGTCTATGCCGGCGCCAAGGAATTGCGCCCGCACCGCCAAGGGCTCGGTCTGTCCATCGTGTCCACGCCGGAAGGCGTGATGACGGACGTGTCCGCGCGCGAGAAGAATGTGGGCGGCGAAATTCTCTGCCGGATCTTTTAGGCGAGGAGAAAAGAACGATGTCACGTATCGGCAAGAAGCCGGTTCCTCTGCCAAACGGCGTCACGGCATCCGTCGATGGCAAGACGGTGCGGGTGAAGGGGCCCAAAGGCGAGCTGTCGCTGAAGCTCGTCCATGAAGTGGATGCCTCGGTGGGCGAGGACGGAATTACCGTCACGCCGCGCGCCGACATGGAGCGTGGGCGCCAGATGTGGGGCCTGTCGCGCACCTTGGTGAACAATCTCGTCGTCGGCGTGACGCAGGGCTTCACCCAGAGGATGGAGATCAGCGGCGTCGGCTACCGCGCCGCCGTTCAAGGCAAGAACCTGAACCTACAGCTGGGATTCAGTCACGACATCAGCTATCCCATCCCGCCCGGCATCAACATTGTTGCCGAAAAGCCAACGGCGCTGTCGATCTCCGGAACGGACAAGCAGCTGGTGGGGCAGGTTGCGGCGGAAATCCGCAGCTATCGTCCGCCGGAGCCGTACAAAGGCAAGGGCGTGAAGTATGCCGGCGAGCACATCCGCCGCAAGGAAGGCAAGAAGAAGTGAGCAGCAAACTGTTCGATCGCCGTAGAAGCCGGACTCGGTATCGCATCGCCGAGACGGCGGGGCGTCCGCGGCTATCCGTGTTCCGTTCCGGCAAGCACATGTATGCGCAGGTCATCGACGACCGCACCGGCGCAACGCTCGCGGCCGCTTCCAGCAACGAGAAGGAAGGCAAGCCGGCGAAGACGTGGAATCTGGACGCGGCCAAATCCGTCGGCCAGAAGATCGCCGAGCGCGCGATTGCCAAGGGCGTGAAGCAGGTCGTGTTCGACCGGGGCGGCTACATCTATCATGGGCGCGTGAAGGCGCTCGCGGACGCGGCCCGCGACGGCGGCCTCGAGTTTTGATGAAGGATTTTTGAATGGCGCGTGATGAAGGCAGGCGGCGGAGCAGGGACGTTCGCGACGATCGCGACAACGAGTTCATCGACAAGCTCGTGCACATCAACCGCGTCGCCAAGGTGGTGAAGGGCGGGCGGCGCTTCGGTTTCGCGGCGCTGGTGGTGGTGGGCGACCAGCGCGGCCGGGTCGGCTTCGGCCACGGCAAGGCGCGCGAAGTGCCGGAGGCGATCCGCAAGGCCACGGAAGAGGCGAAGAAGTCGTTGATTCGCGTGCCGCTGAAAGACGCCCGCACCTTGCACCACGAAGGCCGCGGCCATCACGGCGCGGGCAAGGTTCTGGTGCGCCCGGCGCCCGCGGGCACCGGCATTATCGCGGGCGGGCCGATGCGCGCGGTGTTCGAGGCGCTGGGCGTCGGCGATGTCGTCGCGAAATCGCTCGGCACCTCCAATCCTTACAACATGGTGCGCGCGACGTTCGATGCTCTGAAGCTGCAGCAGAGCCCCCGCATGGTGGCGCAGCGGCGCGGCCGCAGTGTCAGCGAGATCATTGCGCGGCGCGAAGGCAACAAGGGCGAGCAGGCGAGCGCCTGAGGATCAGACCGATGGCAGAGACGAAGAAGACTGTGACCGTGCGGCAGATCCGCAGCGCCAATCGCAAGCCGGAGGTACAGGCCGCGACCTTGCGCGGGCTTGGGCTCGCCAAGATCCGTCGCACGCGCACGCTGGAAGATACGCCCGCGGTCCGGGGCATGATCCGCGCCGTGAAACACCTCGTCGAGGTCGTCGGAGAGTGAAGTGATATGAAGCTGAATGAGATCAGAAACAATCCGGGCGCGCACAAGCGCAAGCTGAAGGTCGGCCGCGGCTCGTCGTCGGGCCTGGGTAAAACGTCCGGACGCGGCGTCAAGGGCGCCAAGGCGCGTACCGGCACGAAGGTGTATGGTTTCGAAGGCGGCCAGATGCCGCTCTACATGCGGCTGCCGAAGCGCGGCTTCAAGAACATCTTCGCCAATGATTTCGCGGAAGTGAATCTCGGCCGCATCCAGAAGGCGATCGACGCAAAGAAGATCGACGCCGGGAGCAAGATCACGGAGGAAACGCTCAGGAAGGCCGGTCTTGCGGGGCGCAGCCGCGATGGCATCCGCGTGCTGGGCGACGGTGCATTCACCGCGAAGATGGACATCGAAGTGGCGGGCGCCAGCGCCAGCGCGCGGGCGGCCGTCGAGAAGGCGGGCGGGACGCTCACTACCACCTTCGAGAAGCAGGTCCGCATGAACAAGAAGGGCGAAGCCGGCAAGCGGGTGCAGCGGCGCCAGAAATCGGCGGAAAAGCGCAGGGCGCGGTCGGCCGAATCCGGCGCGACCGTGTAGCGGCTTCTTTAATCCGGCGCGGCTCCCCATATTGGGGCGAAAGCGCCCGGTCAGGAGTGAGGAATGCCCTCGGCAGCCGAACAATTAGCCGCCAATTTCAATTTCGGCTCTCTGGCCAAGGCGACCGAGCTGCGCCAGCGCATCTTCTTCACCGTGGTGGTGCTCATCATCGCCCGCCTCGGCACCTACATCCCGATGCCTGGCATCGATCCGTCCGAGCTGAGCCGCCAGCTCAATCAGCAGCAGGGCGGCCTGCTGGACGTGTTCAACGTGCTCGCCGGCGGCGCCGTGCAGCGCATGGCGATCTTCGCGCTGGGCATCATGCCGTATATCTCCGCCTCCATCATCATGCAGCTGATGACGACGGTGTTTCCCGAATTGGAGGCGCTGAAAAAGGAAGGGGAGGCCGGCCGCAAGACTCTCAACCAATACACCCGCTACGCCACCGTCGGCCTTGCCGCGCTACAGGCCTACGGCATCGCCATCGGGCTCGAGCATTGGGGCAACGTGGTCATCGACCCGGGCTGGTTCTTCCGCATCTCGACGGTGATCACGCTGACCGGCGGCACGATCCTTCTTATGTGGCTCGGCGAGCAGATCACCGCCCGCGGGGTGGGCAACGGCATTTCGCTCATCATCTTCATCGGGATCGTGGCGCGATTCCCGAGCTACATCGCGCAGGCTTTCGAGGCCGGCCGCACCGGTTCGATTCCGCCGCTGGTGCTCATCGGCGCTATCATCGGTATCGTGGCGCTGATCACCTTCATCGTCTTCATGGAACGGGCGCAGCGCCGGCTGCTGGTTCAGTATCCCAAGCGCCAGGTCGGTCAGCGCATGTTCGGCGGCGAGGCCTCGCACCTGCCGCTGAAGATCAATGTTTCCGGCGTGATCCCGCCGATCTTCGCCTCCTCGATCCTGCTAATGCCCACGACGGTCGCCCAGTTCAATTCGCAGAACATTCCGGACTGGCTGGCGACGATCGTCACCTACATCAGCCACGGCTCGATGCTCTACCTCGCGCTCTATGCAGGCATGATCATCTTCTTCGCCTTCTTCTACACCTCGATCATCTTCAATCCGGAAGAGACGGCCGACAATCTGAAGAAGTACGGCGGCTTCATTCCGGGCATCCGTCCCGGCAAGAAGACGGCCGACTACATCGATTATGTCCTGACGCGCATCACCGCGGTGGGCGGCATCTATCTGGCCTTTGTCTGTCTGATCCCCGAATACGTGATTTACCGCTACAGCCTTCCCTTCGCGCTGGGCGGCACGTCCATCCTTATCGTGGTGAGCGTGATGATGGATACCGTGGCGCAGCTGCAAAGCCATCTGATCGCCCAGCAATATGAGGGACTGATCAAGCGGTCGCGGCTGCGCGGGGCGCGGCGTTGAATCTGGTCCTGTTCGGGCCGCCCGGCGCCGGCAAGGGAACCCAGGCGAAATTGCTCACCGAGGCCCGCGGCCTACCGCAGCTCTCCACCGGCGATATGCTGCGGGCCGCCATCGCTGCGGGAACCGAGCTGGGCCTTAACGCCAAAGCCATTATGGACCGGGGCAATCTGGTCTCCGACGATATCGTCATCGGCATTATCGCCGCGCGGCTGGACCGGCCAGATGCGGCCAATGGCGCCGTCTTCGATGGCTTCCCGCGCACCATCGCGCAGGCGGAAGCGCTGGATCGCCTGCTCGAAAGCCGGGGGCAAAAGATCGACCGCGCCATCGAGCTGAAGGTAAACGACGAGGCGCTGATCCGGCGCTCCGAAAGCCGCGTGAAGGAGATGCTGGCGACCGGGCAAACGCCGCGTACCGACGACACCCCGGAAACGCTGCGTAACCGGCTCGGCGTCTATTACAAGAACACGGCGCCGCTCATCGCCTATTACCGCAATCAGGGTAAGCTCAAGACGGTGGATGGGATGGCAGCCATCCCGGAGGTGGCGAGGTCCATCGCCGCGGTGATCGAGGGGAGAGCTTGATCTCCGGCCTGCGAAAGCCGATTCTTTCCGCGTCGCCAGATTCGTGAGTGATGCGTAAGAACTTTTCGCTGTTCTGCTGGAACATTCACAGTTGCGTCGGCCGCGACGGCAAATGCAATCCAGACCGCGTGCGCCACGCGCTGGCCTCGGTGGATTTCGACGTCTTTTGCCTGCAGGAAGTGGGCTGGCAGCAGCGCCGGGGCACCAGGGAATTCGACCAGTTCAAGCATCTGGCCGACGAGATCAAAGGTCATCACTACAAGAGCCTAACCAAGACCCGCGGGGCGCAGTTCGGCAACTTCATCATTTCGCGCTATCCGCTGGAGGCGGCGCAGACCGTGAAGCTGGGGCGCCGCTGGGGAATTCCCCGTTGCCTCCAGATCGCGGATATGGTTCTGCCAAAGAAACGCATCACGGTGATGAACACCCATCTGGGCCTCGATCCGCTTGAGCGCCTCAAGCAGATGAACCGAATTGCGGATTATGTGCGGGCGGATCCCGCTCAGCCGCGCATCCTGTGCGGCGATTTCAACACCTTGCGCAACGGCGTGGCGATCAAGGACCTCGGCAAGCTGTTCGCATACCGCTCGTCCTCCCGCACCTTTCCGGCGCGGCGCCCCGCGCTGCAGCTGGACCGCATCTTTGTTACCGGGCTCGGCCGCTGCCTGGGTGAAGGAATCCTGCGCGACGATCGCTTCCGCGAAGCCTCCGATCATCTTCCGGTCTTCGCCCGCTTCGAAATAGAATATTAGACGATCAACAACGGCTCGCGAGCCGGATTAGGCGGCGGGTCGAAGGTGTCGTTCATCGTCTTTCCACGCGCATCCATCCGATGTCGGCGTTCTCGTGTTCGATGTGCTCAAAGGTTACCTGTCCGGATTTCGGATCAACGTCATAGGCGCCGCCATAGGGCAACCCAGTCGGATATCCTATCGGTGTTGCCGGACCGCCGTGCATTGGCAGCGCCATGAAAACGAGCCGATCCGGATTTGAAAAGTCTGGGTAGATAATACGGTCGCCGGACACTGTCCAACGCCACGCCGTATCGGTTGGCCAATCGATCAGCCGCCGCGGGCTTCCGTCGATACGCCAGATTCCATTCGCCCCGTCCCTGATTCCGAACATCATCCCGTCGTGAGTGCGCACGCGGGTCCAGCCGTAGGGCAAAGCAGGTTTAGGATCGTTCGGACGCGCAAGTTCGATGCGCCATTCACGCCATCCGTGCCTGTCCTGACGAGGGGCGAGAAGGCTCTTGCCGTCGGCACTCCAGTCGAACGATGCGACCTCCAAAGCGCGAACCGGAATACGCTGCAACATGGCTCCGTCGCGGTTGACGACGTTGACAGAGAAACGCGGCGAGCGACCGTCTATGAAAGCCAGCTTCGTTCCGTCCGGCGACCACCGCAGGGCTCCGGCAATGTCGCTCTTGAGGCGAAGTATTTCACGTAACGCACCGCCCTTGTCGGCAAGCCAGATGCCGGTCGCGCCAGAGCGGCGCATGATCGCGGCGCACGCGCCATCCGCCGCATAGGCGAGCGAAAATATGACTGCTCCGTTTGGGTCGAGGATACGCTGTGGCTGATCGGCGGAAGCGGGCGCCACCGCAAGGTCGGACTCGCCGAATTCCAGACTCATTGCCAGTAAACCGTCGGGACCGGACGAAAGCCATCCGATTGGCACCGGACTCGTTGTGATACGCCAGGATTGCCCACCGGAAACCGGATAGGCCCATAGCGACGCATCCCACGAGGTGTTGCGCGCTATGAACAATGCGGAGGAGTCGTTGGACCAGGCGAAACTGTCATCGTCATCGTAGCTTTGCAGCATCGTGCGTTCGGCGCCGCTAGCCAAATCGTGAAGAACGATCTGCGCTCTCGCCCAGGCGATCTCGCGCATGAACGCCATTGTCCTGCCATCCGGCGAAACGGTGGGGTCTGTGTCGTCGTTTTCGCGTCCGGCGGCAGGATGGGTTACTTCGACGGTCGGGCCGCCGTTGAGGTCAAGACGAAATATGGACCCTGGCTTGTTGGCGCTGGTTGAGTCGGAGAACAGGAGGCCGTTGCCCGCATGATCCCAGGCCAGACTCGAAGATGGCGCCGTGCGGCACCGGCCGACCTGGCGCGATGGCCCTCCGAGCGCCGCAATGAGCATGATCCGGCATGGCTGTCCAGATTTACGGATGAGATAGGCGATCATGCTTCCGTCGGGCGACCAGGCTGGCGCATAGGCGAAGGACGCGTTCGTCAGGCGAATGGAGTTTCCGCCGGTGCGTAATCTCAGATAAATCTCGCGATCGGTTGCGCCGTGACCGGCGGCGTAGGCGATCATAGAGCCATCTGGCGAGAATTTGGGACCCCGTTCGATCAATGGCGTCGAAATGAATGGCTGATGGGATTCGACAATCGTCCATTCGTGCGGACTGTGAGAGGCGAAGAAAACGCTGAGGCCGACAGCCACTCCCGCGATCACCAGAACAGTCCCGGCGTGCACGACAATCTTATACGTGCGTGGCATGACCGCGAGGCGGCTGCCTAGTCCACGTCTCGCGGCGGCTGGCGGCGGTACTGTTGTCGGTGACAGAGCTTCCGAAATGCGCGGCGGGGAAGAATTCTCTTTGTCGGCTTGCCGCACCAGCCGGTATCCGACCCTTGCAATGGTTTCGATCTGGAAGGCGGACGTATCGGTCAAGGCGGCTAGCGCCCGTACCTTGGAGATGCAGCTGTTGATCGCGTCTTCGCCGACGATTCGGCCGCCCCAGCATCGCTCGATCAGCTCATCGCGGGAAACCACGGCGCCATCCGAACCGGACAGCGCGATCAGGACCTGCAGCACCCGGGGCTCTACCGGCTGTATCTTCTTATGCGCCTCGACCTCGCGCAGCGATGGCCGCACCTGAAGCCCGCCGATCTCAAAAACGGATTCGCGAGCCAGGT
Organism: Alphaproteobacteria bacterium UBA6038; assembly: GCA_002429315.1. GTDB lineage: Bacteria > Pseudomonadota > Alphaproteobacteria > Micropepsales > Micropepsaceae > Rhizomicrobium. Next base: position 14,334 of record DIZC01000075.1, read on the forward strand.
TGATCGGCTCGGCGGTCCTCAGCGCGCGCGCGGCATAATTCATCGGCAATCCGCAAGCTTCGCCGGTGAGCCGTCAGCGCTCCGCGGGCGCGTGCGCCTTTCGCAGCCGTTCCGAACGCACTCCAATGTCTGCGCGAGCCGGGGCGGCCCGCGCACGATCTGGAACGGCGTAAAACGCGCCGTGGACATGGACGAAACCCCCGACGGATACACCCGACGGAGGCCAGTCTAGCCCATTGCCTGTCCGCGGAAAATGCGGGGTTTTTCCAGATCACGCCCGGCGCCCCCCGCTCGCGCGAAACGGCGCCGAATGGTCGGTGCTGGTAATCAGAGGAGCATTTGGTGATGAATCGTTCGATCCTGTTATCGGCTGCGGCCATCGCTTTGATGGCGGGCAGCGTTTCGGCGCAGGCGGCCTGTGGCCCATCCGGAACCGAGGCGGCCGTTATCCGCAATCTTCCACAAATCAAGCTGCCGGCTTCGGTCAAGTCTCCGGGCAGCTACGGCTCCATCGTTGGCCTGTGGCATGTGAGGTTTATCGTTGGCGGCACGACCGTGTTGCACACCATCAGCACGTGGCACAGCGACGGCACCGAATTCGACAATGCCGACATTCCGCCCATCATGGGCAACACCTGTGAAGGCGTGTGGGAGAGCACCGGCGCTACGACGATTCAGCTCCACCATATCGGCTGGACCTTTGACAGCAGCAGCAATCCGAGCGGCAGCTTCGTGCTCGAAGAGACGCTGAAGCTGGGCTCGGCCGCGTTGAAATATAAAGGCACGTTCGACCAGAAGTTCTACGACACCAACGGCAATCTGGTGCAGGAACTATCCGGAAATATCGCGGCCGACCGGGTTACGGTGGAATAGGATAGGCTCGCCCGCCCTCACCAGGCAGGCGTGAGAGGGATCGCCGGGACCCACCCTGCGAGGGGTTCGTCCCGGCGCTCCTGCTTGGCTAGCGCAGGCCCTTGAAATCTGCGGCCTTTCTGCCCATTTGAGCCGTTGACTGGGCTTCCGCGATTTCTATAATCCGCGCCCTTGCGGCGACTCCACCCTGTCATTTTGGCGGTTTGCGGCCCTGATCTGGCCGGGTTCAGGATTTCGCGCGCTCAGAAATTGTAACGAATTCCGTGGCTTAACGCCACAAAGGAGCAGCCCCGTGGCGCGCATTGCCGGCGTCAATATTCCAACCCAGAAGCGGGTCGAGATCGGCCTGCGCTACATCCATGGCATCGGCGCCGCCAAGGCCAAGGAGATTTGCGAAAAGGTCGGCATCGCCGACAACCGCCGGGTGGGTGACCTGACCGATTCCGAGGTTATCCAGATCCGCGAGATCATCGACCGCGATTACCTGGTGGAGGGCGATCTCCGCCGTGACGTGGCGATGAACATCAAGCGGCTGATGGATTTGGGCTGCTATCGCGGCCTGCGGCACCGCCGCGGCCTTCCGGTCCGTGGCCAGCGCACCCACACCAATGCCCGCACCCGCAAGGGGCCGGCCAAAGCGATCGCCGGCAAAAAGAAGGTGACCAAGTAGCATGGCTGCCGAGAAAAAGGGCGCCGGGCGCACCCGCAAGAAGGAAAAGAAAAACGTGGTGGTGGGGGTGGCGCACGTCGCTGCGACCTTCAACAACACGATCATCACCATCACCGATGTCGCGGGGAACACGGTGTCGTGGTCCAGCGCCGGAACGATGGGATTCAAGGGCTCACGGAAATCGACGCCCTATGCGGCGCAGGTCGCGGCCGAAGATGCCGCCAAGAAGGCGGTCGAGCACGGCATGCGCACTTTGGAGGTTGAAGTGAGCGGGCCGGGATCGGGCCGCGAATCCGCCTTACGTGCGCTGCAGGCGGTGGGACTGACAGTCACTTCCATTCGCGACGTGACGCCAATCCCGCACAATGGCTGCCGCCCGCCGAAGCGGCGCAGAGTCTAATCGCGCCGCGCGAATGAACGGCGGGGAGTATCAGCCAGCAAGTGTGAAGCGGTTTTGCAAAGGCTGTGCGACCAACGAGGAGCGTCGGCCCGGAAAAGTGGAGACTGGTTTTCCGCAGGCCGCGCGACCAAACAGAGAATGAGTTCGCGTTCTAGTATTCGGACCTAGCAACCCGTCGAACGAATAGGGCGTGATCCGACACGTCCGGGAAACGATGAGGAACAGATGATCTTTCAGAAGAACTGGCAGGAATTGATCAAGCCGCAGAAGCTGCGGGTGGACGGCGGGCACGATGCCGGCCGGTCCGCCACGCTGGTTGCGGAACCGCTCGAGCGCGGCTTCGGCCTCACGCTCGGCAATGCGTTGCGTCGCGTGCTGCTGTCCTCGCTGCAGGGGGCGGCGGTCACTTCGATTCACATCGAGGGCGTGCTGCACGAATTCTCGTCCATCCAGGGCGTGCGCGAGGACGTCACCGACATGGTGCTCAACGTGAAGCAGATCGCGCTGCGCATGCATGCGGAAGGGCCCAAGCGCCTCACCTTGCGTGCCACCGGTCCCGGCGAAGTGAAGGCTGGCCAGATCACGCAGATTGCGGATATCGAAATCCTCAACCCCGATCTCGTCATCTGCACCTTGGACGAGAAGGTGGATTTCCGAATGGAACTGACGGTCGCCAACGGCAAGGGCTATGTGCCAGCCGACCGTAACCGACCCGAAGATGCGCCGATCGGGCTCATCCCGGTGGATTCGCTGTTCTCGCCGGTGAAAAAGGTATCGTACCGGGTCGAGAACACCCGCGCCGGTGAATCGCTCGATTACGACAAGCTCACCATGACGGTGGAAACCAACGGCGCGGTCACGCCCGATAACGCGGTGGCGTACGCCGCGCGCATTCTGCAGGACCAGCTCCAAGTCTTCATCAACTTCGAAGAGCCGCGCGAGCGCGTGCTGGAGGAATCCAAGCCCGACCTCGCGTTCAACCCGGTGCTGCTGAAGAAGGTGGACGAACTGGAACTGTCGGTGCGCTCGGCCAACTGCCTCAAGAACGACAACATCGTCTATATCGGCGACCTCATCCAGAAGACGGAAGCGGAGATGCTCCGCACGCCGAATTTCGGCCGCAAGTCGCTGAACGAGATCAAGGCGGTCTTGGCGGAGATGGGGCTGCATCTCGGCATGGAAGTGCCGGGCTGGCCGCCGGAGAACATCGAGGATCTGGCGAAGCGTTACGAGGATCAGTATTAGCAAACTCTCGGTGTCATCCCGGAAGCCGCGTAACGGCTATCCGGGACCCACCGGGACAATTCGAGATTGGGTCCCGGCTCGCGCTTCGCTGGCCGGGATGACAGAGGTTAGAAATGCGCCATCGCAATGCCGGCCGGAAACTCAACGTCACCACACAGCACCGCCACGCCATGTTCGCCAACATGGCGGCGGCCTTGATCAAGCACGAGCAGATCAAGACGACGCTGCCCAAGGCAAAAGAGCTTCGCCCCGTGGTGGAGAAGCTCGTCACCCTGTCGCGCAAGAACGATCTGTCGGCGCGGCGTCTTGCCATGTCGCGGCTCCGCGACGAGACGCAGGTGAAGAAGCTGTTCGAGGTGATCGGCCCGCGTTACGCCGATCGCCCGGGCGGTTACACCCGCGTGCTGAAGGCGGGTTTCCGCCATGGCGACAACGCGCCGATGGCCTTTATCGAGTTCGTGGAGCGCGATCCCGACGCCAAGGGGCAGGACTCCGGCCCGGTCGGCGGCGGCAGCGAGGATGCGACGGAGGAGTAGCCCCCGCGAGCTTCGCGTTTGAAAATCGGAGGGGGCGGTTCGCGAGGGCCGCCCTTTTGCATTCGAGGAACTGACATGATCAATCGCAGCATGGTGATTGCAGGCGCCGTCGGCGGGCTGGTGTCGCTCGCCGGCTACCAGATCGCTTCGCATACAACCGAGCCGAGCCTCGCCCAGCCCACGAAGGCGGTGCCGCTGGGTGCGCCGTCGGCCGGGATGAAGGCGCTGCCGCAGGCCGCCACAGCCGTGCCGCGGAGCGCCGCAGAGGTGCAGCTCACCTTTGCCCCCATTGTGCGTCGCGTGGCGCCGGCCGTGGTGAACGTTTATTCACGCTCGGTTGTCCGGCAGCAGGTCAATCCTCTATTCGCCGATCCGCTTTTCCAGCAATTCTTCGGCGTCTCCCCCGAAATGCGCCAGCGGGTGCAGCAATCGCTCGGCTCGGGCGTCATCGTGCGCGGCGACGGCGTCATCATCACCAATCGCCACGTCATCGAAGGCGGGCAGGACATCGTGGTCGTGCTGGCAGACAAGCGCGAATTCAAGGCGCGCGTGCTGCTGTCCGACGCCCGCACAGATATCGCCGTGCTGAAGATCGACACGCATGGCGAGCAGCTGCCCACCATCCAACTCGGCGACAGCGACCGCGTCCAGGTGGGCGATCTGGTGCTCGCCATCGGCGATCCCTTCGGCATCGGCCAGACAGTCACCATGGGCATCGTCTCGGCGCTGGCGCGCACCCAGATCGGCGCCTCAGACTACCAGTTCTTCATCCAGACGGATGCCGCCATCAATCCCGGCAATTCCGGCGGCGCGCTGGTGACTACCGACGGCAAGCTCGCCGGCATCAACACGGCCATCGTTTCGCGCACCGGCGAGTATGCCGGCATCGGGTTCGCCATTCCGGCGAACCTGGCACGGCGTGTGGTGGAAGGCGCGCTGGGCGGCGGCTTCAAGGTGCCGTGGATCGGCGCTTCCGGGCAGGCGGTCACCAGCGATGTGGCGCAGAGCGTGGGACTGTCGCGGCCCGGTGGCGTGATCTTGAAGAGCGTTTATCCTGGCGGACCGGCGGCGAATGCCGGCCTGCACGCCGGCGACGTCGTTCTGGCGGTGGACGGCGCCTCCGTGGACGACATGCAGGGCCTCAACTATCGCCTCGCCACGCACCGGCCGGGCGACAGCGTGCGGCTGCACGTTCGCGCCGGAGGCGGTCCGCGCGATGTCGAGGTGCGGCTTGCCTTGCCGCCGGAAAATCCGTCGCGGCAGGTGACGACCATCGGCGGGCGCAATCCGCTCACCGGCGCCAAAGTGGAAAACCTGTCGCCCGCGGTGAACACCGAATTGCAGCTCGATCTGATGGCGCGCGGCGTGGTGGTGATGTCGCCGGGCGAATCCATCGCCGCACAGCAGGGCTTCCAGTCCGGCGATATCGTGCGGACCATCAACGGCGCGGAGATTCACTCGGTGGGCGAACTGAACCGCGCGCTGTCCAACGCCGGCGGCCAGTGGGACATGATCATCGACCGCGGCGGGCAGCAAATCCACGTGCGGCTGGGCGGCTAGCGCGGCCGCTTCGCTCTGGGCGCCCCTTGCTGCATACTCCGGCAGCAGGTGCGAGGAAGCGAACCGATGGCAAAGATTCTGTGCGTCCTCTACGACAATCCGGTGGATGGTTATCCGAACAGCTATCCGCGCGACGATCTGCCGAAACTCGAGCGTTATCCCAACGGACAAACGTTGCCGACGCCGTCGGCGATCGACTTTACGCCCGGCGCGTTGCTCGGGTGCGTGTCGGGCGAACTGGGCCTGCGCAAATTCCTCGAGGCACGCGGCCACACCTTCGTCGTGACGTCGGACAAGGACGGCACCAATTCCGTTTTCGATCGCGAGCTCGCCGATGCCGAGATTGTCATCTCGCAGCCGTTCTGGCCGGCCTATCTGACGGCGGAGCGCATCGCCCGCGCGCCGAAGCTGAAGCTCGCCATCACCGCGGGCATCGGCTCGGATCACGTCGATCTCCAGGCGGCGATGGATCGCAAGATCACCGTCGCAGAGGTCACCTATTGCAACAGCATCAGCGTCTCCGAGCACGTGATGATGATGATCCTGTCGCTGGTGCGCAACTACATTCCCTCGTACCAGCAGGTCATCGCCGGTGGATGGAATATCGCGGATTGCGTCTCGCGTTCCTATGATCTCGAGGGAATGCAGGTGGGCACGGTTGCCGCGGGCCGGATCGGGCTTGCCGTGCTGCGACGGCTGAAGCCTTTCGATGTTGGGCTGCACTATACCGATCGTCATCGGTTGTCGGCGGAGGTCGAGCGCGAATTGAACCTGACGTTCCATCCGAACGTTGAAGATATGATCAAGATTTGCGATGTGGTGACGATCAACTGCCCGTTGCACCCAGAGACCGAAAACCTCTTCGACGAGGCGATGATTGGGCGGATGAAGCGGGGCGCCTATCTGGTGAACACAGCGCGCGGGAAGATCTGCAATCGGGACGCCGTTGCGCGGGCACTGGAGAGCGGGCAATTGGCGGGCTACGCAGGCGATGTGTGGTTCCCACAGCCGGCGCCGAGGGACCATCCCTGGCGCACCATGCCGCACCACGGAATGACGCCGCACACCTCGGGTTCGAGTCTTTCCGCGCAGACGCGCTATGCCGCCGGCACGCGCGAAATTCTGGAATGCTGGTTCGATGGACGGCCGATCCGGGAGGAGTATTTGATCGTCGACGGCGGCCATCTGGCAGGCGCAGGCGCCCATTCCTACAGCGCGGGCGACGCTACGAGGGGCTCAGACGAGGCGGCCCGGTTCCGAAACTAGAAACGAATGTCCGACCTCTTCGAATCCGCCGGGATGGCCAATGATGCGCCGCGGCCGTTGGCCGACCGGCTGCGGCCGAAGACACTCGGCGAAGTGGTCGGCCAGGATCACCTGATCGGGCCGGAGGGGCCCATCGGCCGCATGGTGGCGGAGAACCGGCCGCATTCCATCGTTCTGTGGGGGCCGCCGGGCACCGGTAAAACCACCATCGCGCGGCTGCTCTCCACCGCGTTCCAGCTGCACTTCGTGCAGCTGTCGGCAGTGTTCTCCGGCGTCGCCGATCTCAAGAAGACGTTCGAGGCCGCGCGCCAGCGCCGCAAGACAGGGCAGGGCACGCTGCTCTTCATCGATGAAATCCACCGTTTCAATCGCAGCCAGCAGGACTCCTTTCTGCCGGTGGTGGAGGACGGCACCGTCGTTCTCGTCGGCGCCACGACGGAGAATCCATCCTTCGAGCTGAACGGCGCGTTGCTGTCCCGCGCCCAGGTGATGGTGCTGCGAAGGCTGGACGATGCGGCACTGGAAACGCTGCTCGCGCGCGCCGAAGAGTTCTACCAACGCAGGCTTCCGCTCACCGACGATGCGCGACAAACCATGCGCGCCATGGCGGACGGCGACGGCCGTTACCTGCTGAATCTGGCCGAAGAAGTCGCGGCGCTGAAAGCCACAAAGCCGTTGGATTCCGCAGCATTGGTGGCAGCGGTGCAGAAGCGTGCCCCGCTCTATGACAAGTCGCGCGAGGAGCACTACAACCTCATCTCCGCGCTGCACAAATCGATCCGCGGCAGCGATCCGGATGCCGCGCTCTATTGGCTCGCCCGCATGCTGGCCGGGGGCGAGCAGCCGCTCTACATCGCCCGCCGGCTGGTCCGCGCCAGCGTGGAGGACATCGGCCTCGCCGACCCGCAGGCCGTGGTGCAGGCAATCGCTGCCAAAGACGTCTACGATTTCCTTGGGAGCCCTGAAGGCGAGATCGCGCTGGTGCAGTGCGTACTCTATCTCGCCAGCGCGCCGAAATCGAACGCGGTCTATGTGGCGCAGGGCGCGGCTATGAAGGCCGCCGAACAGCACGGCTCGCTCATGCCGCCGGCGCACATCCTCAATGCGCCGACCAAGCTGATGAAGCAGCTGGGCTACGGCAAGGGCTACGCCTACGATCACGCCGCCGAAGATGGGTTCTCGGGTCAAAACTATTTTCCCGAGGGCATGGAGCGCCAGAATCTGTATCAGCCGAAGGACACCGGTTTCGAACGCGAAATCTCCAAGCGGCTTGATTACTGGGCCAAACTCAGGACCAAGCGCTCACGGTAGCGATTGCAGCTCCCCGAAGATGTGGCTTAGCCCGTTGCCCGAATTATCACCCAGGAATTGCGCTGGCGCACTCCCCCCAACGTGGCAACTGAAGCAATTGCTGCCCTGCGCGAAGGTCTCCATTGTCGTGTTGGCAAGCTTGTTGGTACCGACCTGCGCCGCGATGATGCCGCCAAAGATGCGCCAGGTCGCGCCCGTCATGATGTAATTGCCCCGCACGTCGCCGGCCGCGATCTGCGACAGCACGGAATGATCGAGAGCGATGATCTGCGTATTGGACGTTGCGTTGCTACCCGGCATGCCCCAGGGCATGACGCGGGTTACATCGGATGGGCCGACAGTTTGTGGCGGATTCAGGGAATCGACTTCGTGCGGAGTTACGCTGTCATTGTAGCTCTGGCGCATCTGGTTCGGGCTGCCGGGATTGTTGCTGGATGACAGCAGCCACGGGCCCGTTTCGGAGGGGCCGCTCTCGTTCAGCGAGGCCCCATTGTACGTGTATCCGCCGCCGCCCACCGGCGCATTGCATTTGTGCTCAAAGGTCGCCCAGATCATCTCCGGATGGCCGTGAACGGAGTTGGCCGGGTTGGTTGAGCCGGTCGAGCCCACAACGTGCATGCCGATCATCGCCATGGTCTTGGTCGTCGAGCCGCTGACCTTCCATTTCGTTGGATCAGTCGTGTCATAGGTAGGGATTTTCGCGCTCATGGTGATGTAGTTGCAGCCCGACGGCAGGCTACTGGCTTCAACCCAAGCCGTTTTGAGTTCGATTGCCAGCGCTTCAGGATCGGGGAACGACGACACACCCTTGGTCGCCGCATAGCTGCTGATCGGCGTTTCGTCGGTGGCGGAGATGGGGAAATGCGCCGCCGAGATGGCGCCGGATTTCACGCCGGAAGCGAAGTAAGCATACACGTCGTTGACCTCGATCGTGTAGTAGATCAGCGAATTGTTCTGGGCCATCACCACGCCGGTGTCGGCTTCGGCCTGCTCGGCCTGCAGCACGTCACCGAACAGGTCGAACAGAATGGCGTGGCCCGCGATGGTGATCCTGTTCAGCGCGGGGATGTCGCCAGCCTGCAGTTCCTTTCTCGAGCGCAGGAAGTCGATCTGCCGGCCTTGCGGATCGAATAGCACGACTTGGCCGTTGCGCAGCACGCCGCGCTGGATTTCGACAAGCTGGTTGCGCGTATTGAGAATTTGCGGCAGCCCGCGCGCGCTCACCTGTGCCGGCGCCTGCTCGAATAGGCGGCCACTACGCTTGTCACGGATGATGAGCTGCTCATGCGCGCCTTTCTGGCCGACGCGGGCACTAAGAAATGGCATCAGCCCCACGTGATGCTTGATCAACGTGCGCTGGTGGAGCGCATTCTCCGGAGAAACGTCGAAGAAAGCAGGCGAAGCGAAAATGCGCCCGCCGCCCCCGCCATAACTGGGGGGAGTAGGCGAGGTCAGCCACAGGAACATGCGCGCCGACCAGACATAGAAGGAGCAGTTGGGCTGGTCGGAAAAATTGATGCTGTCCGCCGGCGTCACTTCGCCGTCCAGCGTCACGCTACCCAATTTGAACCACGTCGCCACGGTGCCGACGGCCAAAGTGCAGCCTGGTGTATTTGCGGCGTCGGTCGGCACTTGGCTATCTGGCGTACAGGACGCCAAACCTATCGCGCTCGCAGCAGACAATCCCAACGCAAGAGATGTACGAAAAGAGCGCTGCATTTGCTCCTCCCCTGACAAGACAACGCCGCTTAATACCAAACTCTTGATCATTTGGCTAATGAGAGTCAATGGCTTCGAATTATTGAGGAGTTGCAGGTATTTGCCGCGTTTGATCATGCTTAGAGTTTTGGGTTATCCGGAACTCTGCTGTGGCTATTCTCAGTACCTGGCTGCCTTGGCTTGATCAGTCGAAGGAACTCTGAGCGTGAAGGAAACCTGGCGCCAGACTAGTATTCCGATGATGGGCATGGAGCGCCAGAATCTGTATCAGCCGAAGGACACCGGCTTCGAACGCGAGATCCAGAAGCGCCTGGAATACTGGGCGAAGCTCCGCGAGCAGCGCTCACGCCAGCGTTCCGGTTGAATTGATATCGTTCTGATGCTAGTCTGATATCGATTGGAGGACGGCAATGGCCCAGCTTGTGGTTCGCAATCTGGAAGAATTTGTGAAGCGCCGGCTAAAAACGCGTGCCAAGGTCCGCGGGCGCAGTCTCGAAGGCGAGGTACGGGAAATTCTGCGTGAAGCGGCAGCAGCTGCGCTTCCCGCCAAGGCAGTGCCGAAAGCAGTGAAAGGGACGGCGCAGAAGGGTCTCGGCACCCTGCTGGCGGAGCATTTTGCCGGAAAAGTCCCGCCGGAATTCAAGATACCGAATATCAGAGAGGAACCCCCGCGTCCGGCCAAATTTAGATGATCGTCATCGATACCGATGTTCTTTCGGCGATGCTGAGCGCTTCGCCGGACGAGAAGATCGTGAGCTGGCTCGATGCGCAGCGGTTTGAGGAGACATATATCACCTCTGTCACGCTCATGGAGGTGGTTATGGGTATCGAGATGATGGGCGCGGGAAAGAAGCGGGACGCGTTGGATATAGCGTTTGCCGGGGCCTTGCGCACATTTTTGCGCGGTCGCGTTCTTCCCTTTGACGAGCATGCGGCGCTCATTGCCGGCCGGTTGTATGGCGCCAGGCGGAAGCGGGGGGTTACAGTCGGTCTGGCGGACACGCAGATTGCCGCCATCACAATCGCTCGTGGAGCGACCCTGGCGACTGGAAACGTGCGGCACTTCAGCGATTTGCCCATTCCCGTCGTGAATCCTTGGAATGCGGCTTGACCGACTACCGGTCAAGGGCTTCCAGGCGCGCCTCGAACCACTTGAGCACATCTCGGCGCTCACCGGATTCGAGATGCACCCAGTGCGTGTTGCGGATGGCCTTGCGGCGATCGGCGCCCCACCAGATCTCGTGCACGAACACGAGTGACCAGTGCGGGCGTTCGGCATGCCGAAGCTCGTGAGTTTCGATCTGGTATGACAGCGGTCCCCATTCGATATGGCGGTGCCTGCGCCAGCAAACGCCAGCGATGTCCCATTCGTCGCAATCACGGTTCTTGTTGGAGTCAGCCGCGAGCCGCTGGAACAGGTTGAAGAAATTGTTGTCGCCGAGGCGCATGCATCAGGCCGGCGCGAGCTGCCCGGCTCCATATTGCAGCACTTTCACCTTCTCCATCGTCACCAGGCCGCTTCCCATCATGGCGTCCAGTTGCGGCAGGAAGGCATTGATCCGATCCTCTGCGTCCACGATTTCGATCACGAGCGGCAGGTCTTCGGACAGGCGCAGGATTTTCGCGGTGTGTACCCGGCTCGAATGGCCGAAGCCCATCGGCCCGCGTAACACGGTCGCGCCGGCGAGGTGCATCTCGCGCGCCTTCAGCACGATGCATTCGTAAAGCGGACGCCCGTGAAACTTGTCGGCCTCGCCGAAAAAGATGCGGAGCAGCACAGCGTCTTTCGGAACCTGCATGTCACGCTCCCTTCAGTTGGTTGATTACGCCCGCGGCCATCGCGCCGAGCCAGACGAAGAACAAGCAGAGCGTCACCGAACCCACAATATTTCCGCCGACGTACAGCCATTCGCCGTCGTTGATCAGGTTCAGAGTCTGCAGGCTGAAAGAGGAGAACGTCGTGTAGCCGCCGCAGATGCCGAGCATCACGAACTGGCGCGTCGTGCCGCTCACCAGCAGCCGGCCGTCCGGCCCGGTCACCGCCGCAAAGAATCCGATGACGAACGAGCCGGTGACATTCACGAACAGGGTGCCCCAGGGGAAGGTTTGGCCGAAGGCGTTGGCGATCAGACCGGAGAAGAAATAGCGCCCGACCGTTCCCAGCGCGCCGCCGGCCGCGACCGCGAGATAGAGTTGAATCGGCATTCCTCGAATCCCTGTCGTCTGCGAGAAGGATAACCGCATTCACGGCTCTTCGCCCGCGACCTCTTCTGCCTCAAGCACTTCCGGCTCGTCTGCAATGGCCTTGAAGTCCGGCTGGAACCAGGTCTGCGCGATCAAGGTCGGCACCACCGCGCTGCCGATGACGGCCGTGACCAGGATCGTGTACTGCCGCTGGTCGATGATGTGATTGGTGAGGCCGAAGAGAGCCGAGATCGAGCCGAAGGTCAGGCCGGTGGACATCAGCAGGGTGGTGTACATGCCCTCGCGCCGATCGAATTCGTGATAGCGCGTCAGCGGCAGGATGCCGATGAATTTCGTGACCATCTTGATGCCAAGGAAAATCGCAATCAGGCCGATCGATGCGATCACCGCATGCACCTCAACCAGCGATCCGGCTTTCAGGAAATAGAACGGCGTCAGGATCGAGAACGCGATAATCCGCATGCGGTGGGCGAGCTCATGCTCGGCCAGGAAGGTCGCCGCCAGCGCCATACCGACAAGATAGGCCGGCAACACCGCCTCGCTGCCGGCGACGCTGGCGAGCCCGCCCAAAGCCAGCAGGATGAGCGACACGAATTTCGTTTGCGGTTCGCTCACCCGCTGGCCGATGCTTTTGAACATCCAGGGCGCATAGCGGGCGAGGATCACGAGCACCACGGCCGTCGCGGCGCCGAAGAACAGCAGGCGAAAATCGTAATGCGCAAAGACAATCCCGAGCGCCAGCACCGTGCCGAGATCGTTGATGAAGCAGGCGGCCAGGATGATCTTGCCCAGCTCGGTTTTGTTGAAACCGGTCTCGATCATCACGGCGTAAACGACGGCGACGGACGTGGTCGAAAGCGCGATGCCGGCGATCTGTGCCTGCGGCCATGGCCAACCGATTCCCCAATGGGCGTAGGCCAGCACGCCGAGATAGGGCGCGAAGAAGCCCATCACGCCGATGGTCATGCTCGACCAGAAGTGCTTCTTCACGATCCGCGGGTCGATTTCGGTGCCGGCCAGGAAGGTGAGGAGAATCGCCCCGAAGCCTGCGAGGAAATTCACCCACTCGGTGATGTGAAGCCCGATGGTGTTGCCGGCCAGCGCGCCCACCACGATCTCGATGAGGGCGACCGAAATCGCCACGCGGACGGAAATGAGCGATGCGGCCAGCGCCAGCCCGAGCCACAGCGCGGAATTCAGCCAAACGTTTGCCACGATGGACTCCTACCGAAGTTTCCAACGATAGGGGTCATCAGCCGTCTGGCGTTTGCAGCGGTCGGGCGGTTAAAGGGGAACCCCATCCCCTGTGTGCCACGCTTAAGTGACTCGACCAGCATGCGTCAACCCGATGGCCGCTGAGACACAGATCGTCGGAGCCGATGACAACGGTATTCGCTTGGACCGGTGGTTCCGGCGCCATTACCCCGGCCTGAACCACGGTGCACTGGAGAAGCTGTTGCGCACGGGGCAGGTGCGGGTGGAGGGCCGGCGTGCCAAGGCGAGCGACCGGCTGTCCACAGGACAGATGCTACGCCTGCCGCCGCAACTGCAGGCGAGAGATGTGGCTGGGGACCAGACTTCCTTAGACAAATTCACAGCCCACAAACCGCTCACAGACCAGGAGAGGAAAGAAGCGGAAGCGCTTGTGATTCATAAGGATTCCTCAGTTCTGGTCATGAACAAGCCCACTGGACTGGCGACACAGGGCGGTAGCGGCATCACCAGGCATGTCGATGGCCTGCTGGAGCATCTGAAATTCGGCAAGAAGCAGAGGCCGCGGCTGGTGCACCGGCTGGATCGCGACACGTCGGGCGTGCTGGTGGTGGCGCGCACTGTTCCGGCCGCGGCGGCGCTGTCGGAATCGCTCCGCCGCCGCGATGCGCAGAAGATCTACTGGGCGCTCACCCGCGGCGTGCCGAAGCAGCGTGCAGGCACGGTCAAACTGGCGCTGTCGAAGGAAGGTGGGCGCGGCGCGGAAAAGATGGTGGGCGCGGATCGGGATGCCGAAGACGCCAAGCATGCCATTACCGATTATGTCGTCATCGACCGCGCGGGCGACGAATATGCCTGGGTGGCGGCCAAGCCCGTCACCGGCCGCACCCACCAGATCCGAGTACACCTCGCGAACCTCGGCACACCCATTGTCGGGGATTTCAAGTATGGCGGCGCGGTCGCGCGGCCTTCGGGAGAAATAGAGAATCGACTGCATCTGCATGCCCGCTCGATCGACATCGCCCATCCCAATGGCGGCCGTCTGCGCACCACGGCTCCGCTCCCCCCGCATATGCAGAAGGCGTGGAAGCTTTTAGGTTTCCAGGAGACCGACGCCCGCGATCCATTTCCATCGAGACGAAAATGAAGCAGCCGCTCAAACCATCGTTCATCAAGAACTGGCGTGAGATTGAAACCGCGGCCGCGCCGCCAGGCGCGAGCGAGGATTTCGGGTTTGCCTCCGAACTTGCGACCGCCACGGGCATTCATCATTTCCGCGTGGCGCACCTGCGGATTCCGCCGGGCCGCCGCGCCTATCCGCCGCTGGCCATGGACGACCTCGAAATCTTCGCGTTCGTGCTGGAGGGGACGCCGGACCTCTGGGCAGAAGGCCACCTCCATCGGTTGAGCGAAGGCCAGGGTGTTGCGCTCAACGCCCGCACCGGGCTGGTGCATTCCCTGATCAACAATTCGGATTCGGATGCGCGACTGTTCGTGTTCACCGAGGCGTTCCGGCGCAATTCCCGCGCGGTCCATCCGCTCGAGCCGCATCTGAAGGAGCAACTCGCGAAATCCGGTATGTGGTGGGAGGAGGCCCCGGCCCGCAAGCTCGGGCCTAATGATGGGAAGCCGGGATCGCTGACGGGCCGTAAGCGCGCGCTACCGACGTTTGTGGCGCATTGGCGCGACATCCTGGTCAACAAGGCGAACCGTTATCCCAGAAGCGACGAAGATCAGACGCTGGATGCGCGGTTCGACAACCGCGCCCGCTTTTCGCGGATCGCCATGCGGCTGCAGGTGCTGAAGCCGGGACGACGCACCAGCTGGCCGCATGCTGAACGCGACGAGAGCGAATTCGTCTGTGTCGTGTCGGGCAGCGTGGAGGCCTGGAACGACGGCTGGATCACCCCGATGGGCGAGGGCGATTTCATCGGTTGGAAGAATGGCACCGGCATCACGCACGCCATCCTCAACAACAGCGACGACGATGCGGTGATCATCGTCGGCGGCGAGCGCTCCCGCTTCGTCAATCAGTACTGGTATCCATTCCATCCGCAATACAACAAGGAAATCGGCAAAGCGTACTGGGCCGATCATCCGGTTCCGAAGCTCGGGCCCCATGATGGTCTACCGACTGCGCTTCGCGAAAGAGTCCCGGGCCGTTTGCGCCGCTCGCCCGTTGCCGCCAACGAAGCCGCACGCAATTTGGGCAAGCTGCAACGCAAGCGATGAAGCGCTTTTACAAGGAAGCATCCGCTTCCGCGGGGACAGACGGCGGATACACCGTGTTGCTCGACGGCAAGGCCGTGAAAACGCCCAAGCGCGCTATGCTGTCGCTGCCCAACTTGCCGCTGGCTGAAGCCATTGCAGAAGAATGGCGCGGGCAGGGGGAGACTATCGATCCGCAAACCATGCCGCTCACGCGGCTGGCCTTCGCCGCCATCGATGTGGTGACGCCGGAGCGCGCGCGCATTGCCAAACAGATTTTGAAATACGTGGAAACCGATCTGCTCTGTTATCGCGCAGAAGATCCGCCGGAGCTGGTGGCGCGGCAGGCGCTCGCATGGGACCCGCTGCTCGATTGGGCGGCTGAGACCTATGACGTACGGCTGAAAGTGGGCTTCGGCATTCGTCCCGTGCCGCAGCCGCCCGAAGCCATAGCCGAACTGGAACAGGCCATCGCGCGGTACGACGAATTCGAACTGACCGCGCTGCACACCGCCACCACGATCACCGGCTCGGTCATCCTCGCGCTGGCTCTGGCTAAGGAGCAGGTGAACGCCGAGGAAGCCTTCGCCGCCGCGACTCTCGATGAAACCTTCCAGGCCGAGAAATGGGGGCGCGACGCCGAACCCGAACAGCGCCGCCACCGCCTCCTCGCCGAACTCACGGCTGTCAATCGATTCCTTCGGCTGCTCAAATAGTTCACGCGGAGGGCGCGGAGGACGCGGAGAAGAAATCAGACACGAAACAGCGAAGGCACACAGCGCAGCTGCGCTAAGCGAAGCATAACTTCGGCCTGGCATCGCCGGCCCAATCTCTTCGAGCTTCAGTAGAAAGCCCTGCGTGGCTGGCCTCCGCGTCTCCGCGTGAGAACAGGCCACGGCCTTGACCCATATGGCGCCGGCTTCCACTCTCACCACACGCCTACGAATCCGGCGCGTGGGGACCCCATGAAGCATATTCTTTCGGAACTGGAAGCGCGGCGGGAGCGAGCGCGCCAGGGCGGCGGCGAGAAGCGCATTCAGGCGCAGCACGCCCGCGGCAAGCTCACCGCGCGCGAGCGCCTCGACCTGCTGCTCGACCCGAACTCCTTCGAGGAGTTCGACATGTTCGTTGAGGCCCGCAACACCGATTTCGGCGCCGAAAAGAATCGCATTCCCGGCGACGGCGTGGTCACCGGGTGGGGCACCATCAACGGCCGCATGGTATACGTCTACGCCAAAGACTTCACCGTGTTTGGCGGCTCGCTCTCCGAAACTCACGCCCAGAAAATCTGCAAGATCCAGGACATGGCGATGCAGAACGGCGCGCCGGTGATCGGCCTGCTCGATGCCGGCGGCGCGCGCATCCAGGAAGGCGTCGCCTCGCTCGCGGGCTACGGCGAAGTGTTCAAGCGCAACGTGCTGGCGTCCGGCGTGGTGCCGCAGATCAGTGTCATCATGGGACCGTGCGCCGGCGGGGATGTCTATTCGCCCGCGATGACCGATTTCATCTTCATGGTGCGCGACACCAGCTACATGTTCATCACCGGGCCGGAGGTCGTGAAGACGGTGACGCAGGAGGACGTGACGCCCGAGGATCTCGGCGGGGCGCGCGTGCACACCAGCAAATCTGCCGTGGCCGATGGCGCCTACGACAACGACGTGATCGCCATCGAGGAAATCCGCCGGCTTTACGATTTCCTGCCGCTCAACAATCGCGAGAAGCCGCCGCACTGGCCGTCCACCGACGATCCGCAACGCGCCGAGATGAGCCTCGACACGCTGGTGCCGGACAATCCGAACAAGCCCTACGACATCAAGGAGCTGATCCTGAAGGTCGCCGACGAGGGCGACTTCTTCGAGATCGGAGAGGCGTTTGCGCGCAACATCATCACCGGCTTCGGCCGCATCGAAGGCTCGACCGTGGGCTTCGTCGCCAACCAACCCATGGTGCTGGCCGGCGTGCTCGACAGCGATGCGTCGCGCAAAGCCGCGCGGTTCGTGCGATTCTGCGATTGCTTCAACATTCCGCTCGTCACCTTCGTGGACGTGCCCGGATTTTTACCTGGCGTGGCGCAGGAGCATGGCGGCATCATCAAGCACGGCGCCAAGTTGCTGTTCGCCTTTACCGAGGCCACCTGCCCGAAGGTGACGGTGATCACGCGGAAAGCGTACGGCGGCGCCTATGACGTGATGGCCTCCAAGCACATGCGCGCCGATGTGAACTACGCCTGGCCCTCAGCGCAGATCGCGGTGATGGGCGCCAAGGGCGCGGTCGAGATCATCTTCCGCAACGAGCGCGGCAATGCCGACGCCATCGCCGAGCGCACCAAGGAATACGAAGACCGGTTTCTGAATCCGTTCGTCGCCGCCTCACGCGGCTACATCGACGATGTCATCCGCCCGCATTCCACTCGCTGGCGCATCGCGCGCTCCTTGCGCATGCTCAAGAACAAGCAGGTGCCGCAGATCTGGAAGAAGCACGACAATATACCGTTGTGAGGGATGCTGTGGCTGACGATGAGAAACCATTGGTAAGGGTAGACATCGGGTCACCGGTCTCACTTAGGACCGAAATCAAAACGGAAATTCCGAAAGAAAGCTCTGGCCGTCTCTTGGACGCTCTTACGGACATAATTCGTCCGTTCACTGAAAGGATGGGGATCAGGGCCGATCAAATCAGGCTGCAGCGTGAAGACGTACTCATAGAAATTGCGCGCAAAGCACGTGCACGAATCGAGTTGGAACGAGGTGAAATCAAGCCACTGCCTAACAAGTTTCTAATTCCGTTTTTAGAGAAGGCGTCTACAGAATCGTCTGATGATCTAATGAAGCAGCGCTGGGCCAACCTCCTCGCCTCGGCCGCCACTGATTACGACTCGTCCGCAATCACGTTCTGCGACATTCTCGCGAATATCGGACGCAGAGAGGCAGAGATCGTAGACGAATTGTCGAGAGAGATATCAAAAAACGTTTCAGATTTTGGGAGGGCATCGATTCGAGCCGACGCTAGAGAAAAGCTGGTTCAAGTGCCCAAGACCTGCTTCAGGTCAAGAAACAATCTGGAGAATGATCAAGCTGCAAAGAGCATTTATGAGCAAACAAGGCAATTTCTAAAGGACGGCATCGTCGTTGTTGAAGTTCAGCAACCGCTTTACACGGACACGGGATTTCTTGGATTGATACCGCTGGTTCGAAAGGGCCATGATGAACTCGTATTGGGGTTACACATCTTGCAGCGGCAGGGGCTTGTAACCGGACATGGAGCCGTTTGGATGGTTCCTGCTGAGGCCCCAAGGTTTTCTCTCTTGATCAAGTGGTTCGAAGCTACGGACCTTTGCCTGAAATTCTATCGGTCGGTGGCAAGCGCATAGCTCCCTTTCGCCTTCCCCACTCGTGGGGGAAGGTGGCTGGCGAGCTACGCGACAGCGCAGCGATGCCAGACGGAAGGGGGGACAGCTCGCCGTAAATCGCATCGACTACGTGCCATCCCGGTTTGCTGTACGGTGGGGCGTGGCAGCCATGGTGAAATTTCTTGTGGCGTGTGGATTGGCAGCGCTCTTGCTCGTGCTCGTCTACGCTCCCGCGTTTCTGATCGCCGGCGGCCTCAAACTGCCGATGAACACCGCCGTGCCGGTCATTATCGGGATAACCATCGTCGCGGCATGGGCGCTGGCGGCCGCGTACGGATGGTGGCGGCGCCTGCGCTTGGCAGACTTTGGCGTCGGTTG
This sequence comes from Alphaproteobacteria bacterium UBA6038, assembly GCA_002429315.1. GTDB lineage: Bacteria > Pseudomonadota > Alphaproteobacteria > Micropepsales > Micropepsaceae > Rhizomicrobium. Next base: position 33,266 of record DIZC01000075.1, read on the forward strand.
GGCACGTCCGCGCTATTTGGTTCTTGCGCTGCTCATTGCCGTTCCGCTCAGCGCCGCTGCGCAATTGGCCATCGAGAGAGCCCATGAGAGCGCCGCGATGCCGGGGCTGCATTTATCGAAAGCGGCATTGGCCTTCTATTTCCTGCTTTGCGCGCCCGTCCAGGAGGAGTCCATCTTCCGCGGACTCTTGCAAACCGTATTCACGCGCGAGCTTGGCCGCACCGCCAGGGCGGCGATCGCCGGTTCGATCGGCGCTGCGTTGCTGTTTGCGCTGGTGCATTTGGAGATCGGTCCGGTGACGGCTGCCGGCGCTCTTCTCCTTGGACTTCTGGCGGGAGAGCTGCGGCGGCGCAGCGGAAGTTTGCTGCCGGCCCTCCTCTCGCACGTCGTCTTCAATCTGCCGGGAATCTTTAGTGCGTAGCCTGCGCCGGGCGCCGCGCGGCTGAGATATGCAAAAAGAGAGTTTTACCTCTGCCCCGCATATGCCCAGCACTCGAGTTCGACGCGGGCGCCCAACGCGAGGGCGGCGGCGCCGAAGGCGGAGCGGGTGGGCAGCCGGTCGGGCTTAAAGTAGGTCACGTACACGGCGTTGAACGCCGGCCACTCGCCCATGTCGGCCAGCATCGCGGTGCACTTGAACACGTCATCGAACGAAAGGCCGTTGGCGCGCAGAATTGTGCCGATATTCTCCATCGTCTGGCGCGTTTCGGCTTCCATGCCGCCGGACGCCAGCTCCATCTTGCCCGGTACGATGCCGAGCGCACCGGACAGGTAGAGCACGTCGCCGACGCGCACTGCCTGGCTGAAGGGCAGGTTCAGCCCTTTCACTTCGGGCAAGGTGAAGAATTCCATTGTTCCCTCCTGTGGCGGCCCCAGCCCGGCAAGATTGCGCAAGCGGGCGCCATCGCCAAGGACAACTTCTTCTGTTTACCACCGTTCGGCGCTAACCCCTTGATTGCACTGGAGCGCAAATTTTTTCGGTTACCGGCGCGATTCCGGCCTTATTCTAGGGCTTGGAACACCCCAGCAGGCGGCCTTACAGGATGTGGAAATCGACCTCGGTAGGAGAGCAGAGAACAATGCGACCGGACGGAAACCGGGGAAGCGCACAAGATCTCGCGACTCCCCCCAAAACAATTCATCGGCGGCTTGTCACCATGTCTTGTGCCGCGGCGGCGCTGCTGTTGATCGCTGCGGCCCCACAATGGCTGGCGCACCCGCAGACCTCGCCCGAGATTAGCGCCGCCGACCTCTCGGCCAGAGACAAAGCCATCTCCGACGACGTGTTTCAGGGCCGCGGGCCGGGCACGAAGGCCGGCGAAGCGGCGGCAGACTGGATTGCCGCGGAGATGAAGCGCATCGGGCTTGCGCCCGGAAACCACGGCAGCTGGTTCCAGCCGGTGCCCGCCGTGAACATCGCGCTCGATGCGTCCAAATCCTCACTCGCCTTCGACACGCCCAAAGGCGCACTCAATCCGAAATTCCCGGATGACGACGTCTTCTGGACGCCGCAGTTCAAATCGGCCGATGTGAGCGTGACGAGTTCGCCGCTGGTGTTCGTGGGCTACGGCGTGGTCGCGCCGGAGTACAAATGGAACGACTATGTCGGCGTGGATGTGAAGGGCAAAACGGTTGTCATCCTCATCAACGACCCCGGCAACGAAGACGCAACGCCCGATCCCAACTTCTTCAAGGGCAAGGCGATGACCTATTACGGCCGCTGGACTTACAAATACGAGGAGGCGGCGCGACAAGGCGCTGCGGCGGCGCTCATCGTGCACGAGACCAAACCGGCGGCCTACGGCTGGGAGGTTGTGCGCAATTCGAACACCGGCCTGAAATCGTGGCTGGCCGCGGAGAACGGCAACGCGAACATGGTGCTGATCGAAGGCTGGATCACGCTGGACACCGCGCGCGAACTCTTCAAGCGCGCCGGCCAGGATTACGATCATCTCAAAGCCGCGGCCGACAAGCCGGAGTTCAAGGCCGTGCCGCTGACCGGCGAAACGCTCACCGCGCATGCGCACTCCACCGTTACGCACATGACGACGCGCAATGTGGTGGGCGTGATGCCGGGACGCACGCGGCCGAACGAATACATTCTGTACACGGCGCATTGGGATCATCTCGGCGTGAAGCCGGACGTTGCGGGGCCGGATAAGATCTACAATGGCGCGGTGGATAACGGCATGGGCATCTCCAGCATTCTGGAAATCGCCGAGAAATTTGCGAAAACCAAGCCCGCGCCGGAGCGCTCGGTGGTATTCATCGGGTGGACTATGGAAGAGCAGGGGCTGCTCGGCTCGCAATATTTTGCCGAGCATCCGCTGTGGCCGCTCAACCACATTGTGGGCGGGGTCAATCTGGACGCCAATATTCCGGAAGGCCGTGCGCACGACATGATCGTGGTGGGCAGCGGCGCCTCGGAACTGGAAGACCAGCTTGCGGCCGTGCTGAAGACACAAGCGCGCACGATCTCGCCCGATCCCGAGCCGGAGAAGGGCTATTTCTACCGCTCCGATCACATCAGCCTCGCCAAGGTGGGCGTGCCGATGCTGGATCCGGGTGGCGGCTACGATCTGCTGAACGGCGGCAAGACGGCAGGGCAGGCGGTGCGCGACGACTACCGCATCCATCATTATCATCAGCCCTCGGACGAATGGCATGCGGATTGGGATTTGAGCGGACCGGTGTCGGACCTTCAGGTGCTGTACGAATTCGGCAATCAGCTCGCCAATTCCGATGCCTGGCCGAACTGGTACAAGAGCAACGAATTCCGCGCGGTGCGCGACAAGGAAATGGCGGGGAAATGATGATGGAGGCCCCCCTTCCGCTTCATGCTCGCTGTGCTCGCACTCGGCACCTCCCCCGCAAGCGGGGGAGGATAGCTGAGGCTGGGCGATTCTTATCCTCCCCCGTTTGCGGGGGAGGTGGTTTGCCGAAGCGAAGCGAAGGCAAACCGGAGGGGGGATTTTCGGCGTAGATGTTCACCAAAGTCCTCATCGCCAACCGCGGCGAGATTGCCTGCCGCGTCATCAAGACCTGCCGCAAGATGGGCATTGCGACAGTGGCCGTCTATTCCGATGCCGACGCCGACGCGCTGCATGTGGAGATGGCGGACGAGGCGGTGCGCATCGGTCCGCCGCCGTCAACACAATCGTACTTGCAGATCGACCGCATCGTGCAGGCCTGCCGTGACACCGGCGCGCTGGCCGTGCATCCCGGCTACGGGTTCCTTTCGGAACGAGGAGCTTTCGCGGAAGCTCTCGCGGATGCAGACGTTACGTTCATCGGCCCCAACATGCGCGCCATCGCGGCGATGGGCGACAAGATCGAATCCAAGAAGCTGGCGTTCGCCGCGAAGGTGACCACGGTGCCGGGTTACGTGGGCGAAATCCGCGACGAAGCACATGCCAGGAAAATCGCCAGGGAAATCGGCTACCCCGTGATGGTGAAGGCCTCGGCCGGTGGCGGCGGCAAAGGCCTGCGCATCGTGCACCGGAAAGAGGAACTCGCGCAGGCCATCCAATCGTCGCAGAACGAAGCGCACGCCAGCTTCGGCGACGATCGGCTGTTCATCGAGAAGTTCGTCACCGAGCCGCGCCACATCGAAATCCAGGTGCTGGGCGACAAGCACGGCAACGTCATTTATCTCGGCGAGCGCGAATGCTCGATCCAGCGCCGCCACCAGAAGGTGATCGAGGAAGCCCCGTCGCCATTCCTGGACGAGAAGACGCGGCGCGCCATGGGCGAGCAGGCGGTCGCGCTCGCCAAAGCCGTCGGTTACGACAGCGCCGGCACCGTCGAATTCATCGTCGACAAAGACCGGAATTTCTATTTCCTCGAAATGAACACGCGGCTGCAGGTCGAGCACCCGGTGACGGAGCTGATCACCGGGTTCGATCTTGTCGAACTGATGATCCGGGTGGCGGCCGGCGAAAAGCTGCCTATCAAGCAGTCCGACGTGAAGCTCAACGGGTGGGCGATCGAGTCGCGCATTTACGCCGAAGATCCGTATCGCGGCTTTCTTCCTTCAACCGGCCGTCTCTTGCGCTATCAGCCGCCGCAGGAAGGCACGCGCGACGGCATCACCGTCCGCAACGACACCGGGGTGTACGAAGGGGGCGAAATCTCGGTGTTCTACGATCCGATGATCGCCAAGCTCTGCACCCACGCACCCATACGCGCGCAAGCCATCGATGCCATGGCCGATGCGCTGGATGAATTCCGCATTGACGGCATCCGCCACAACATCGATTTCCTGAATGCCATCATGCACAGCCCGCGGTTTCGCGAGGGCCGGCTCTCCACTGCCTTCATCGCGGAGGAATATCCGAATGGCTTTCATGGCCGCCCGCTCGATGACGAGCTCCGCCGGCGCTTCGTTGCCGCGGCGCTTGTCGTGAAGCTCGCGCGCACAAAGCGCGCCGGCGACATCAGTGGCACATTGAACGGCCGGCACAAAGGGCCGGAGGAGCTCATCGCCTCGATCGGAGATTGGAACGTCTCCATTGCGCTTGCCACCTTTCGGCACGGCAAGCTGTTCGCCGAAATCGACGGAGAACCGTATACGGCGCGCTCGGATTGGACGCCCGGCAATTCCATGGTGCCTCTGCGCGAAAAGGACGGCAAATACACGTTCCAGCTCACGCGATTGCCGGGCTGCTATCGCCTGACGCACGGCGGCACGACCGTCACGGTTAGTGTGCGCAGACCGGAAGCCGCGACGCTTGCAGAGCTGATGCAGCGCAAGGCGGTCAACAGCGGCTCGAATGCGCTTCTGTGCCCGATGCCGGGGCTCGTCGTCTCCGTTAATGTGAAGGAAGGCCAAGAGGTGAAGGCCGGGGAGCCGCTGGCGGTGGTGGAAGCCATGAAGATGGAAAACGTGCTCACCGCGGAGCGCGACGCGACGGTGAAGAAGATCAACGCCAAGAAAGGCGACAGCCTCGCCCTTGACGACGTGATCCTGGAATTTGCGTAGGGCCTAGTCGAACGTCTTGCGAATCTGCACGAAGATGTGCGGCTGGGAGCGGATCGAAATTTGCTCGAGCGAGGCGAGGGCGCTCATGTCTCGAGGCCCCGCATAGTCGAAGTATTTGTCGTCGTACACGAAGCGGCCGATGTCATCGATTTCGAAGTGCAAACTCAGCGATGGTTCCGGCTTGTACTCCCACCAGGCCGCCAGATATGGCGGCACCAGGCGCCGGTGCCGCACCTGCGTCAGGCGGTAATACCACTCGTCCCAGCCGTTGTAGTACAAGATGCCCCAGGTGGAGTTCAGGCTCTCGATATCCTGCGTCAGCTTGATCTCGAT
>DIZC01000075.1:38827-53442 GCA_002429315.1 Alphaproteobacteria bacterium UBA6038
AGTCCGAGCCAATCGAGCGGCAGCGTCAGGGTGAGATCGAGCTTGTCGTTGGTCCCGTTGCCGATATTGCCGGGCGCGTCGAACACGCCTCCCGGTCCGCTGATCGGCACGTAGTCGACCACGTCCGCAATATCCTCGTGCATGAAGGTGGCGACGAACGCGCCCTTCTCCAGGAAATGCCGCTCGTAGGAGACTTCGTATTGGGTGTGCTGGTCGGGCCTCAGGTTCACGTTCCCCGCGGTCACGCCGGTGCCGAGAAGATTGCTGCTGGCGATGAAGTTGTTGAAGTCGAGCTGCCCGACCACTTTTTCGTAGCGAAGACGAATTTGCGTATCGGGATCCGGCGTCCAGGTGAGGATCGCGCGCGGCTTGGGGTAGAAGAACGAGCGCGAAAGGTTGGCCTCGCCGGTTTCGCCAATGGTGGAAAACTCGAACCGCGCCCCGGCTTCCATCAACCAGCCGTCGGCGAATTTCCAGGTTTCCTGTCCGAAGATCTCGCTGCGTCTTTCGAACACGCGCGGATTGGGCACCGGCAGTGGCTGGTCTATGCCATTCACAACAAAGGCGCTGGTGCCATTGAGGAAATTGTAGGCCGCTTCGCCGCCTGCCTCGAAGGTCAGCGACGGGTCGGGACCGTAGCGCAGCGTTTCGCGCGCGATGGATTCGCCCGTGTCGCTGGCGGACGCGAAGCGCTCGTCATCGTTCGGCGCGAGCAGCGTGTTGACGTCGCTCAGACGACTGAGCCGTTGCAGCAGCAGCGCCTCCACCTCGACGCCGCCCGCCTGTCCGTCCCAGTGCAGCCCCAGTTCGCCGTTGCGGTTGCCGCTCACGTCCTTGATCGCGGTGCCGCCATTGTCCGGCGCGCTGTAGAAGAATGCCGAGTGGAACGGGCTGTCCTGCAGCGCGAGATTGGCTTTGAACTGACCGCCGAAGAGGGGCGTGGTGACCGCGCCGGTCAGCCCGCCTCCCGTGCCCATGCCGTTGTCATGGGCGGGCTGGCGCGTCACCTCTCCGGTGCTTGCATCCGTCACGCGATGCGAGCCGGTCCCAACCGAATCGTCGAAATTGCCGTACCGGGTGATCGACCCCTCATAGGTGCTGTCGCCGGAATGCCGGGTGTATTGCAGGCTGGCGTTCGGCACGGTGTGACCGTCATCGACGAAGATGTTGTCTTCCACGTCGGCCACGATGTCTGTCGAGTCTCCCTTCTTCCGGATCACATTTGCAACCACTGTCTGGCCCTGCATGTCGACGCCTGGCACGCCGCCGCGGATCAGATCGATCCGCTCCACATCGGCAGCCGGGATGCGCAGGAGGATGGACTGGAGGTCGTCCGTCTTGGACGTCGGGCGCTGGCCGTCGATCAGCACGTTGCCCGCCGTGCCGGCGAAGCCGCGCGCCGCATTCACGTTCTGAAAGATAAACCCCGGCAGGCGGGTCAGCATGTCGTAAGCGGTATTGGGATGCGCTTCTGCGAAAAAGGAGGCGGGATAATCGAGTACATTGGATTGCTGGGCAGCGGCGCCGGCGGTCCAAAGCGCGAAGACGGCGAGCGCCGCAATCTGCCCCCCTAGACGCACTTCGCACCTGTCACGATGTCCCCTTCGCAATTCGGCGCTGCCTCGCTCTTGCGCAACGCGAGCCTCCCGCACGGCTGCATTGCGGCTTGCTTGTGCCCGGGAAATAGGATGCAAGGCAATCGCAAATAAAGGGTCAAATGACCGGACAGGACATCACCAGCCTGCGATTACGGATCGAGGGGGCCGTGCAGGGTGTGGGCTACCGCGCCTTTGCGGCTGCGGAAGCGCGCAAACTTGCGCTGGAGGGCTGGATGCGCAACCGCTCGGACGGCACGGTGGAGGCGCTGGTTTGCGGCGAAACCAAGCAGGTCGAGGCGTTCGTGGCCGCCTGTATGCGTGGGCCGCCGGGTGCCCAGGTCAAAAACATCGACCTGCACAAAGCCGAGCCGCCGGCCGAGAAAGGCTTCCGGACCTGCCCGACGCTTTAGTCGGCAACCGGTCCGAAGACTTCGCTGAAGGAATGCCGAAGTGCCGCGTCCACGTCTCTCAGCGAGGTCTTCAGGCCCAGATCGGCGAGGCTGGTGACGCCGTGGCCCCGCACCCCGCAGGGCACGATGCCGGAAAAGTGCGAAAGATCGGGGTTCACGTTCAGCGCGACCCCGTGGAACGTCACCCAGTGGCGGATGCGCACCCCGATGGCCGCGATCTTGTCCTCGCGCCCGCCGCCGCGCGCGACCCAGATTCCCACACGGTCGGCGCGCCGCTCGCCCTGAACACCGAGCTGGGCCAGCGCGCCGATCAGCCATTCCTCGAGATCGTGTACGTAGGCGCGCACGTCCGGCTTACGGCGCTTCAGATCGAGCATGACGTACACCACCCGCTGCCCGGGACCATGGTAGGTGAACTGTCCGCCGCGGCCGGTCTTGAACACTGGGAAGCACGCTTCCAGCAGGTCGGCGTCGTTGGCGCTGGTGCCCGCGGTGTAGATGGGTGGGTGCTCGACCAGCCACATCAGCTCCGGCGCGCGGCCCGCCGCGATCTCGCCCACCCGCGCTTCCATGAAGGTCACCGCCTCGGGGTAGGGCAGCAGGCCGGGGCGTAGAGCCCACTCAGGCCCGCCCCGGGCGGCAACCTGGGTCAATCCGGAGGAAAGTATATTCGCGTCAGGGTTGCCCATCTTGGGTGGCCTCATGTCCTCCAACCTCGACAGCGTCAAGGTTGCATCACTCATGGCGAGCCCCTTGCCGTGGCCACAACCCAGCTGCTCAGGGCTGCGGAATGATAATACAGCACTTCTACCGTATGTTACAGAATTTACCACCAATCAGGTTGCAATATCGGATAGAGCTACGTATCTCTGCCGTGGAACCGCCTCCGCGGTTCGCAAGGAGCACGCGATTGCTGCCCATCGTCCTCAAACCGGGACCGGCGCAGGTTGGCTTGATCGGCCGGGGCGAGGCGCTGCTGCGCCGGCAAAAGCTGCTGGCGGAGGCCGGATTTCGGCCATCGCTGCTCCGGCCCGATGCCAAAGGCCCGGAATTTGACGGCCTTACAGCGTTGTTTGTCGCGGGCTATTGCGAGGACATTTCGGCCAGGCTGGCTGCCGCGGCGCGCGCCTGCGGACTGCTCGTCAACGTGGAAGATCGGCCCGAGCTCTGCGACTTCCACGTGCCGGCCGTGGTCCGTCGTGGCGACCTCCTGATTTCGGTTTCCACCTCCGGCAAATCGCCCGGACTGGCAAAGTTGGTGCGGCATTGGCTTGAGCGGCGCCTCGGGCCGGAATGGAGCGATCAGTTGCGGGAAGCGAGCACGCTTCGCGCGCAGTGGCGCCGTTCCGGCTTGTCGCCTTCGGAGGTGTCGCAAAAAACGGCGGCCTTGGCTGCGGCTCGCGGTTGGCTTCGATGAACGCGGTCACCGTGATCGGCCCCCGGCGCACGTTGCGCAGCCAGCCATTCCAGGAGACTGGCGACACCAGTGCCGCGGCGCAGCTTGCGACGTTGCGAAGCCTGGCGGCGGGGCGGGATGCCCGCGGCATCCTGGAGCTTGCGCTGCGGGAAGAGTTCCCCGGACGAACGGCCGTGGTGTCGTCGTTCGGTGCCGAATCCGCCGTGCTTCTGCATTTGGTGGCGCAAGTCGATCCGGCGACGCCGATCCTGTTCGTCAACACCGGGAAACTGTTCGGCGAGACGCTGCGCTATCGCGACCGGCTTCAGGACGAACTGGGGCTCACCGATGTGCGCGCGCTGGGGCCGCACCCGATCGCGCGGGCAGAGAAGGATCCGGAAGGCGTGCTGTGGTCGCGCGATCCGGATGCCTGCTGCGCCTTCCGAAAGGTGCAGCCGCTGCGGCGCGCGCTGGCCGGCTTTGCGGCGCAGGTTACCGGCCGCAAGCAGTTCCAGACTCGCGCCCGCACAACGATGCTGTCGGTCGAGTATTTCGATGGCCGCTTCCGCTTCAATCCGCTGCACGACTGGTCGCTGGCCGATCTGGAAGGCTATGCCGCCGAACACGATCTGCCGCGGCATCCGCTGGTGGAAGACGGCTATCTCTCGATCGGCTGCATTCCCTGCACCCGGCGGCTGCAGGCCGGCGAAAGCTATCGCGATGGCCGCTGGCCGGGGTTGGAGAAGGACGAGTGCGGCATCCACACCGGACTCGACGGCGAGGGAATTTGAGCCTCGGTCGTTGAGATCGGTAGGGTCTCTGGTGCAGCGATGTCAGCCGCCCGCAGCGGGCTGGCCTTGCAACAAACCCTCGACGCTGAGGTCCTCGTCGATGCGCGGCCAGTGAATGCCGTGTCCTGCCGCGGCAGGTTCCCATGCAGTGCGGGCCTCGGGCGTTGCATTCTTCAGCCTTGGAAACCAATCGAGCGGCGCAGCGATGGTGCGTCCATCCCGTAAAGTCACCGTAAGCGTCGTGTCGCTCACATCGACATCGGCAATCCTGGGGTCACGTGTTGCTACCGAAATGCTCATTCCATCTCTCGAGGAAGACCGTTTCCTCTTGCCGCACTTTCCGCTCAATCACCGTCAATTCGACCGGGCCGAAGCCGAAATTGCGTGCCAACCGGACGGGGCCAAGCCAGTACTTTACACTATTTCCGCCGCGATCCACATGGATGTGCGGCGGCTCGTAGCCCTCATTGCTGAAGAAATAGAACCGATAGCCACGCCAGCGAAGGACAGTAGGCATCGGATTGGCGCGGTCCTTGTGCTGCACAGCGTGGCCCGCCACGCGAAGCCCGAAGGCGTAGGGTGGTGCGGTCGAGAAGACTCGAACTTCCACGGGTTGCCCCACTAGCACCTCAAGCTAGCGCGTCTACCGTTCCGCCACGACCGCGCGGGAACCGCGGTCTACCAAAGCCCCCGTCTCTTCACAAGACAACCGGCGTGCTGCCGCCGCATTCGCGAATGTTTTCCGGTCCGCAGGGGTTCTGGCATCGCCTCCAACACGTGAGAATTGGGCGGCGGTCCTATGGCATCGCGCCCGCTGCCGCTTTACTCTCCTGCACCGTCCGCAGGGTATTGGATAATCATCCGGTAGCAGTCGAGGCTCCGGCTCAGGAATTCGTAAGCCGCCCCCCACAGGTAGAGCCGGAAGCGGCGGAAATTGAATTCGCCGAACGTCTTCACGACGAAATCCTTGTGCGCATCGAAGTTCTTGGCCCATTGCACGAAGGTCAGGTAGTAGCTGACGCGGTCGTTGAAGATCTCCTCGACTTGCAGCGGCGTCCTGGCGAGCTTGTGGAGGAAATCGTCCAGCACGAGGAACGAGTGGTTGCCCGGATAGATGTATTTCACCATGAACGACGACAGCTCGTATTTCTTGGTGCAGGCGCTGCCATCAAGGAAAATGCGTCCGCCGGGCTTCAGCAGCGTGATGAACTTCCGCAGTACCGTCAGGTAGTCCGGCAGGTGCTCGATCACGCCCATGATCACGATGGCATCGTATTTGCGGTCGGTCTGGTACTCCAGCAGGTCGGATTCGATCAGCTCCCAATCCCGCCCAAGTTCCTGCGCCCGCTGGTTGAGATAGCGAATCGATTCTTTCGAGATCGAGATGCCGGTGCATTTGACGCCGCGCGCCGAGGCATATTCGAACCACGCGCCCCAACCCGGGCCGATCTCGAGGATGCGGTCGCCGGGCTTCAATTTCAGCTTGGTGAAGGCGTAGTCGAACTTGCGCAAGGTGGCGACGTCCAGCGTCTCGTCGGCGCTCTCGTAGACGCCTTGCGTGTAGCAGGGCGTCTTCGGATCGAGGAACGACAGAAAGAAGGTTGAATCGATGTCGTAATGGCCGCTGATGGCCTTCTTGTTGGTGTGGACCTGTCCGAAGAGCAGGGGCTGAAGGAACCGCCAGGCGGCGGTGACCAGATGGAAGTCCTTCATCGAGCCGCGCAGCTCGAAAGGCTTCAGCATGTCGCCGTCCAGATCGAGGTCGCCGGCGAGGTAGGCACCGGCGATGCGGCCTTCGTCGAGGCCCGCCACGGCACGAAGGCCGTTCGAATTGTTGACGGTCAGGCGGAACGTCGGTGCGCCCTGGCCGAAGCGCTGGACCGCGCCGTTCGGCAATACGACCTCGAACGGCGTGGCGATGTCCGCATATTGCGCCGCGAAGCGGCCGAGTAGGGATTTTTTGGCCGGTTGCGCCGGAACCGCCGCATCGGGCTGCTCCACACGGAGATTCAAAGTATCGGTCACGAAAGGTCCTTGTCCTGTGGCGGCTTTGCGCCCGGAATGCCCCAAGGGGCGCCGAGAACCCAAGATTAGAGCCTGCCGGCGGATTTGTCATGGCAGCCCCGATTGGAAGGTGCTGCCGAGCTTCTGTAGGATCGCCGCGGGTTATCTGGATTAAGGCATGATCCCCAACACCTATCCTATGCTGGATTTCGCCCTCGGCGATACGGTCGACATGCTGCGCGATTCGGTGCGCAGCTTCACCTCCGACAACATCGCGCCTCTCGCTGACGAGATCGACCGCAGCAACACCTTCCCGCGCCAGCTCTGGCCGCAACTGGGCGAATTGGGATTGCTCGGCATCACGGTAGAAGAAGAATGGGGCGGCGCGGGGCTTGGGTACCTTGCGCATTGCGTGGCGATGGAGGAGATCAGCCGCGGTTCGGCTTCGGTGGGCCTGTCCTATGGCGCGCATTCCAATCTGTGCGTCAACCAGATCCGCCGCAACGGCGATGACGCACAAAAGCTGCGCTATCTGCCCAAGCTGATTTCCGGCGGGCACGTCGGCGCGCTGGCGATGAGCGAGCCCAACGCCGGCTCCGATGTCGTCTCCATGCGGCTGCGCGCCAAGAAGCACGGCGATGCCTATGTGCTCAACGGCACCAAGATGTGGATCACCAACGGCCCGCAGGCGGACACGGCGGTGGTGTACGCCAAGACCGATCCGGTTGCGGGGCAGCGCGGGATTACGGCATTTATCATCGAAAAGGGCATGAAGGGATTCCACGCCGCGCAGAAGCTGGACAAGCTCGGCATGCGCGGCAGCGACACCAGCGAACTCGTTTTCGAAGATTGCGAGGTGCCGGCGGAAAACGTCCTGGGCGGCGAAGGCAACGGCGCGCGCGTGTTGATGAGCGGCCTCGATTACGAGCGCGCCGTGCTGGCGGCCGGCTCCATCGGCATCATGCAGGCGTGTCTCGACGTGGTGATGCCGTATCTGCATGATCGTAAACAGTTCGGCCAGCCGATCGGCTCGTTCCAGCTGATGCAGGGCAAGGTCGCCGACATGTATGTGACCTTGTCGGCGGCGCGGGCGTATGTTTACGCGGTGGCGCAGGCCTGCGATCGCGGCCAGACCACGCGGAAGGACGCCGCGGGCGCCATCCTGTTTGCCGCGGAAAAGGGCGTGTGGATGGCGTTGGAGGCGATCCAATGCCTGGGTGGCAATGGCTACATCAACGATTTCCCCACCGGGCGATTGCTGCGCGACGCCAAGCTCTACGAAATCGGCGCCGGCACCAGCGAAATCCGCCGCTGGCTCATCGGCCGGGAATTGTTCGAAGAGACGGTCTAGCGCTCTCTCCCGCTAGCGCTTTCTCCCGCAATCTTCAGAATCGCTAAATCCCCCAACAGCCGTTTCCTACGCACAAAGGCCTACTGGGCGCGGGCTTTCACCACTACGGCTCGCTGGCGGTTCAGCCCAAGCGAGCCGCCTCCGCCCCTCGCTTTGACCGGCCGACTTTGCTAAGCAGGAGCAAAGTTTAGGCGTGTAGGGGATGGCTGGGTATTCCATTTGCCTGATCGGTAATTCGCACCTTGCGGCGCTGGCGCCGGCCTGGCGCAAGGACAGGTTAGGAGCGCGGCCGGAGGTCTCCCCTGTCTATTTCGGCATGCGCGCCGGCCACGACTGGGAACTCGCCGTTCGGGATGGCGCCCTTGTTCCCACAGACGAAGAGGGCCAGGAGGCCTTCCAGCGGAGTTCCCGCGGACACAGATCCATCGTGACCGGCGACTACGATGCGTTCGTGATTTACGGCCTCGGCTTCCAGGCGAGCAAAGCTTGGCCGCTGTTCTTCGAGTACGGTTGCGTGGAAGACCTCCATTGGGGACCTGTCAACCAGCTGATCTCGCAGGATTGCTTTGCCGCCGCTCTGCGCTTGGCAATATCCGGCGCGACGGCGCTGAAGGTGTTGGCGCAAATCAGAAGCGTGTGCGCCGCGCCGGCGATCATCTGTCCCATGCCTTTCCGTAGCGAAGCCGCCTTTCCCCAATCATCCCTCGGCAGCCATCCGCGCCTGTCGCAGCCGGAATACCTCGCGCGCGTGGCAGAAGAATTCCACCATGCATGCAGGGCCGTCTGCGCCAAGCGCGGCGGCGAGTTCATAGCGCAGCCGGAGTCCACTTGGGCAATGCCGTGCTTCACCAAGTCGGAATTCGTGCTCGGCGGAAGCACCTGGAGAAGGGATGAAAGGGGGGAGACGAAACGCAAAGGAGACGACAAGCACATGAACGACCGCTACGGTGCCGTCATGCTGCAGGCCATCCTGCGGCGGCTCGACGAACTGTCCGGTGGTGCGGTGCTTGAGAAAGAGAGCCAGGCGGCGCCGGCCGAAGCGCGGCTTCAGGCCGCCGAATGATCCAGGGGCATGCGAGGTGAAGTGATGTTGTCTCCCTACCAGAATCTTCCAGCGGAGCGCTTCTGGAAAAGCGGCGTGGCGGAGACCACGCCCCAAACCGTCACCGGGCTTTACAAGAAGAAGTTCACCTTGGCGCCTGCGGACAAAATCGCGACGGCCGGTAGCTGCTTCGCACAGCACATTGCCCGCTATCTGCGGAGCAACGGCTTTTCGGTGATGGACCTGGAGCGGCCACCACGGTTCTTGGAGTCGGAGGAGCGCCAGCAATACGGCTTCGGGCTCTATTCGGCTCGCTACGGCAACATCTATACGGCCCGGCAGCTCCTGCAGCTCGCGCGCGACGCTTACAGCGGGGCGGTCGATCCCGCTGAAATATGGACGAAGGCCGGCCGCTTTTACGACGCCTTGCGGCCAAACATCGAGCCGAACGGCTTCGCTTCGCTGGACGAAGCCCTTGCTCTCCGCAAGCACCATCTGGAGAAAGTGCGCGAGCTGTTCGACACCATGGATGTGTTTGTCTTCACCTTTGGGCTGACGGAAGCTTGGGTTAACCGGCAGACGGGACGTGTCTATCCCACCGCGCCGGGCACCATTGCCGGTGAATTCGATCCCGAGCGGTTCGAATTCATGAATTTGGGCTTCAATGACGTGCACGACGATTTTGCGGCGTTCCGCGAGTTGGTGCTGTCGCGTAATCCCGGCGTGCGTTTTGTGGTGACGGTCTCCCCGGTGCCGCTCACCGCGACCGCCACGGAAAACCATGTGCTGGTCGCCACGACCTATTCGAAATCGGTGCTGCGCGCCGTGGCGGGCGCTCTGGCCGCAGAATTCCCGGATGTGGACTATGTGCCTTCGTATGAAGTGATCGCCACGCCGTGGTCAAAAGGCGCGTTTTATGAATCCAATTTGCGGTCGATCCGGTCCGAGGGCGTGGCAACGGTGATGCGCATCTTCTTTGCCGAACACGGCATCACCCTGCCAGAAGTGGCGGAGGACGACGCGTCGGCGGAGCAGGTACCACGGGCAACGGAGCGGGGCGGCCGGCGGCAGACCAAGCGGGCAAGGCGAAAATCGGAGCGCGCGGAACGCCGCGGCAAATCGCCGGCGCCGCCCGAGCCGGCGCCGTCCTCTACCGCCGCGGCGGCTCACTCGAATGGCACGCGGAGGAAAGCGCGCCGCAGAAAGCAGGATGAGGTCTGCGAGGAGATTCTGCTGGAAGCCTTCGGCACCTGACAAAGGCGCCCACCCGACCTATATTTCCGGAATGACGGGCGGGCCCCTTCCGGGGCAACTAGGCTCCGGCTGACCCTTACCCCTTTTTCGCAAGGACGAACATTATGACTTCGACGGACATTGTCATTCTCTCTGCCGCCCGCACGCCGATGGGCGGCTTTCAGGGCGAACTGACGGGCAGCACCGCGCCGCAGCTCGGCGCCACCGCCATCAAGGCGGCGGTCGAGCGCGCCGGCCTCAAGCCGTCCGACATCCAGGAAACCATTATGGGCTGCGTGCTGCCCGCCGGCCTCGGCCAGGCGCCGGCGCGCCAGGCCGGGCGTTACGCCGGGCTGCCGGATGGGGTTCCCGCTACCACGATCAACAAGGTCTGCGGTTCGGGCATGAAGGCGGTGATGCTGGCGGCCGACGAAATCCGCACCGGCGAGGCCGACATCGTGGTGGCCGGCGGCATGGAGAGCATGACCAATGCGCCTTACATGCTGACCAAAGCGCGCGGCGGCTACCGCATCGGGCACCAGCAGATGTTCGACCACATGTTCCTCGACGGCCTGGAAGATGCTTACGAACACAAGGCGATGGGCGTGTATGCCGAAGACGCCGCCAAGCACTATCAGTTCAGCCGCGCCGATCAGGATGCCTACGCCACAGAATCGCTGATGCGCGCCAAGCGCGCGCAGCAGGATGGCTCATTCGCCGACGAGATCGTGGCGGTCATGGTGCCCTCGCGCAAAGGCGACGTCGAGGTCACGGAGGACGAGCAGCCGAAGAAGGCCGACCCCGCCAAGATCCCCACGCTGAAACCGGCCTTTGCGAAAGACGGCACGGTGACGGCCGCGAACTCCTCCTCCATTTCCGACGGCGCTGCGGCGCTGGTGCTGACGCGCGCCGATGTGGCGAAGGCGAAGGGCCTGAAGCCGATCGCGCGCATCGTGGCGCAGGCGAGCCACGCGCGCGAGCCGCGCTGGTTCACCGCCGCACCCGTCGGCGCCATCGAGAAGGTGCTGAAGAAGGCGGACTGGAAGAAGGAAGACGTCGATCTGTTCGAGATCAACGAAGCCTTCGCCAATGTCGCGATGATCGCGATGAAGGAGCTGGGCCTGCCGCACGATAAGGTTAACGTGAACGGCGGTGCTTGTGCGCTCGGCCATCCCATCGGGGCTTCCGGCGCGCGTCTGATCGTGACCTTGCTCAACGCGCTGCAGAGGCGCGGGCTGAAGCGCGGCGTCGCTTCGCTCTGCATCGGCGGCGGCGAAGCCACGGCCGTGGCGGTGGAGCTGCTCTAGCCCGCTACTTCTTCGCGGTGCGCGGATCGTCGGCCGGATTGACGTAGGTGATCTCGAAGGGACCTTCGAGGTCCACCTGAATCACGGCGGCCGATTTGGCAACGGCGTAGTGATGCATGTTCGCCTGCGCGATAAAATAGCCGCCGCGGGTCACCGTTTTCTCAGTCTTGGCATCCATCGTATCGCCCATGCCGAAGGCCATGCTGCCCGACAGCACGGTCACGTGCTCATCTGTGGGATGGGAGTGCGGCCGGATGGTGTATCCCGCCGGAACTTTGGCGCGGAGGGACACGAAGCCCTTGCTGGCGGGATTGCCCGCCATCACCGCCATCTGCGCGCCGGGCGGAAGCGCGGGCGGCGCCGGTCCCCATTTTACCTCTGTCGCGCTGGTGATCGTCGGCATGTCCGCGGCGAACGCGAGGGTGCCGCATGCGCATAGGAGTGCGGCAACGCCGATTGAAGCTTTGAGTGTCATGGATATCCTCCCGAAACGAGGCCGCGACTTTACTCCGGACGGGCCAGCGGCAGAAGCGGGAGATGTGGTCCATTGCAGGTCACCCTCGCCCCCACTTTGGCGGGGGAGAGGGCAGGGTGAGCGGGCGTCACCGCCTGCACCCTGCTTGAAATATCGCGCCGGCTTCATCACCCCCTCACCCAAACCCTCTCCCCCACATGCGTGAGGGCGAGGGCTTCTGTATGTTGGCGGCGGAGGGAATCGGAGGGACCGAAATGCTGCGATCAGCCTCAGACTTCGGAATATCTCATCAGGATTGGACTCAGGCGAAAGCAGAAGCGCGAGACGCGATGATCGAGCGAGCGAGAGTTCGCGGAACCATTCCGTATTCTGATCTCGTTCGTAAGATATCGACGGTTCGATTTGGCCCGCACGATACGCGCCTATTTCATCTATTAGGTGAGGTTTCAGTTGAAGAGGACGCTGCGGGCCGTGGCATGTTAAGTGTTGTCGTGGTGCACAAGCATGGCGACATGGAGCCTGGACCCGGTTTTTTTGAGCTTGCCAAGCATCTTGGTCGCGATACGAAGGACCTGCTCAGATTCTGGATTGACGAATTGAAGAAGGTCCATGCCTATTGGTCCGTGAAGGCTGCGGTTTAGCAGTCAATACCCGCAAATGGCTGAGACGGTCTTCTTTTCCTGGCAGATAGATACGCCCACCGATACCGGGCGGAACTTTATCGAGCGGGCGCTCGAACGTGCAATCGGTCGCCTCAACGATGCAGTCGAATTGGAGGAACCTGAACGAGAATCGCTTGCTTTGGATAGGGATACAAAGGGAGTGGCTGGGCAGCCACCTATCGTAGATACGATTTTCAAAAAGATTGACGGTGCCACTGTTTTTGTGCCCGACCTGACGTTCGTTGGATTAAGGGCGGATGGTAGGCCGACACCAAACCCCAATGTGCTTATTGAATACGGATGGGCCCTGAAGAGCTTAAGTCATGGTCGCATCGTGCCAGTCATGAATGTGGCGCATGGTGAACCGGACAGTGACTCCATGCCGTTCGATATGCGCCATTTGCGCTTTCCAATTACATACAATCTGCCTCCGGACGCTGCTGAAGAGCTAAGAAAAGCTCGACGGGAAAAATTTGCGAAGGAGCTTGAAGGAGCACTTCGAGCAGTTATCGAGGAGCACGGCTTAGCGACCGGAGTTGCGAAAGTCGCGGCAAAGCCATTTCCAGCCGTCGAGCCGATCTCAGGCCCCGCACGGTTCCGGCCGTCCGGCGCGGCCTTAGGGATTCGCGACATGCGGCTACCTGGCATGCCATCGGGAGAAATTCGTCTACAAGATGGGTCAGCTGTCTGGCTGCGAGTGATGCCAGCGCACGATCCGGAGCGGACTTGGACCACAACTGAATTGCGCACGGCTGGCGTTGAAGGAGGACGTTCTTTCTTGGGGCCCCTAGTCTCTGCATATGGAGGCCTTACCTATCTGCGCGCCGACGATGGTTTCGGCGTTTTCCGGACTGGTGAGGGCAATTCGACAGACACAGTCACGTTTGCCTTCGAGACGGGCGAAGTTTGGTCGATTGATTCGCGTGTGGTTCCGACAAGCAAACACGCGTCGGACGAACGTTCCAACGCTGGTGTTCCAATCTTTGAAGATGAGTTTCGGAACGGGCTTGCCCGCTTTTCCGCATTTCTCGAACAGCTCGGCTTGAAGCGACCCTTCCGTTGGATAGCAGGAATGGAAGGCGTTCGAGGATGCGGCCTCTATTATGAACCCGCCCCGGGATATGAAAGAAGGGTTCCGGGTCCAGCGGGTACGTGCGTAGCCGACGTAATTTCTGCAGAGGGGATGTTTTTGGAGGGAGAATCCTCCGGACATGCGCTGAAGCCATTCTTTGTTAAGGTATTCTCGAAATTCGGACTCGATAGGCGCGACTACCCTGCTGACTCAAATACGGAGGTGGATGCCAGGTGACCATACTCAAATCCACCATTTCTCCGAACTCCCCCGCCTTCAAAGCCAATGCGGAGGCGATGGGGAAGCTTGTCGCCGAACTGAAGGAGAAAATGGCGCGGGCTGCCCTCGGCGGCGATGAGAAGAGCCGCCAGCGCCACACCGACCGCGGCAAGCTGTTGCCGCGCGAGCGGGTGGAGCGGCTGATCGATCCCGGCTCGCCGTTTCTCGAGCTGTCGCCGCTCGCGGCCAACAATATGTATGACGGCGACATCCACGCTGCTGGAATCATCACCGGCATCGGCCGCATCGAGGGCCGCGAATGCGTCATCGTCTGCAACGACGCCACCATCAAGGGCGGCACCTATTATCCCATCACCGTGAAGAAGCACCTGCGGGCGCAGGAGATTGCGCGCGAGAACCGGCTGCCCTGCATCTATCTGGTGGATTCCGGCGGCGCCAATCTGCCAAACCAGGCGGAGATTTTCCCCGACCGCGATCACTTCGGCCGCATCTTCTACAACCAGGCGACGCTCTCCGCCGCCGGCATTCCACAGATCGCCAGTGTTTTGGGCTCGTGCACCGCGGGCGGCGCCTATGTGCCGGCGATGAGCGACGAGACCATCATCGTGAAGGGGCAGGGCACCATCTTCCTCGCCGGTCCCCCGCTGGTGAAGGCGGCCACCGGCGAAGTGGTGAGCGCGGAAGAACTGGGCGGCGCCGATGTGCACGCGAAAGTCAGCGGTGTCGCCGATCACTACGCCAATGACGACACCCACGCGCTCGCGATCGCGCGTCGGATTGTTTCCAATCTCAACACCCGCAAGGCACCGGACATTCCGCTGCGCGAGCCGCGCCCGCCCGCTTACGACACGTCAGAACTCAACGGCATCGTGCCACCCTCGCTGATGACGCAATACGATGTGCGCGAGGTGATCGCGCGGCTGGTGGACGGCTCGGAGCTGGACGAGTTCAAGAAGACCTACGGCACCACGCTCGTCACCGGCTTTGCCCATATCGAGGGCATGCCGGTCGGCATCGTCGCCAACAACGGCATC
>DIZC01000024.1 GCA_002429315.1 Alphaproteobacteria bacterium UBA6038
AGCAGTGCAATCCCCCTTCCGTCTCGGCGCTGGCGCGCCGATCCACCTCCCCCGCAAGCGGGGGAGGATGATTTGGTCCAACCATCTTCGCAGGCATGAGGATCAAATCGCTCCAACTTCCTTCAACTTGTCCACCAGCTCCGTCGCGGTCTTCAGCTTCACGCCGGCGACGCGCTTGGGCGGCTCCGTCACCTTCAGCACCTTCAGCCGCGGCGCGATATCGATGCCGTAATCGGCCGGCGATTTCTGGTCGATCGGCTTCTTCTTCGCCTTCATGATGTTGGGCAGGGACGCGTAGCGCGGCTCGTTCAGGCGCAGATCGGTGGTGATAATTGCGGGGAGTTTCACCTCGACAGTTTGAAGGCCGCCGTCGATTTCGCGTTCGACGTCGGCCTTGCCGTCTCCCATCTCGAGTTTGTGGGCGAATGTCGCTTGCGGCCATCCAAGAAGGGCGGCGAGCATCTGGCCGGTCTGGTTGGAATCGTCGTCGATCGCCTGCTTGCCGAGAATGACGAGCCCGGGCTGCTCGGCATCGCAAATCCCTTTGAGGATTTTCGCGACCGCCAGCGGCTCGACCTCGCCGTCCACCTTCACCAGGATGCCGCGGTCGGCGCCCATCGCGAGGGCGGTGCGGATCGTTTCGCCCGCCTGCTGCGGACCGATCGACACGGCGATAATCTCGGTGGCCTTGCCCTTTTCCTTCAGGCGGATCGCCTCCTCGACGCCGATCTCGTCGAAGGGGTTCATGCTCATCTTGACGTTCGCCAGATCGACGCCGGAGCCGTCCGCCTTCACGCGAACCTTCACGTTGAAGTCGATCACCCGTTTGACCGGGACAATGACCTTCATGCGGTTTGAATGCCTTCCCGAAAGGCGGCGTTTTTATCCCGGAACCGAACGAGGCAACCGGGCCCCTCACTGCGCCGTCTGTTGTGCGGCGCAAAAACTAGGTCCGGAGGTGATGAATTGTCAACGCGCGCTTTTGGCTGGCTGCCTAACCATTCTCGCATCGCGAAACCGCGGGCAAATCTGGTGCGCCGCAGCATTTCGGACGAACGCCGCGTCACTCCGCCGCAGTGCGCGCCGGCTGCTGCTTCAGGGTCGACAGGTAGCTCACCACGTCTTGCGCGTCGGCCGGATTGCTGAAGCCGGGAAAGGTCATACGGATTCCGGGGATCATTTTCTGCGGGCCGGCGAGATAGGCGGCCAGCTTGTCCGGCGTCCACACGACCCCTGCGCCCTTCATCGCGCTTGAGTAGCTGAAACCAATGATCGAGCCGGACGGCCGCACCACGCCGAACAGGTTGGGACCGATCTTGTTGCCGGCGTCGCGGTCGGCGTTGTGGCACACGGTGCATTTGGCGCTGAACAGCTCTTTGCCATGCGCGGCATCGGCGGCGCGCGCGGCTTGCGCCAACGACGACGCGACGACAGCGGCGCAGGTGAGACTCAGAACGCGGTCCATAGGAACAGCCTCAGCGTGTTGTTGTCGGATGCGTCGTGCCCCGCGCCATCGAAGTTCGTGCTGGCGCCGTTGAAGGTGGTGAACACGACGTACTGCACGCCGACGCGCAGATTGACGCGCGTGCCGAGCGGTGGGTTGTCGCCACCGAACGGGGTGACGTCGGCCTGGAAGATGAATCCCGAACTGTCGGGGCTGAAGGTGCGGCTGTCGGCGTAGAGCAGTGGATCGCGCCGCCCCTGAATGTCGAACGCGCCGGCGGTCAGGCCGACCGTGTTCTTGTAGGTGTAGGAAGCGTTGAGGTTGAGCTCCTCCAGATCGAGGGCGCGGTTGAGCGCGCCCCCCAGCGCCTGCGTGGCGGCGAGGTTCTGGGATTCGTGGATGTAGCGGCCGTTGAGTGTGACGATGTTGCTGCCGTCGCCGGTGTACTGGTACGACGCATCCAGCCCCACGTCGCGGAAATTGTCCGTCGCGCCGGTGCTGCGGTCGCGGCCGGGGAACAGATCGGCGAACAGGGCGAAGGCGCCCACCTCGAAATTCTGCTCGCCGTAATCCTGCTGCCAGGCGACGCGGACATAGGGCGCGGCGCCGTCGATCTCGCTGGTGTCGCCGGGATCGACGCCGACCGTCTTCAGGAATCCGGTGGACAGCGACCGGTAAAGCCCGGCCTCCGTGTACAGACGATCGTCCCACCAGGCGTAGGCGGAAAGCCCCAGCACGTTCTGCGCCAGCGCATCGGACACCAGCGTGGCAGCATCCGGGCCTGGCATCAGATCGGACTCGGTGAACGGAAATCCCCAGCCCGGCAATGTCGCCCACACGTCCTGGATGGTGGGATTGTTGTTGAGCGACAGGCCCAGCACGACATCGGAGCCCAGAAGCGTGGTGCGATCCACCGCGCGCAGGTCCAGATTGTCCCACGCGACGGCGCGGTCCACGCCGCTGTAGGTGGCTTGCGCAAACCCGCCGAAATGGCTGCCGATGCCGCCGGCGAGAAACAGGCTGATCTCGTCGATGGTGGTGTTGTCGTTCACCGCGTAATGCGGCGCCGGCGGCTCCGGCTGATCCTTCTCTGTGTGCACGAACGACGCCACCGCCATGGCGGAGACCGGCGCGGTGAAGGTGCCGCCCGCGCGCAAGGTGTAACCGTTGAGCTTGAAGCGGCGGCCGAACGGGGTGAGCTGCGGGCCGAAGGCGCCGATGTGGCACATCTGGCAGGGCTGCCCGGTTTGCACCGCGAACGCCGGCACCGCCGCGGCCGGCGCCGCGCCAAACCCGAACGCGGCCGCGCTCAGCAGCACCGGCCAGAATCGCAAGCCTCTCCCGTTCCGCGCACGCCTCCGCGCGCGGCCGAAAAAACCCGGTCGCATGAGTGCCCCCCAGCGGTATCGTCAACGGCCAGCCCGCGAGGACCTTTGGGGCCGGGCCTTATGCGGAATAGACGGGCACGGCGCCGGTTTATTCCGCTGCCGTCGCCATGCGCCGAATCCGCTGGGCGAGTGTCGCTACCGCGCGGTTCCCGATTTTGCCGATTCGATCGCGGCGCGGAAGGCGATGGGATTGGCGATGTCGGGCAGCGCCACCGCATCGATGCCGGTGCCTTCGATGCGCAGATGGCCGTAGCCCAGCATGCGGCCCCAGAAGCTCTGCGTCACCCGCACGCCCTCGATGTTGTTCAGCGCGATCTCGTTGGTCGTAAGCGTGAAGAGGCCCGTCTTCTCCACGAAGCGATGGGTGGTGACGCCGATCTCCGTCGTCCATTTGCGGATCATCATGGCGAAGAAGATGACAATGCCGACGATGCACCAGAACAGCAGCACCAGCGCGAGCACCGCCTTGAAGGTGTACCACCAGTGGAAGCGCGCCCTAGCGACCAGCGCTTCGCCCGCCCCCAGCGATTGTTCGATGTAGCTCATGCGACCCTCCCGCCGCTTCACGCTAGCAGATATGCGCGCCATGTGCCGCACTGTCATCCGGGCCGCCGACCTATTCCTCCAGATCATAGCGTGAGTTGAATTGAACCCACCCTCCCCTTGAGGGAGGGTCGAAATTTGCGACCCCGCACTTGGTGCGGGGGGAGCAAATTTTGGGGAGGGGTCCAATTCCGCCAGCCGCAACAGGACCCCTCCCCGAAAAATCTTCCGCTTCGCTTCAGATTTTTCGACCCTCCCTCAAGGGGAGGGTGGGGATGATGCAAGCGAAGCAAACGCCAGGCCGCACTGCCGAAGGCGTTTTGATCCCCGTTTGCCGGTCTGCCGCGATACCGCTCTGCCTCAGCTCGCGGGCGGCGAGAGCGGATAGATCCTCGTCTCCGGCTCCGCCTGCGATGGCTGGGGCAGCCGCTCCATCGGAAGTTCGATCTGGTGCGGATAGCTGTGGTTCGCGCCGGAGTCGAGGTCGATGATCACGCCGGTCGTCAAGCCGAGCACCCCCACGAGCCCGCCGACCCCCAAATTGCCGACCGTCACGAAGTTGAAGTCGGGGGAAACGGTCGCCGAGGCATCCTTGAAGCCGTGTTTGGTGCAGACGACGGACATGTCGTCGCCGCTTCTGGGGAGCGTGATCGCGCCGGGAGTCAGCACGTCGCCGTAATAGCGATTGTCGGTGAAGAAGGCGCAACGCGCGCCGTAGACCGGTGGCGATGTCACGCTGACGGTCTGCGCCTCGCCTTTGATGATCGTGGCGCAGCCGGACAACGCGGGCGCAAGCGCGGCCGCCGCCGCAAACGAAGCACGCGCGAGCGTGTTCGCAACCGAAGCACGCGCGAGCGTGTTCGCAAGAACAACCGCAAGCAGCTTCATGAAGCGCCCCTTCCCCAAGAACTCGACGAATATCAGTCAAGCATCGGAAAGTCCACCTGACCGGCGCGTGCGTGGGCGACCGTCATCCTCCCCCGCTTGCGGGGGAGGTGTCTCGCATGAGCGAAGCGAATGCGAGACGGTAGGGGGAGCCGCAATAACATCCCCCTTCCGCCTCCCCCGCAACACGTGCGGGGTCGGCACCTCCCCCGTAAACGGGGGAGGACAAATCTTGCGCTGCGCTTCAGATTTTCCGACTCTTCGTCCGGGAGGGCTGTACGCTGCGCTGCGTGGGGCGTTGGAGACGAAGATGAGTACGCGAATCGACGAAATTGCCGACGACATCTACCGCATCTCCACCTTCGTGCCGGAGATCGCCGCGCCGGCGGGCTTCACCTTCAACCAGTACCTGATCGACGCGGATGCGCCGCTGCTGTTCCATTGCGGCCCGCGCGGCATGTTCCCCGCCGTGGCGGAAGCGGCGGCGACCGTCGTGCCGCTGCCGCGCCTGCGCTGGATTTCGTTCGGCCATGTGGAATCCGACGAGTGCGGCGCGATGAATCAATGGCTGGCCGCGGCGCCCGACGCGCAGGTGGTGCACGGCGCCGTCGCGTGCCTCGTGTCGCTGAACGACCTCGCCGACCGCGCCCCCCGCGCGCTGGCCGACGGCGAAGTGCTCGATCTCGGCGGCAAGCGCGTGCGTTGGATCGATACCCCGCATGTGCCGCATGCGTGGGAATCCGGCCTCATCTTCGAAGAGACCACGGCGACGCTATTCACCGGCGACCTGTTCACCCATGCCGGCAACGGCCCCGCCGTCACGCGGGAGAGCATCGTGCCCGCCGCCATCCAGACGGAAGAGGCGTTTCACTCCACCTCGCTCGCGCCGAACATCGGCGGCACCATTCGCCGGCTGGCGGCGCTAAGCCCCGCACGCCTCGCGGTGATGCACGGCTCCTGCTTCGAGGGTTCCTCCCTCGCGTCAGCGGGGGAGGGGGACCGCGCGCAGCGCGGTGGAGGGGGCGATTGCGTGGGCGAGCTGAACGCGCTGGCCGACTACTACGAACGCGCCCTTTCCGCCGCCCTCACGGCGGCATAGGGCGGTTTTGAAGTAGAAGGCTACGCCGCCTTGGCGAGGCGCTGCATTTCCTGCGCGAACTCGAATTTGAGCTGCTCGCCTTCTTCGGGCGGCAGCCAGCGCGCCATGTTGGGAAACACGGTCTGCCACATGCGCGCCTCGCGCTCCGGCCACGGCATCGTTTGCGCCTCACGTGCCTTCGCGAGCAGAGCATGCAAACGAAAGCGGATCACGTTCGGATCGGGCGTGGCGTTGTGCTGCACGGGCTGCATGCGATCTTCGCCGGGGCCAAACAGGCTTGCCTGCGGCGTTGCATTCCCGAAAAGATCAGTGTCGTCCGTCATGGCCTCTGGGCGGCAGGTGCAGCGCTTCGCGGGAAAGCGATTCGCGCAGGCATGCATCTAAGACTCTATCGGCCTCGGCAAACAGTTCAATCAGTTCCGCAATCCGCCCACAGATGTCACGCAGCTCGCGCACGAATGCGAAATCGGCCGGCAGGCCTTTGCGGGCTTCCAGCCAGCGCGGCAGCACGCGATAGCCGCTGACGGAGAAGTTCCATACCGCCTGCGGCAGTCCCGTGATGCGCCCGCTGCCGTTTTCGCAAAGCACGAGCGCTTCGCCGACGAGATCGACATCACCCACCGGCCCGCGCGGCTCGGTTTCGAGGCGCAAAAAAGCGGCTTCCCGAACGGGGGGTTCGAAAGTTTCGACGGCACGGATCTGTCGCCCAATGCGCACCGCCTCGCGAAACACGTCGTAGCTCAGTGGAAACACCACATGCGGGAACGTGTCTTCCAGATCTTCTGCAAAGCGACGCGTAAAGGAAGAAGCAGAGAGTAGACACAGGATGGTGTCGAACACGTCTTCGGCCGAAACTTCTTCAGGATAGGCGGCGGAAAGACCGTTCAGCAACGCGGGAGTGATGTTTGGTGCATTCACCTCCGGCCGCCGGTCGTAGAGGGGAAAAGTGTATCCGCCATAGCTGCCTCGAAAGGCATGGTAGTCCGGAAGCAAGCTATGGCTCCAAACCGCTGGTCCAGCCCCGGTTCCAGAAGGCACCGCATACAATCCAATGTTGTGTTCACCCCATACGCGCTGCATTTCCGGTCCGGGCCGATCTAGTAGGCGCAGGTCATTGTAGAACCACCGGCGATCTAATGGCCGATATGAATAGAACGTCTCCAGTGCTTGATCGTAGTTGGCTCCAACAACCGCAGAGGCACTCCGGCGCACCTGTTCACGCGTACATCCGGTGAAAACCGGATCATCACCACTCTTCATTCCTGATTTGGAAAAAGCGAAGACCTCACGCATGCTGATCCAGTTGACATCCTGGAACGGTTCCGGACGCATATCATCGAGAGCACCGCGTCGTACCTGTACCGGATTTGGCAACGTGCCGGTGAGCGAACATTGTCTCAGACACTCGAATTTGTCGTCCTTTGAAAACAGATTCTCAGCCCAACTATCGGTGTAGAAGACATTGGCAAGTTCGTCATCCGTCTTACTACCGTCGGCGATTGCCACGGTGACGGCGGTGCCAACCTGAATCTTGAATACGCCCTCGTCATCTTCTACATTTGCACGCTCTCCGCGACGCACATCTCCGCGCAAATCGAAGATTTCGATACGGTCGAAGCGCCGCCGCATCATCTGGCGCAAGCCCGCGTAAGGCCATCCGGTGAGAAATTTGCGGTTGGTGATGAAGGCGATCACGCCGCGCCGTGGCGCGTTTTCGGCTTCAAACAGCTTCCAGATCGCCCAGCGCCAGAACGCCACCGACAACTCGGGAAAAGTGTTGAGTTCATTGCCGTGACCAGCGTCGCTTACGGGAGTCTTCAAATCGTCCCAAATTTCCTCATTCATCCACTTGCCGACCAAAGTCTCATCTTCGCCCCGCTTCAACCGGCGGTATGGCGGATTTCCGAGGATCGCGAGGATTTCTTGTCGGCCTTTGATATCGTTCGCACGCTGATTTTCATCAGCGATTCCGCGGGCGACGAAACCCAAAGATCCGAGTGGTGTGCTGGCATTTGGGCGAGCCAGCGTGTCGGCAAGGTAAATTCCCAATCGTGGCAACTGAGCAGCTATCGCTCCTTGGGCCTCTTCGCCTTCCTCCACGATCGGCCGTCTCAATGCGTGATGTAGACGATAATGCGCCACAGCATACGGGCCGATCAGGAGCTCGAAGCCAAACATGCGGTTCGCAAGGTTCTGAAGCGCGAGCGCTGCCATACCAGCGCCACCACCGGCTGTCTGTGCCCGCACACGCTGCGCAATCCCGAGCAGGAATGTGCCGGTGCCGGTAGCAGGGTCGAGGATGGTGACAGCGGGATCGCGCAAACCCTCCGTCTGAAGATTCTCACGCAAGGCGCGATCAAGCGCGCCAACGATATATTCGACAACCTGCACGGGCGTGTAGAACACGCCATATTGTTCCCGCTGGTCAGGATCAAAGGTTTTCAGGAAGTCTTCGTAAAAATGCAAGATAGGATCGCGGCCGTCCGGACGGATAGCGAGGATATCCGGCGTGAGACTGTTGACAGTGTCGAGCATGACGTCAAAGCCGACTCCGATTTCGTCAACAAGTTCTTCCTGGCTTAAGACACGCAGAGCTGTTCGCATAAGCGGATGTTCGGGAGGCATGTGCTCCCATGCGGTTGCATCGACACTTTGTCCGCCGGCCTCGCGCACCAACAAGAGACCGAACGCAAGGGTCTGTGCGAATGCCGCGGAAAATAACTCATCGAAGTCGCGTTCCGGATATCCGGCGGCTTCCGGGTGAGCATAGAGAACATCCCGAAAATTGTCCCGCACCTCCAATAGCGCATGAACTTCCGTACGCTCGTCGCGCAACTCCGCAAGGCGGTCGCGCACGATGCCGCGCACCAGTCGTGAGGAATACGCCATGAGCGTTGCAAGCTCTTCGGCGTCACGCGGCGAAGGTTCGTTTCCTGCAGCGAAGCAGAGCCTTTCCACTAAGCGCAGAAACGGTGCCGGATCGTGAGCTGCAATGGCGCGATCTGCTCGCGCCTCATCACGGTCTGCACGAAGCCATTGCTCCGGTACGACGATAGCATCGCCTTGTTCTTCGTCGCGGAAGAGCAGGCGAAATTCGACGAAGTTGCAGGCGGCCCAGCACGGCAATTCTTTGAAGCGTTCATATTGCGCATTGTCCTGCTGGCGCCAGCGGGTGGGATCGGCGGGCTTCGATAGCGCTTTCAATTCCACGAACGCACGAGCGAAGGCGCCCTGTCTGATAAGTGCGATGTCTGGCCGCCCGACGCCGGGATTTCGATATTCCGGAACAACGATGAGGCGCGGCGCGATATCCAGAAGCGGGATCAATCCTTCGAGCAACTGCTGAAACGCCGGAGCGAGCGCGGTTTCCGGTACCTCCGGATTCGCTCGTCTTAAGGTTCGGATGCGCCGCGCGTAAGCCTGAAGGAGCGGTATGAATTCAGCAGTCATCGGCTCGCCAATTCCGAATCTTCAATGTCCTACAAGACCACGCGATTTCTCTGCGCACAAATGCACTTGCGGCCAGCGTTGCCTCTATTTGCGACGATCCGCGTGCGTCTACCGCCCAAATCCGAAAAGGCGTGTGAAACCAAGAGCGAAAATAAGTCGGCTTACCAGTGCGGAATCGAGCTTCCATTATGGGCATGACGAGCCCTGCTTCCGCCCCCAGCTAGCCAGGCGGTTCCCACGGGTTGAATAGACGGACGCCGGTGGCGGAAAAGTCCTCCACATTTCGCGTCACCACCGTCAGGCCGTGCACCAGCGCGGTGGCCGCAATCAGCGCGTCGCGCTCCGGACGCGGATCGGGGACGTGCAACGGCGCGCAACGCAAAGCGACTGCGGCGTCCACCGGCAAAATACGCCCTTCGAAGCGGATGAGAAGTTGCTCATCGATCCACGCTCTCAAAACCTTCCCTTGCGCCGCATCCTTGCGGCCGATGCGGAGCGCGCCACGTTCGATCTCAAGCAGGGAAATCGCCGAAATGAAAAATTGCGCGACGGCAATGCCGCTTGCCCATTGCACCACGCTCCGGTGCGCCCGTTCGGGCCGGCGCAATTCCGAGACGACGTTGGTGTCGAGAAGAAACACTCAGTCCAGGTCAGCTGGGCGGATTTTGATATCCACGCGCGGCGGATCGAAGTCGAAATCGGCCTCTGCGCCGCTCTGCGCCAGCGCGTCGGCGAGCGACACGTGTTCGCCGCTCAGGCGCTGGTATTCTTCGATCGTCATCAGCACATGCGCGGGCCGGCCCCGGTCGGTGATGAAAACCGGACCGTTCTCAGCCGCCTTTTTGGCGCGGCTGGTGTCCTGGTTGAACGCGCGGCTGGTGAGCGTGGTGGACATTTCCTGAGCCTCGTTGTAGCAATGTTTCTACATCGGATGCCGGAGCACGTCAAGCCACGCGCGCGAGGGGAACTCGGTGGCTGCGTTTACCGCCAAAATCCGAAAAGGCGCGAGGAATCAACGGCGAAAATAAATCGGCTTACCAGTGCGGAATCGGCCTTACATTGTGGGCATGACGAGCCCTGCTCCTGCCCCCGCGTTCCGCCCCGTTCACCACCGCAGCGACAAAACGCGTGGAAAATCAACCGCGAAAATAAATCCGTTCCCCAGTGGCGAAGCGGCCTTACACTTTGCGCGCATGACGCTGTCGTTTCGCATCGCAAAGCCCTGTCTGCGCCGGTCGCGCGCGCCGCTGCGCCGGCCGACGCGCGCGCGCTCTGCCGATTCTTTGAGTTCAAATGCGCGTGGCCGCGGTGGACCGCAAGATGTCGTGCCGTGGTGGACAGAGGGGGGGGACCCCCCTCCCCCTTTTTTGCCGAACAAAACGAACAATTCCGTTGGGCCCACTTCGTCATGGCCGGGGCGAGCCCGGCCATGACGATAGAGGCGCGGTGCGGCCACCCCCCTCCCGGGTTTTGGGAGGGTTGAAAGTGGGAGTTGGGCGGGGGGGGGGGGGGGGGGGTTTATGAA
>DIZC01000023.1 GCA_002429315.1 Alphaproteobacteria bacterium UBA6038
CCCCCTCGCCGCCTTCGGCGGCACTCCCCCCGTAAACGGGGGGAGAACCATGAGGCACAATTCCAATGAGCAACGCAGCCAAGGGTCCCTTTTCCGGGTTGCTGGTGCTCGATCTCACGCGCGTGCTCGCGGGGCCCTATGCGGCGCTGATGCTGGCGGAGTTGGGCGCGCGGGTGATCAAGATCGAGCCGCCGGAAGGCGACGACGCCCGGCGCTACGGACCGTTTATCACCGGCGATAACG
The DNA here is from genome assembly GCA_002429315.1 of Alphaproteobacteria bacterium UBA6038. Classification (GTDB taxonomy): domain Bacteria; phylum Pseudomonadota; class Alphaproteobacteria; order Micropepsales; family Micropepsaceae; genus Rhizomicrobium. The sequence goes on from DIZC01000023.1 coordinate 244, forward strand.
GCGCGGCGAAATCCGGCTACTTCATGAGCATCAACCGCGGCAAGGAGTCCATTGCGCTCGATCTGAAGAACAATGAGGACCGCCGCATCTTCGAAGCGCTGCTCGTGCGCGCCGATGTGCTGATCGAAAACTATCGTGGCGGCACCATGGAGAAGCTGGGTTACGGCTGGGACGTGCTGAAAGACAAACACCCGCGCCTGATCTATGCGGCGGTTTCCGGCTTCGGCCACACCGGTCCGTATGCCGCGCGTCCCGCCTACGACATGGTGGTGCAGGCGATGGGCGGCATCATGAGCCTCACCGGCCATCCGGGCGGGCCGCCCACGCGCGTCGGCACCTCGGTCGGCGATCTCACCGCGGCCCTGTTCGGCACCGTGGGCATCGCGTCCGCACTGTACGACCGCGAGAAGACCGGCCGCGGGCAGAAGGTGGATGTCGGCATGCTCGATTGCCAGGTGGCGATCCTGGAGAACGCCATCGCCCGCTATGTCGCGACCGGCGAGGTGCCCGGCCCGATGGGCGCGCGGCATCCGTCGATTGCGCCGTTCGCAGCCTTCAAAACGAGGCACGACTACATCGTGATCGCCGCCGGCAACGATGCGCTGTTCGCGCGCGTGGCAAAGGTGCTGGGCCACGACGAATGGCCGCGCGATGCGCGCTTCGCAACCAATTTCGCGCGTATCGAACATCTCGACGCGCTGCATGCGGAGATGGAAGCCGCCCTCGCCGCGCGTAGTTCGAAGAAGTGGCTCGCCCTGCTGGAAGCCGAAGGCGTGCCCTGCGCACCCATCAACGACATCGCCGCGGTGATGGCCGATCCGCAGGTGCACGCCCGCAACATGATCGTCACTGCCGCCGATCCCGACGTCGGCCCCGTCCGTATGCAGGGCAATCCGATCAAACTGTCGGCCTACGACGATCCTTCCACGCGCCCGCCGACGCCGGGTCTGGATGGGGACAGAGCGGCGATTTTGAAGGAGTTGGAATTGGAAAATCCACTTCCAGCCGAGGCCCTCTCGTCGAGGTCGGAACTCTAATCAGAACCACGCTCACGGCCGCGGCTTCGCGCCATTGTCATTATGAACAGGCGCAGATGATTGACTCTTCCTTAACTGCGCCTCGAGCGAACCCATGCGAGCCTCCAACTGTTGCACTTCCTTCTCGTTAAATAGGGCCACCTGAACATGGACGTTATTCATAAAGTATACCGCCGACCCAGATATCAAGGTAATGACACCTGCCACAGCCAACACCCTTACAATAAGTGTTCTGACTGCTTTATTTCCAGCCTGCCCTGCGATCTCATCTTTATCCATAAATGTACTAGGAAATGTCGTCATTGCTTTGTCTTTGGCATCTTGCATGTACGCGGGTAGAGACGTACACGGCCGCAATTTGTCCTTGCCGACCGGTTCGTGTTCAAAAACGCTGACACGCATGAATTGCATTCCGACAAAGATGGAATAGTCCACTTTGCTGAAATTGAGGAGCGTGGTGGTCAGGGGACCGGTCCAACCGGGGTCTACAATCCCAATCGTCAGTGCCCATATACCCACCTTGGTCAGCGACGTTTTGTAGGTGGCTTGACCTGTCACATTGCACGGCAGGGAAAAAATTTCCCGCGACACGACCTGGACGATGTTTCCAGGCTTTAGTTTGAATGGCCCCGGCATCGGACGCCCGTTCTGACCGATTATGCTGCCGATGGTCAGATCGAAGGTGGACCCTTGGACAATCGGCATGGGCGCCGCAGGACTGAAGAAAAGGTAGGGATCGAGCCTCGGACCAGCAAGCAGCGACATGCAATCATCCTCCGGATGTGATAGAGACTCGTTCCAACTTTGTTCGCGGCGGACAGATGTCGATCTCCAAAACTGACCTAAAATTCATCTCTCAAAGCCGCGCTGCGGGAGCAGAAAGTCATGACCCGACCCGGAAGGTGGGCGCAGTCATTGTCGGCAACGGAGGCCAACCGTTGGCAACAGGGACCAATAGACCTCCCGACGCTCTCCATCTTAGCTTGAGTGATAGCCTAGGAGCAATAGAGAAAGATAAGAACTGGAAGTACTTTATGCTGGAGCATGCCGAAAGGAATGCGATCAGCAAAGCCCACGACCTAGGACATGAAATTAAAGGGACGACAATCTATGGAACGCTATTCCCCTGCGCAGCATGCGCTAGAGCAATTGCAGAAGCAGGAATAAAGCGCGCGGTATTTCCGGCCCCCGATCAGAATAACCCGCGAAATGAGAAGTGGACTGATGATTTCAATTATGCGGAACAGATATTCAAATTAGCAAATATCAGGCTTGATTTTTACGTTGAAGAAAAAAATGAAGCTAGTGGACAAAACTCGCAAGAGGGGTCGGATAGCACGCCTGTACTCCTGCATCCGGTTCCATGAGCCACGATTCCAGGCTTTACCGCTATTCCGATCCGCTCGACGCGGCCTTTGCCGCCGAGCAAGCGCCGGCGCATGAGCCAGCCTATCTGGCCGGGCTCAATCCCGAACAACGCGAGGCGGTGCTCACCATCGATGGTCCGGTGCTGGTGCTGGCCGGCGCCGGCACCGGCAAGACCCGCGTGCTGACCACCCGGCTGGCCCACATCCTCGCCACCCGCCGAGCCTGGCCCGGGCAGATCCTCGCCGTCACCTTCACCAACAAGGCGGCGCGCGAGATGAAGGAGCGCATCGGCGCCCTCATCGGCGGCGTGGTGGAGGGGATGCAGTGGTTGGGCACCTTCCATTCCATCGGCGCGCGCATGCTGCGGCGCCATGCGGAGCTGGCCGGCCTCAAATCCAACTTCACCATCCTGGATGCTGACGACCAGCTGCGCCTGATGAAGCAGCTGATCGAAGCGGAGAACATCGACGAGAAGCGCTGGCCGGCGCGCACGCTCGCCAGCTTTATCGACGACTGGAAGAACCGCGGCCTTCGCCCCGAAGAGGTGCCCGATGGCGAAGCGCATGCCTACGCCAACGGCAAGGGGCGTTCGCTCTATCGCCAGTATCAGGAGCGGTTGCGCGCGCTGAACGCGGCGGATTTCGGCGATCTGCTGCTGGAGGTGCTCACCATCCTGCGCACACAACCGGAGATCCTCGCCGAGTATCGCGAGCGCTTCAAATACATGCTGGTGGACGAATATCAGGACACCAACACGGTGCAGTATCTCTGGTTGAAGCTGCTGGCGGGGCGCGGCGGCAATGTGTGCGTGGTGGGCGATGACGACCAGTCCATCTACGGCTGGCGCGGCGCGGAGGTGGACAACATCCTGCGCTTCGAGCACGACTTTCCCGGCGCGAAAGTCATCCGCCTGGAGCGCAACTACCGCTCCACGCCCTCCATCTTGGGCGCGGCGTCCGGCCTCATCGCCGCCAACAAGGGCCGCCTCGGCAAGACCTTGTGGACCGAAGGCGACGCCGGCGAGAAGATCAAGGTGCAGGGCGTGTGGGACGCGGAGGAAGAAGCCCGCGCGGCGGCCAGCGAAGCCGAGAACCTGCACACCAAGGACGAGAAATTCGCGCAGATGGCGGTGCTGGTGCGCGCGTCNNGTGATCGGCGGCCCGCGCTTCTACGAGCGCGCCGAAATCCGTGACGCCATGGCGTATCTGCGCCTGATCGCCCAGGGCGACGACGATCTCGCCTTCGAGCGCATCGTCAACCGGCCCAAGCGCGGCGTCGGCGATGCATCCGTGCAGTCGCTGCATGCATTTGCGCGGGCGCGTCACCTGCCGCTGCTCACCGCCGCGCGCGACATTGCGGAAACCGATGAGCTGCCGCCGAAGGCGCGCAAGGCGCTGGCCGAACTCGCGGCCAATTTCGCGCGCTGGAATGCGCTGTCGAAAAACATCCCGCACACCGAACTGGCCGAAATGGTGCTGGACGAATCCGGCTACACCGATGCGCTGAAGGCGGACAAATCGGCGGAAGCGCCTGGCCGTCTCGACAACCTCAAGGAGCTTGTGCGCTCGATGGAGCAATATGAATCGCTGGCGGCGTTCCTCGAACATGTGTCGCTGGTGATGGAGCTGGAGCAGAACGAAACCGAGGACCGCATCAACCTGATGACCCTGCATGCTGCCAAGGGGCTGGAGTTCGACACCGTATTCCTGCCCGGCTGGGAGGAAGGGCTGTTCCCAAGCCAGCGCACCATGGACGAGAACGGGCTGAAGGGCCTGGAGGAAGAGCGGCGGCTCGCTTACGTGGGGCTTACGCGGGCCAAGAAACGGGCCTTTGTGTATTTCGCCGCCAACCGCCGCGTGCACGGCAACTGGCAGAGTTCGCTGCCCTCGCGCTTCATCAACGAACTGCCGCAGGAACACACCGACACCGTCGTGGATGAAGGATTCTACGGCGGCTATGTGGGTTTTCGCGACAACGCGCAGGCGGCGACGTTCGGCAGCGGTTACGATTCACCGGGCTGGAAGCGGGCGCAGGCCAATCGCGCCGCCGCCGGCGCACAGCGTACCCGGCCGCCGTTGATCGAGGCGCAGGCTTACACGGTGCAGACGTCCGATCCCTCCGCCACGCAATATGCGCGCGGCGACCGCGTGTTTCACCAGAAATTCGGCTACGGGCGGGTGACGAACGTGGAAGGCAACAAGCTCACCGTGAACTTCGACCACTCCGGCGAAAAAAAGGTGATCGATACGTTCGTGACGCGAGGGTGACGCGTGGAAGACTGGCCGGATGACGCAGATGGAGGTGTATTCCGAAGGCTCGAAGAATGCGGCTTCGATTTTTCAAGAAAGCACAAAATTGATTTCGAAGTTGACTTCGATATTTGGCCCCCACCTGAAGCCGCGGTTACGGCGCTCGAGAGCAAATATCCAAGCGTGACGCTATGCCGGCCGGAGGATGATTTTCCCGGTCACATCCGTCTAGAAGTGTTCGATGTTGTCACCTACGAATTTGTGATCCGAATGCAAGAAGAGGTGACCCGGCTCGTGGCTCCGTTCGGCGGTCGCTGCGATTCTTGGGCCGTCATTGGTCGGTACGCTGTTCACTAAGTCCCATTCTTGTCATGGATGCGGACCACCCAGTCGGGCTCTTCAGTTGCTCCCTTCGCCTCACGGATGTGGCGGAGAGGATTGGGCTGAGGGGATTGGCCATCAACATCCTGGTTGTCATCCCCGGCGAGCATCGGGCGCTAAAGCGCCCGATGCGAGGGAAGGGGACCCAGGTGACGACACGCGCTCAATTTGAAAAGGAAGGCGCTATGCAGCGCCTCACTTTCCACAATGGATGCGCTCTAATTCCTGGGTCCCCTTCCCTCGCGCGCACGTTTAGACGTGCGCACTCGCCGGGGATGACACTGTGAGATTGCCCCCTCTCTCGGCCTGAGGGGCGAGGGCAACCATGGAAGTTCCACTGTTCTTCGTCTATCGTGTCGGCCATGACATTCACCCGCATCACCATCGATCCTGCGGTCTGTACCGGCAAACCTTGCATCAGGGGCTCGCGATTTCCGGTCGCGCGGCTGCTGGGCCTATTGGCATCCGGCGAATCGCGCGAGCAGATACTCAAGAACTATCCCTACCTTGAAGCCGCCGACATCGACGAAGCTTTACGCTACGCGGCGCAGCTCGCGAAAGACGAGACGATCGAGCTGGCAGGGTAAGTTTGGAACGCCCGCTAACGCCGAGTTCGCGCTAGTGGAACCGCCTATAAATAGGGGCAAATTCTGCACAAAATATCTTGATATCAAGCAGAATTTGCACCATATTCTCGCGGGCCAGGAGGCCCGATGCCGACCATCGTCGAGATTGCCGGCACCAAGATCCAGATGTTCTACGGCGATCACAATCCGCCGCATGTCCATGCCTATGGCGGCGGGCATGCGGCGCTCATCCGGATCGAAGACGGCGAATTCCTGGCCGGTTCGCTTCCCGCCTCCAAGCGGCGGCGCGTGCTGGCATGGATCGCGAAGCACCGCGCCGAATTGATAGCGCTATGGCGGCAATACACGAGGTAGGAGTTGGCATGGAGGAACTGAAAAGGCTGAAATCCGTCGCCGCGTTGCGCGGCAAACCGTACACCTTGCGTGTGGTGTGGCAGAACGGCAGCAGGGACTTGGTGGATATGACCGGCGTGGTCCATCGTGTCGCCGCGTTTGCGCCGCTGCGCGATCCGGCGGCCTTTCGCAAGGTGCGGGTGATCGCCGACGGCCTCGGCATCGGCTGGGAAGGCAACCTCGACTATTCGGCGCGATCGCTGCGGCTTCTCGCCGAAGAACAGCGCACGCTGAGCGGCGCCGATCTCGTGGAATTCGAGCGCAAGGCCGGTCTCACCACCCGCGAGACGGCGCAGATTTTCGATGTGGCGCCCCGCACGGTGGCCAGCTATCGCCGAAGCCCGCGCCTGCCCCGTGCCATCGGCAGCATGCTGCGCAGCCTGCGCAACGATCCTGCCGTGCTCGCGGCCTATTATCGTCCGCTCAGCCGGGCACGCGGCCGGCCGCGAAAACATGCAGGCGAAAATGTGGTAGCGTGACCGGCAAAACCCCTCGCCCCGCATGTGGGGCGAAAGGGACCTAGGGTAAGGGGGCTTCGGATATCAGCGGTCGGCAATCAGAAGTCGAGTGCGCCTGTGCCAGCATCCCTTCTGACTTCTGAGTTCAGACGTTTGGTATCCCCTCCCTGCCCCTCTCCCCCCACGGGGGCGAGGGGGAACCATGGAAGTTCCACTGTTCTTCGTCTATCGTGTCGGCCATGACATTCACCCGCATCACCATCGATCCTGCGGTCTGTACCGGCAAACCCTGCATTAGGGGCTTGCGATTTCCTGTTGCGCGGCTGCTGGGCCTATTGGCATCCGGCGAATCGCGCGAGCAGATCCTGAAGAACTATCCCTATCTCGAAGCTGCCGACATCGACGAAGCTTTGCGCTACGCGGCGCAGCTCGCGGAAGACGAGACGGTCGAGCTGGCAGGGTGAGATTTCTCGTCGATATGCCGTTGTCGCCGATGCTTGCGGGCTGGCTGTCAGAAAACGGCCATGACGCGATCCATGCTGTGACGGTCGGGCTCGATCGCGCCCCGGATACCGAGATACTGCTGCGCGCACGGGATGAAGCGCGGATCGTGGTAACGGCCGATCTCGATTATCCGCGTTTGCTTGCTCTTAGCGCCGCGATCGAACCCAGCCTGATCCTATTCCGCGGCGGGAACTGGGACGATGATGACATCGTGGCCCGCTTGGCCGCGCTGCTGGACTCGGTGAGCGAAGCCGATTTCGAACGAAGCATCTTTGTCGTGGAACCGCGGCGCATTCGACGAAGGCACCTTCCCATTCGCTGACGAAGCAACTCCCCCCGCCCCCACGGGTGGGGGAGAGTGGAATCCAGGATCGAATCTCCCGGATTCGGCCGCGGCGGCGTCGGAGCCACTCCGACTTCCTGCATTTGGCCGAGGATTTAATGTTCCGGACAGGATTTTCCGCTGGACAGCGTCACGCTGCTTTGCTATGTTCTCCTCATCTCCGGGTGTGCGCCCGGAGGCAGCCCGGTCCGCGGCAACCCGCCGATCCGGGCTTTTTTTGTTGCCCATGGCACGCTCTCGAAGCGGCTCCGGACACGCCTGAAAAAATAATTCTGACCTCTCAAGGAGGACCGTCATGTCCACCATCGTTCCCCGCGCGGGGTGACCTCGCGCGCGTGAATTCCTGCGCCCCGATCTGACTTGCCGTGGCCGGCGCCGACGCCGGCGGCGCGAGCAGATCGTTGGGAGCCGACCCCCTCCATCGCGGAAAAAGCGCCTGCACGCCGGCCCTTCGGCTCGCGAGCGCAAGCGCATGTGCGATCTCCGCAGGCGAACGCCGGAACACGGAAAAGCGGAGTGAAAATCGAGAATTCTATTTGTTGTCGAGTCGGTGCCCGCTCGGAGTCTGTCCGGAAGCACCCCTTTCGCCACATTTCGCGGGAGTCGTTGGGCTGCGAACCGGCCCGCATTCGCGCGCCGTGACGATCGGATATAAGGACACGTCGATCGCTGTGGCGAGTGGCAGATGACGAGAGTCGGGCGGCAGGTGGAGCGGCGGCAGAGCCCGGACGGCAAGCATCTGCTGCGCATCTTCACCCGCGGGCCAGACCGCTTCTATTTCGTCGCGCTGAGCGAACTCACGGAAAAAGGCGAGACCCTCTGGACCGCCACGCGCACCTCCGAAGAGCATGCTTCGCTGGAAACGGCACGCGATGCCTCGCTCCAGGAGCTGCCCTGGCTGCGCGAAATCACTTGAAGAACGGACACCGCTGCAATGTTCCTTTCTCCGCCGCTGTGGAAGGTTGAAGTTGCGCTGCGCAAGAGCGAGGCCGCCGACGTGGCCGCAGCGTTCGAGCTCACGGGGCCGCAGGCCGTGCTCATCGCAGAGGAACCATTCCACGATCATGCGACGGTGGAGGCGCTCTACGCCGCGATGCCGGATGGCGATCTGCTGTCGCGGCTGGCGGGTCGCGACGTCCATGTCGCGCTGCTGCCGGATAGCGACTGGATCAAGCTCAGCCAGCAAGGCTTGCCGCCGGTTCGCGCGGGTCGCTTCTTCATCTACGGCACGCATGACGAAGGCGAAGTGCCGCGCGGCGTCATTCCGATCCGCATCGAGGCAGGGCTCGCCTTCGGCACCGGACATCATGAAACCACCGCACTCTGCCTTGCAATACTGAGCGATCTCGCCAAGCGGCGGCGATTCGCCAACGTGCTCGATCTCGGCTGCGGCACGGGCGTGCTGGCGATCGGCGCGGCGAAGCTGTGGCGGCGGCGCGTGATTGCCTCCGATATCGATCCGGTCGCCATCGAAGTCACGCGCGCCAATGCCCAGGCCAACGGCGAAGGCACTCTCGTGCACGCGGTTGTCGCCGACGGATTGGCCAACCCGGCGCTTGCCGCGCGCGCGCCCTACGATCTGATCCTCGCCAACATTCTCGCCGAGCCGCTGACGCGCCTGGCGCCGGAGATCGCGCGCTCGCTGGCGCGCGGCGGAATGCTGGTGCTTTCCGGCCTGTTGCGCTGGCAGGAAAACCTGGTGCTCAGTTTTTATCGCACCCATGGCCTCATTTTGCATCGCATCTGCCGCGATGGCTCATGGAGCGCGTTGATGCTCCACAAACCCACCCTCCCCTTGAGGGAGGGTCGAACGATTGCGCGGCAGCGAAATCGTTCGGGGAGGGGTCCACCCTTGAGCAATTGAGCATCACCCCTCCCCGAAATTTGCTCCGCTTCGCTTGGCAAATTTCGACCCTCCCTCAAGGGGAGGGTATGGTTTAGGTTACGCTTTCAGGAACGGATGGATGATCCCCGCAGATGGACAAGCCTTATCAGGTTTTCGACGACCTTTCCGATGCCGCAACCGTGGCGCCGCGGCTCGCCGCCTTGCGCGCGGAGCTGGCGCGCCGCGGGCTCAATGGCTTCGTGGTGCCGCATTCCGACGAGTACCAGAGCGAGTACCTGCCGCCCTGCAACGAGCGCCTGGCGTGGCTCACCTCGTTCACCGGCTCGGCCGGCGCTGCCGTGGTGCTGAAGGACAAGGCCGCCATTTTCGTGGACGGCCGCTACACGCTGCAGGTGCGCCAGCAGACCGACACCAAATTGTTCGAACCGCGCGATCTCACCAGCGAAGGCCCCAACGCCTGGCTGGAAGCGAACGCGCCTAAGGGCGTGCGCATCGGCTTCGACCCTTGGGTGTTTTCCGCCGCCAGCGCTGACGCGTTGCGCCAGTCGGTCGAAAAGGCCGGGGCCACATTGGTGCCCACCGACGGCAATCCCATCGACGCCGTGTGGCTGGACCGTCCCGCTGCGCCAACCGACAAAGCCAAAACGCATGCGCAGGAAATCGCCGGCGAAAGCGCGGAATCCAAGCGCACCCGCATCGCCGAAGAGGTGAAAAAGCAGGGCGCCGACGCGGCGGTGATTTCGCAGACCGATTCCATCTGCTGGCTCTTGAACGTGCGCGGGGCCGACACGCCGCACACGCCTTTCGTGCTCTCCTATGCGATCCTCAATGCCGACGGCTCGGTCGATTGGTTCGTGGATGGCCGCAAGACCTCGCCGGAGGTCCTTCAGCATCTCGGCAATGCCGTGCGCGTGCGCGACCCGAAGGAGTTCAATTCGGCGCTCGACGACCTCGCCGGCAAAACAGTAATCGCCGATCCGAACTGGACCGCCGCCGCCGCTTTCGAGCGGCTGGGGAAAGGCAGCGCCAAGATCAAGCGCATGCTCGATCCCTGCCAACTGCCGAAAGCGTGCAAGAACGCGGTGGAGATCGAAGGCGCGCGCCAGGCGCACATCCGCGACGGCGCGGCGCTCACGCGCTTTCTCGCCTGGATGGCGCGCGAGGCACCCAATGGTCACCTCACGGAAATCGAGGCGGCCGAAGCGTTGGAAGGCTATCGCCGCCAGAACGGCGCGCTCACCGATCTGTCGTTCGATTCCATTTCCGGCGCGGCGCCGCATGCCGCCCTGCCGCATTATCGCGTGACAAAATCGAGCAACCGCAGGATCAACCGCAACGAAATTTATCTCATCGATTCCGGTGCCCAGTACCCCGACGGCACGACGGACGTAACGCGCACCATGATTGTGGGCGAGCCCACCGCCGAGATGAAAGACCGCTTCACCCGCGTGTTGAAGGGTCACATTGCGCTGGCCACGGTGAGATTTCCGGAAGGCACCACCGGTGCCGCGCTCGATGCCTTTGCGCGCAAGCCGCTATGGGATGTGGGGCTGGACTACGATCACGGCACCGGGCACGGCGTCGGTTCGTATCTCTCCGTGCACGAAGGCCCGCAGAACATTTCGAAGAAGCCGGTGCTGCAGCCGCTGAAGCCCGGCATGATCTGCTCGAACGAGCCCGGCTATTACAAGGAAGGAGAATACGGCATCCGCATCGAGAATCTGATCGTGGTAACGGATGCCGAACCGATTCCGGGCGGCGACCCGGAGCGCAAGTTCATGGAATTTGAAACCATCACCTTGGCGCCCATCGATCTCAATCTGGTCGAGCCGTCGCTGCTCACGCGCGAAGAACGGGATTGGCTGAATGCCTACCACGCCCGGGTGCGCGAATCACTGGCTCCGCAGATGGATAACGAGACGCGCGCGTGGCTCGATCACGCAACACGGGCGATCTGACATGAAACGCGATCACACAGCCGCGCCGGGACAGATTCACCGCTTCCGCATCGAAAGCAGCGTGCTGAAGAGCAACATGCTGGGCGATCCGATCGAGCGGATCGTCGATGTGTATGTGCCGACGGGCCATGACGGGCGCGGGCTGCCGCTGCTCGTCGATCTCGTCGGCTTCACCGCCGGCGGCCCGGCGCATTCCAACTGGAAGAATTTCGGCGAGAACCTGCCGGAGCGGCTGGACCGCCTGATCGCCGCGAGCGCCATGCCGCCTTGCGTTGTCGCCCTGCCGGATTGCTTCACCAAACTCGGCGGCAACCAGTACATCAACAGTGCGGCAGTCGGCCGCTGGGACGATTTCCTGCTGACCGAATGCGTGCCCTTCGTGGAACAGAAATTCGGTTGCGGGGGCGCAGGGCGGCGCGGCTGCTTCGGCAAGAGCTCCGGCGGCTACGGCGCCATCGCGCACGCGCTGCTGCATCCGGATTTCTGGGCCGCCGCGGCTTCCCATTCCGGCGACATGGCATTCGAGTGGTGCTACCTGCCGGAATTCCCCCGCATCCTGCGTGCGCTCGCCAAACACGGCAACTCGATCCAGAAATGGATCGAGGCGTTCTATGCCGCACCGAAAACCAAGGACCGGGATGTCCATGACCTGATGACGCTGGCGATGTGCGCAACCTACGATCCCGATGCGGATGCCTATCTTGGCGTGCGCCTGCCGGTGACCATGGACACCTGCGAGATCATCCCCGAACGCTGGGCGAACTTCATGAAATGGGATCCCTGCGTGATGGTGGAGGAGCGCGGGCCGGGCCTGAAGCAGATGAAGGCGCTTTATATCGATTGCGGCGACGTCGACCAGTACAATCTCGTCTATGGTGCGCGGCGGCTGCACCGGTCGCTGGAGCGGCTCGGCGTGCCGCACACCTATGAAGAATTCCCGGATGACCACACCGCCGTGGATTACCGGATGGACACGAGCCTGCCGCTTCTCGCGAAAGCGCTTTCCGGCTAGAGTTTGGCGTCTCGTTGGAAGGGAAGTTCATGCATCGTGCGTTCGCCGGGTTCTTTGCGCTTGGGCTGCTGTCCGGCTGCACCATCTGGCCGGTGAATCAGGATCCGGCCGGGATGGAATACCGCCGCGAAGCGAACCAGATCATCGATGCGCTACAGGACTACCGCCGTGCGACCGGGCAATTCCCGCCGACGCTCGGTATGCTGACGCCGGCGTACATTCCGGCTCTGCCGAGCCTGCCCGAGCTGCGCTACAGCCCAGCGGACGGCTCGCTGGGCTATGGCTACATCCCCTCCTGGCCGCAGTTGCGCCCGGTGCGCTGCGCCTCGGAAGGCAACACCACCGTGTGGCGCTGCACCGAGCACCTGATCGACAAGCCGATGTAGCGTTCAGGCGCTCTCCACCAGCTTGAGCCAGGCGTCTTCGTCCAGCACCTTCACGCCGAGCTTATGCGCTTCCGTAAGCTTTGAGCCGGCGCCCGGTCCGGCCACAACGATGTCGGTTTTCGCGGAAACCGAACCCGAAACTTTGGCGCCCAGCGATTCCGCGCGCGCTTTCGCTTCCTGGCGCGTCATCTTTTCGAGCGAGCCGGTGAACACGACGGTTTTTCCGGCCACCGGCGAATTAGCGCTGCGCGGGGCGGCGACTGGCGTTACCGTCACCAGCTTCAGCAGATGGGTGAGCGCTTTGCGGTTGTGCGGCTCGTCGAAGAAAGCCTTGATCGCCTGCGCCACCGTCTCTCCCACGCCTCCAATGGAGTCGAGTTCCTCGACCGCCTGGTTGCCTTCCATGGCCGCCATAAATGCGTCGATCGAGCCATAGGTCCGGGCGAGCAGCTTGGCGGTGGTCTCGCCCACGTGGCGGATGCCGAGCGCATAGATAAAGCGGTCGAGCGGGATGTCGCGACGGCGGTCGATCGCCTCGAATAGCTTCTTCGCGCTTTGCTCACCCCACCCCTCCCGCGCCATGATCGCCTTTTCGCCAGAGCCGTAGCGCCTCTCGAGCAGGAAGATGTCCGCCGGCTCGCGAATCAGACCGTCTTCGTGGAACGCGATGATGTGCTTCTCGCCCAGGCCTTCGATGTCAAAGGCGTTGCGCGAGACGAAATGCTTCAGCCGCTCCACCGCCTGCGCCGGACAGATGAGTCCGCCGGTGCAGCGGCGCGCCGCTTCGGCCTTGCCGGTCTTCTCGTCCAGCTCGCGCACGGCGTGGCTGCCGCAGGCGGGGCAGCGCTCCGGGAATTTGTAAGGCCTGGCGCTTTTCGGCCGCTTGTCCGGAACGATGCGCACGATCTGCGGGATCACGTCTCCGGCGCGCTGCACCACTACCACATCGCCGATGCGCACGTCCTTGCGCGCGATCTCGTCCTCGTTGTGCAAGGTGGCGTTCTGCACCACCACGCCGCCCACCGTCACCGGCTTCAGCTTGGCAACTGGCGTCAGCGTGCCGGTGCGACCTACCTGGATGTCGATGTCCTCGAGGACGGTTTCGGCTTGCTGCGCCGCGAATTTGTGGGCAATCGCCCAGCGCGGGCTACGCGAGACGAACCCAAGCCGTTCCTGCAGCTTCAGATCGTCCACCTTGTAAACAACGCCGTCGATGTCGTAGCCGAGGCTCGCGCGCTTGCCTTCCATATCGCGGTAGAATTTCAGGATTTCGTCCGTCGTCCGGCAGAGGCGGGTCAGCGGGTTGACCTTGAATCCCCAGGCCTCGAACGCCTGCAGCACGCCCCATTGCGTGGCGGCAGGCAGTTCGCTTGCCTCGCCCCAGGTGTAGGCAAAAAACCTGAGCGCGCGCGACGCGGTGATCGCCGGATCGAGCTGGCGCACCGAACCTGCGGCGGAGTTGCGGGGATTGGCATAAAGCGGCCTGCCCTCTTTCTCCTGCCGCTTGTTCAGGGCGGCAAAATCGGCATGCGTCATGTACACCTCGCCGCGCACTTCGATGGCGCCAGGCGCGCGGCCGTGCAGCCGCAGCGGCACGTCCTTCAGCGTGCGCAGGTTTGCCGTGATGTCTTCGCCTTCGGTGCCGTCGCCGCGCGTGGCCCCCTGAACGAAAAGGCCGTTCTCGTACCGCAGCGACGCCGAAAGACCGTCGATTTTTGGCTCAGCGGTGAACACCAGTTCGGTGCTGTCCTTCAGCCCAAGAAACCGGCGCACCCGCGCGACGAAATCGACGACATTTTCGTCGCTGAACGCATTGTCCAGCGACAGCATGGGCACGCGGTGCACGACCTTGGCGAATTTCTCGCTCGGCTTCGCCCCGACCCGATGACTCGGGCTGTCCGGCCGCACGAGTTCGGGAAACCGCGCCTCGATCGCGGCATTGCGCTTGCGCAGTTCGTCATACTGCGCGTCCGAAACGGACGGCGCATCTTCCCTATAATAGCGCCGGTCGTGTGCCGCGATTTCGTTCGCCAGCCGCTCCAGCTCTTTACGGGCTTCCGCAGCCGTAAGCTTTTCGATCGGCTTTCTGGCAGTCGCGCTCATGCGCGCTTGCGAAGCTTCTTGGGCGTGGTTTGCGCCTCGACCAGCAGCCGGCGCGCAGCCGCACGTGCCTCCTCGGTGATCGCGGCGCCCGACAGCATGCGCGCGATCTCCTCGCCGCGCTCTCCGGGATCGAGCAACTCCACCTGCGTGCGTTCGCGCTTGCGGGTGATGCGGAAATGGCGCTCGGCCCGGGCGGCCACCTGCGGCGCATGCGTCACCAGGAGGACTTGGGTGGATTTCGCTAGCCGCTGCAGACGCTCGCCCACGGCATCGGCGACGGCGCCACCCACGCCGCGATCCACTTCATCGAACACCAATGCCGCGGGCGGGCTCGCCTCGGACAATGCGACCTTCAGCGCCAGCGAGAACCGCGCCAGCTCCCCGCCTGACGCGATCTTGGCCAGCGGCCCGAAAGCAGCGCCTTCGACAGTCGCCACTTCGAAGGCGATGCGTTCGAGACCCGTGCCCCCCGCACTTTCTTCAGGCAGCGGTTCCAGCGCCACCCGGAATTTCGCGTGACCGAGCTTCAGCGGGGCCAGCTCCTCAGCGACGGCCGCCTCGAAGGCGTTCGCCGCGTTGCGCCGCGCGGACGACAGCCTTCGCGCACAGTCCAAGAAGAGCGTTTGCGCCGCCGCCGCGTCAGCGTCGGCACGTCGCAAGGCATCGCCGGCATCGGCAACGGCTTCGAGCCTCGCCTGCGCTTCCTGCAAAACACCCGGCAGCGCCTCCACCGCGACCGCATGCTTTCGCGCCGCCGCGCGCAAGGCAAACAGCCGCTCTTCCTTCTTTTCGAGCTCGCCCGAATCCAGCTCCAGCCGGGACAGCAGCGCCTGCAATTCGCACCGCGCTTCTTCTGCAAGCGCAAACGCCTGCTCCAGCCCAGCGTTGGCGGCCACGCACGCCTGACGCGCCTCATCGTTCATGCGCGACAGCCGCTTCAGGGCAGCAGCCAGCGAAGACTCCGCACCGCGGTCGCCGCCTATCAACTCCACTGCGGCCGAAAGCTCTTCGGCGATGCGGCCTGCGTTCATGAGCAGCGCGCGTTCCGCAGCGAGCTTTTCCTCCTCTCCGGCTTCAGGAGCCAAGGCGCCCAGCTCGTCCACCGTGTGACGCAGATATTCGAGATCGGCAGCGGCGGCTTCTGCCGCGCGCCGCAAGCTCTCCGCATGTTCGCGCGCCCGCTGGAAGCGCTCGAACAGCATCGCCGTCTGTTGGGTGAGCGCCTCGTGGCCGCCGAACGCGTCGAGCAGCTTGCGGTGCGTCGCCACGTCGAACAGGCCGCGGTCGTCGGCCTGGCCATGGATTTCGACCAGCACCGTCCCCAGATCCCGAAGCAACGCCACGCCGACCGGCTCATCGTTGACGAAGGCGCGCGTGCGGCCGTCGGCGGCGATGGTGCGCCGGAGAAGGATCTCGCCTTCCGACGGAATTCCGTTCTCTGAGATGAGCGCCC
This sequence comes from Alphaproteobacteria bacterium UBA6038, assembly GCA_002429315.1. Classification (GTDB taxonomy): domain Bacteria; phylum Pseudomonadota; class Alphaproteobacteria; order Micropepsales; family Micropepsaceae; genus Rhizomicrobium. Next base: position 16,322 of record DIZC01000023.1, read on the forward strand.
GGGCCGGATGGGTGGCGATCAAATCGAAAATCGCGACCGTGGAGCCCTGCTGCGCACCCGGCCGCACGCTGGAGCGGGCGCCGGCGCGCGCCCCGGCCGCCAGTCCCAAGGCGTCGAGAAGAATGGATTTCCCGGCGCCGGTTTCGCCGGTCAGCACGTTCAGGCCGGCGGAAAAATCAAGCTCCACGTCCTCGATCAGAACCAGATCGCGGACCTTGAGCGTCGCAAGCATGGCCGTCCCTCAAATCGGCGATTTGAAGAGTTTGCTGATCCAGGATTCCGGATTGGCCTCGGGCTTCAGATTGTGCGCGACCAGCAGGTCATAGGCATCCTGATACCATTGGCTTCCCGGATAATTGGCGCCGAGCACGGCGGCAGCAGTCTGCGCCTCGCTATAGACGCCCATGGCATAGTAGGCCTCGGTCAGCCGCTCCAGCGCTTCGGCGATTTGCGGCGTGCGCTGATAGCGCTCCACCACCGCCCGGAAGCGATTGATGGCGCCGATGAAATCGCCGCGGCGAAGATAATAACGGCCGACCTCCATTTCCTTGCCCGCGAGGTGATCCTGCGTCAGATCGATCTTGAGCAGCGCATCGCGGGCATATTCGGTGTTGGGAAAGCGCTGCACCACGTCCTGCAGCGCCGTGAGCGCCTGCTCCGTATTGGTCTGGTCGCGGCCGACATCGGTAATCTGTTCGTAGAGCGACATCGCCTTCAGATAGAAGGCGTACGCCACTTCCTGGCTGCCGGGATGAAGCTGGATGTACTGGTCCGCCATGTTGATGGCGTCGGTGTATTTGTTGGCCTGGTAATAGCAGAAGGCGCTCATCAGCATCGAGCGGCGCGCCCAGATCGAATAAGGGTGCTGGCGTTCGACCTCCTCGAATTGCTTCGCCGCATCCGCCCAGGCCCCGTCGCGGATCTTCTTCCAGCCTTCGTCGTAAATCTGCTCCACCGGACGCTCGACATATTTGGCGTCTTCATCGTCACTGCCGCTGTTGCTGTTGAACATCGAGCAGGCGGACAGGGCAATCACCGCTGCAGCCGTTGCGATGGCAAGAGATGCGCGGGAATGCACCGGCCAAGCGGCTGCTCTGCGAAACGCTTCAAAAGACATGGTTTTTCCGAATTTCGGGTTTTCGGCGCCAGCCGCGCCGGGGCGTCCTTATGCCATCGCAGGGGCCTTGCGGTCCAGAGGCGGAGGGACGGTTCGCGGGCAGCTAGAAGGCCGCCCTTGTGTAGTTGGCCGGATCGGCAAACAGGGCGCGCAGCAGCTGATTATTGAGGGCGTGACCCGAACGGCGGCCCTCGAAGCGGCCGATGATGGGCGCGCCGGCGAGCGCCAGGTCGCCGATGGCATCGAGAATCTTGTGACGCACGAATTCGTCGGGAAAGCGCATCAGGTCGGCGTTGATGACATTTTCGCCATCGATGGCCAGCGTGTTCTCGAGCGAGGCGCCCCGCGCCAGCCCGGCCTTGTTCAGCGCCTCCAGCTCGTGAACGAAGCCGAAGGTGCGGGCGGGCGCAATGTCTTTCACGAATGCCTCGACGGAAAATGTCCAGGAGAACGCCTGCCGCCCAATGGCGGCCGAGGGAAACACAATCTCGAAGATGAATTCGCGATGCTGTGCCGGGGCGAGCGAGGCGGTCGCCTCCCCCTGCCCGACTGACACGCGCCGCCGGACGAGAATTGCATCGCGGGGCTGCGGCGTTTCGGCAATGCCGGCCTGTTGGATCAATCGCAGGTAACTGAGCGCGTCGCCATCGAGGATCGGCGGTTCGGGACCGTCCACCGTGACGTGCACATCGTCGATCTCTGCGCCGGCGATCGCCGCCATCAGATGCTCGATCACGGCCACGCTGGCGCCGGCGTCATCGTCGATCACAGTGCCCAGACGAGTCTCGCTGACCCGGTCGTAACGCGCCGGAATTGTCCGCCCGGCCAGATCGCTGCGCCGGAAGACGACGCCCGTATTCGGCGCCGCCGGCGCCAGCTTCATGCGCGCGGGCGTGCCGGCGTGCAGCGCCACGCCTTCGGCGGCGATCTCTTTGGCAAGCGTGCGGCGGCGGCTCATATGCCTCTATACCGTCCCGCCTCTTTCGCGGCGACAGCCAGCGGTATATCTAAATCTGGGGAGCCTTATCCTCTTCCCACAATATTTTGAAAGTTGAAGTTCGTCTCGCAACACCCCCTCCGCGGGGGGTGAAAGTTCCCATTCGAACCTCGAGAAATTGGGGTGGGGTCCCCACCTCTTTTGCGAAACGGAATTGTTCGTTTTGTTTGGCGAAAAACTGCCAGGGGTATCCCCCGGGGTTTATTCCAAAGTTCACGCGGAGCCGCGGCGGACGGTCCGACAAACTACATCTTGTGGTCCGGCACACCGCCGAGCAGTCGTTTTTCAGATTCGGGGGGGTGGGGTCCCCCCCATCATTTGTCCGGGCGAGGACATCGCAGATTTCCGGTGATACCACTTCCCACACCGGCTGGATCGCAAACACGCATTTCAAAGAGCCATCATTGTAGTATGGCATGTCTTGCGGGAAACGCAAGCCCGCACGGCGCCCCTCACAAGAGCCTTCGGGTGACGCCAGCAATGGCAGCAGGAGTGACGGACAGGGTTTGGGATATGAATGACGTTGCTGCGCTAATCGCCGCTCAGGAAGCGCCTGTAGCGAAGCGTGGGCCTTACAAAAAGAAAGCTGCGTAAATGGAAATTAGAGCACGATCCAGTCAGAC
>DIZC01000035.1 GCA_002429315.1 Alphaproteobacteria bacterium UBA6038
GCCCGATTTCGACACCGCCAAAGAGTGGCTTGAACAGATATCTCAAGCGGGGATTAAGCCTGATCAGTTTACGGCGAATGCCTTTGTGCGTTGGGTCCGAACCATCGGAGATGCTGAAAATATCGCAAATTTGTTCGATAATCGAGGCGCGCGGTTAGGCACTTCTTATTACTCATCAGTCGTCGCGGAAGTAGCGCCAAATCTTTCCGCGGTGCAACTGCTTCAATGGTACACACGGCAAAAACACCGGGATGCTCGTGCGCTGGAACCCGCGATTCGCGCATATGCCAGCACCTCACGTCAGCACGAAGCTCTACGATTGAGCTTAGCGTTTCCATATCTTAGTGCCGCTCGCCGTCTGTTTCGGCGTCATCCGCAACAATCAATCGCGTACTATGACGACTTGATGCAACAAAACTTCGAACCATACAATACTACCTATGCATTGGCTTATGCATATCTGGAAGCTCATCTTCCCGAGCGTGCGTTACCAATGTTTAGGAAAGCTCTTGGCCTAACGACCGTCGAGAAGCGACGGATCGATATTGAGTCGCGTATAGCCGAATTAGAACAATCATCATATTTGGACCGTGACACGCTCCAACAACTCGGCCATGCAGTCGCAGCAGGAGAAGAAGCTGTTTTCGGCTCTGAGGCTGAAGTGTCTGCACGAGGTGTTGCCCTCGATAGCCTTGCGGCTCTCCAAACCGAGCTGACTCGCCTTCGAAATGCCCCTGCAGGAATCGGCGACAATTTTCCACCAGAGCCGCTTGAAATTGCCGAACCGCAGCAGCGGGTGTGGAGGCCGCTCACCCGATTTGAAATCAATGAACTGGCTTTGCAAGTTGCCGGAGTGCAAAGCGCACTCACCGTGCAAACCGCTTCAGCTGCACAAGTGTACAACCTGGTCCAACGCCTTGAGGCAATCGAACATCGGCTTGACGAACCACTATCCGAAACCCGCTGGACAAAGTTTTGGGACAACTATGCAGACGCTGCGGCTAAGGAAGCGGGACAACAAACAATAAAGGTGATCGCATGGGCTGTTAAGGGCGCAGTGGTTGTCGCCGCGAGCGCTCTCTTGAGATGGTTGGTACTCTCAGTGCTGTTTGGATGAGGCAGTTCGAAATCACCCCTTCAGGGCCTTGGGTGAGTTTGCGGAGCAGGCGGACGAGGTCGGCGCGTTCGGAGCGGCGACGCCGAACGGTGGTTCGCCCGCCCTTGCGAAGGCCTGGAGCGCGGCATCTTCGTCTCGCAAGTATCTCGCGAATTCCCACCGGCGTAAGGTGAGCGCGAGCGAATCGGCGGCGCATTCCATGACATCTGTTCGGGGCAAGTTTCGGCGCGGCGTCGCGGTCCTATCGCTGGCGCTCCTATTTGCCGACGGCGCGCGTGCGCAGGAGGCGTCGCAAACCGCTCCCATCTGCGCCGACCGGCCGACGAAGTCGAACAATGCCTGCACCGTCGATCCCGGAGCCTGGCAGCTCGAGACCGACCTCTTCAACGGCACCTTTCAGCGCGCGGGCGGCGTCACCACCGACACCTGGCTCCTCACCAATCCCACCTTGAAATACGGCCTCGCCGAAAACTGGGACATCGAAGCCAACCTCGTGCCCTACGAAATCGTGCGCGTGCATAACGCCGCCGGCACGCGGACGCTCTCCGGCGTCGGCGATCTCTTCCTGCGGGTGAAGTATGACGCCATCCCGCAAGGCGCGGTGCAGGTCGGGTTCCTCCCCTACGTGAAGCTGCCCACGGCGCGCGACGGGATCGGCAACGGCGCGGTGGAGGCAGGCGTCAGCGTGCCGGTCAACATCGCGCTGTCGAACGTCTGGAGCCTCGGCGTCTCGCCGGAGTTCGATGCGCTGAAGGATGCGAACGGCGGCGGGCGCCACTTCAACACCAGCCAGACGGTCGTGGTGGGCTACGCCCTGCCTGGCGACCTCACGCTCAATGCCGAGTTGTGGGGTGACTGGAATGCGGATCCGGCCGGCACCGTGCGCCAGTATTCGGCCGATTTCGGGGTGGCGAAACTGCTGACCAAGACCTTCCAGATCGACGGCGGGGTGAATTTCGGCCTCAACCGCGCCACCCCCGATGTCCAGCTCTACGCCGGCCTGGCGACGAAGTTCTGAAATATCCTCGTCCGTCGCGTTGAGTAATTCGCATTGATACTTGACTCCTTATATTGCCATCTCTACAATGTCGGGATGACCCGGAGTTCATCCGATTGGCGCGCGCAGGGAAAAAATTCGAGCAAACAAACGGAACAATTCTGTTTCGTGGGGGAACCCCCTTTTTTGCAAAACAAATACGTTACCCACCACTCCGTCATGGCCGGGCTTGTCCCGGCCACTCATGCGCACCGTTGGGATCGTGTCCATGGATGGCCGGCACAGGGCCGGCCACGACGGCAAAGCAGAGGGGGGACCCCCCTCCCCCCTTTTTCGCCGAACAATTCGAACAATTCCGTTGCGCAAAGCCGCGGGTGGGCCCAGACCTGCACCGCCGACGAAAAATTTCGCCGAACAATTCGAACAATTCCGTTGCCCAACTGGGAGAGAGGGGGGACCCCACCCCCCCTATTCTGCCGAACAAATGCTTCGCGAGGGGTGGACCACAAGATGTAGATGCGCGCAGCCCCACGTGGCGCGGGGGCTGCTTGATTCGGGCGCGGTTTCGCCCTTCAGTCGCGCCCCGCTCAAAGTAGGAGTTCTTGATGCCGTTCACGATTTACGAAGCCGCCATTCCGCCGATGATCCGGAGCCTGCAGAATCTTTCGAACATCCTGGACAAGGCGGTGGCGCAGGCAAAGTCCGAGGACAAGAGCCTCGATGCCCTGCTCGAAGCGCGGCTCGCGCCGGACATGTTCCCGTTCACCCGCCAGATCCAGGTGGTGAGCGACACGGCCAAGGGCGCCGCGGCGCGGCTCGCCGGCGTCGAACCGCCGGGCTTCCCCGACGAGGAGAAGACCTTTCCCGAGCTGCAGCAGCGCATCGCCAAGACCGTCGACTACCTGAAGAGCTTCCGCACCGCCCAGTTCGACGGCGCCGAAGACAGGACCGTCACGCTCAAATTCCCCAATGGCGAAATGAAATTCTCCGGCCGCGAGTATCTCACCGGCTTCGTGTTGCCGAATTTCTATTTCCACATGACGGCAGCCTACGCCCTGCTCCGCCACAACGGCATCGCAGTGGGCAAGATGGATTATCTGGGGCCGCCGCCGGCCTGAGCGGACGGTCAGCCGAGGAGCGAGTAGCTGCCGAGCAGCAGCAGGAGGTGCGCCGGATCGCGATCCTGCAGCGGCAGCACCAGCTCGGAATAAAGGGCGGTGCTGTCCTCCTGTCGCTGGATGAGCGCGGCCAAGACCGGCGCTCGGCTTGCACAGGCGCGCCGCAGGATCGCCGACAGGCTGGCGCCGAATTCGGGCGGCAGCTCATCGACGGATTTGCCGGTCGCTTCGCCGCCGCAGCGGGGGATGAGATCGGTGCCGCTGATCCGGAAACGGAAGCTCGCGCCTGCCGGTTCGAGCAGCGCCAGGTGACCGAGCCACGACCGCAATTTCTGCGCCGGAAGATCGTCCCGCCGCGGCATGTCGCGGCCGCAGCACCTGGCCTGCCAAGCCGCGAGCAGCGCCTTGAGCTTGGGATGCAGCGGCCCGGGGACGGTGTCGTCGCCGTGAATGTAGAGGCTGCCGTGCGCTAGCGGCGCGAAGGCGCCGGCCGCGCTGCCGGCTTCGCTGCTGCTCATCGGCGCGGCGGCTTCGGCGCGCCGCTGGCATCGTAGCGGTCGGGCCAGATCTCGCGCGGCGCCACGCCGAGGAAGTTGGCGATGATCTGCTCGCCACGGGGGCGGGGCCGGAGCAGCGTGCCGCGCAAGTACGACTCGCTGAAGCGATGGGCCTTGGCGAGGCCCGACAGCGTCTGTCCCTTCTTGCGCACCGCCGCCTTGACGTCCTCCGGGTGCCAACCCGATAAGGGTTCGGCTCGACTTTGGACGGAAGCTTTCATGCGCTGCACGAGAATTGTCGCGGTGTTATTTGGTTTTGTCCGGTCTGATAACGAACGTTACCGGATGAAACAATAGATACAAAGTCTTTGCCTAGGTTGTCAAGAGAAGAACTGCGGAATATCACAGGTGAGCGGTTCAAAATCTAAAGGAAAAGAAAGGCTCCCGAATGTTTTGGCCGAAGGGCCTGCGGCGTTCCGGGTGGAACTGGGCGAGCGCATGCGCTGGCTGCTCGACCGCTTCGACTCGCGGGCGCAGGCCGCCGAGGTCGCCGGCGTCACCCCTGAGCACCTTGCCTCTTATATTGCCGGCCGGGCCAAGCCGCCGTTCGAACTGGTGGCGCGGCTTGCCCAAGCCCGAGGGGCATCGCTTGATTGGATCGCGCGCGGGGAAGGCACCCGCGAGCGGGGCGTGAGCGGCACGGAAGGCTTCGCCATCTTGCCGGTCTTCGAGGCCGACGCCTCGTCCGGCCACGGCAGATACGCGACGGACGAGGAGCCCCGCGATCAGGTTGCCTTTTCCCGCGCCTGGCTGAACGCGGCGATCCGATCGCCGGAAGACAAGCTTCGTGTCGTGTTCAACCGGGGCGCGGCGAACGAACCCGATCTGAAGGACGGGGACGCCATGCTGGTGGACACCGGCTTCGATCGCATCGTCGACGATGCCTTCTACGTCTTCGAGCGCGACGAGCGCCTGCTGACCCGGCTGACGGAAATGTTCGTCGACGGACGCATTGCGCTCAAGACCCGCAAGGCCGAGTACGGCGCGCAGATCCTGTCGCGCGAAGAGGCCGGTCAGTTGCGCGTTTTCGGCCGGGTGCGCTGGCGCGGCGGATTGCTGTAATGGGATCGGCGATGCCCACGAAAGCATTCGCCCACCGTTGCTAAACCGATATCCGGATCGTGTGCCGGGCGGAATTTGAGCGCGCTCAAATCGCGCATTTGTGGCGCGTCATCACCGACTCCAGGATCGGCACATGCCATCGCCTTTGGTAGCCAATGGCGACGAGCGCGAACATCAACGGGTCCTTGAGCCAATGCCTCAACATCTTCAGGTCTTTGCTGGACGCCCGTTTCCAATGCAGCATCGCCCGCGCGAACGCGTTCGGAATTCTGATTTCCTGGTCGGCAACGGACTGGATACCGGCTGACATCGCGTTCCAGTCGGCAAAGTTGAGACCCGCAACCATGGCCACGTCCATGTTGAAATAGAAGCGGGGATTGCACTCGATCATCCATATCCGGCCTTCGGCATCGATGCGCGCATCGAAATTGATGACGCCGTTAAGGTTCAGCGTGCTGGCGATCTCCGCAACCACCCGCGAGAGGGCGTCATCTTCAAGGAAGCGGAAATGGCCGCGATGGTGCTCGTAGACGACCTGCTTCCGAATGCGGCCGTCGCGGCAGAACACGGTGATGCAACGGTCGATCCCGGCGATAAACTGCTGCGCCAGGATGGGCGCGTAATCGATGCGAGCGGCCATTTCCATCGCATTGGACTGGTCGATTTGCACCACACCGATGCCGCCCGCGCGATCGATCGGCTTGAGCATCGCCGGCAGCGGGATTCGGCCCGCCTGAAGTGCCTCCAGCAAGGCGAGGCGATCTGCCAGCACCGTTCCCTCGGGGTGAAGAACGCCGAGACGTCGACAGAGCGCCATGAACTTGTCCTTGGAACCAAGCGCCTCGATCGTCTGTGGATCGGAAAGCGGATAACACGCGGTATTCAGATGCGGTCTCACGCGCGCAAGGAATTGCGTGGCGGTCAGATCGGCAGGCAGCACGCGATCGACGGACAGATCCTTCGCTACGCGATCGAGGCGCGCTGCAGCGCCTTCATCGGCAACATTGAACGCGAAGGAGCGGAAGCTCTTGCAATAGCGCGAGAGGGCCAAAGACCGCGCCGGCCCGGCACCCAGGACATGCACCTCGGCGCCCAGCGCCGCGGCGCAACGCATCGCGCGGTATTGCGCGGCAAACCCCGTAGCCAACAGCACTAGCCGCACTGCGTTCTCCCGCATCAGAACCAGCTTAGTTCTGCACGAGGCATGCCCAACTTGGCTTCGTTCTGGGTTCCCAAGCGCACCGGAGCGACGCATTCTGGCAGCGCCGGCCCGGCGGTCGCGCCCGGACCTGTTTCAATCCGGGACACTCGCGCGGCAGCGCGCCTCAGCTCAGCAGCCGCGCGAGGAAATCCGGATGAAACGAGGAGCCCGCGAAGGCGGCCGCAGCGATGGCGAAACCACAAGCACCGAAGCCCCAGCTTACGCATAATAGCCAGAAGAAATCCGTCAGCGCCGCGACCGCGGCGAGCGAAATGCCGATCGAGTCCAGCGCCTCGGCCATGTCGAGCTGTTCGTGATGCAGGTCCAGGGTTTCGTAATGCGCGTCCTCGCCCTGCGCCTTGACCATCAACCGGGCGGATTCAGTTGTGTATTTCCCGATCTTGCTTTGCAGACGCTTCGTCTCGGCGTCGCGCGCGCTATCGCTGCCGTTGCTCAGACTGACGGTGCCGAGCGAGTCCTCGTCGGTGTGCAGCTTGATCCGCGTCGCCTGATACTCGTTCCACACATCCACCGAGTTACCCTTGGTGAATGCCATCTGCTGGGCGATGTTGCTGTTCTTGATGTTGCCGAGCGCCATGACGACAGAGATGAGCGCGACCGTCACCGCGACATAGGCATTCAGCCGCGCGTGCTCGGCTTTCAGTTCGATTTCCATCAGGGATCCTTACGTTCACACCGACACCGGCCGGACCGCCACGGTACTGCGCGGCCGCTATCCGCAGCCACAGCCCCTTCAGTCGGTTCCCGCGCGACCGAGACCGAGATCGTGCTCCGCGGCGATGATCGAAATCGTGTAGCCGCCGACCACGTCGACAAGGCACATCACCATGATGAGGAAGAACGTGCTGGTCGCAAATCCGTGGAGGGTGATGAATTCCACCAGGGCCACAACGAAGGTGAGCATGGACAGCCCGTGGTTGACGATCTGGCGCGAGCTGGTGCGCGTCGATTTCACGATTTCCACGAACAGCAGCACGAGGCTGAGGGTGACGAGCGCATCGCCGACGCTGTAGCGCCAATCGTCGCCCGAGAACATGTGAATTGTGATGGCAGAATTCAGCGTGCCGTACGCATCGTGATGCGTGACCCCGGTTCCGAAAGCGATCACGTTGTAGACGATGACGGCGATCAGCAGCAGCGGAAAAAAGCGCATGGTCTCTCCCTCGGTCCAAAGGCCCCCGGCTTCTTAGCACAATCCTAGGCCGCCGGGCGGCTGGCCGCCTCCCTGAGCGCCGCCCGCTCGCGGAAGATAAGGTACAAATTGCGGGAATAGACCACCAGTCCGCTTCCCTGCCCGATTATGAA
>DIZC01000037.1 GCA_002429315.1 Alphaproteobacteria bacterium UBA6038
CTCACCCTCGATCCCTCTCCCCCACTTCGTGGGGGCGAGGGAAGGTTCATGTATGCCGGCTCTCCGCGTCCTCCGCGTGAAACCTTGTCCGGGCCTCCCGCGTGAACCTGATCGAATTCGAAGAAAGACACCAACATGCTCGAACAATTCTTTGCGCGCTGGAATGCGCGTTCGCGAAGCCGCGCGCCGGAAGTGAAATCCTCGCCGCTGATCGCGCTGCAGCTCATGGGCGCGGCGCAGTGGACGCCGCGCAATTACGCCAGCCTCGCCCGCGAGGGCGTGATGCAGAACCCGGTCGTTTATCGCTGCGTGCGGACGATCGCGGAAGGTGCCGCCTCCGTTCCGTTCCTGCTCTACGACGGCGACAAGGAACTCAGCGTGCATCCGTTGCTCGCGCTGCTCGCCGCGCCCAACGCGCAGGACTCCGGCACGGCCTTGTTCGAGCGCTGGTACGCCTTCCTGCAATGCGCCGGCAACGCGTACCTGCAGGCGGTGACGCTCGGCGGCGACATCCGCGAGCTCTACGTGCTCCGCCCCGACCGCATGAAGGTGATCGAAGGCACGGCTGGCTGGCCGAGCGCGTACGAATACTGCGTCAACGGAAAAACCGTGCGCATCGGCCGCGACGCCGGCGGTTTCTTGCCGGTGCTGCACGCCACGCTGTTTCATCCGCTCGACGATTATTACGGCCTGTCGCCGATCGAAGCGGCGGCGCGCGCCATCGACGTGCACAACGAAGGCGCGGCGTGGGCGAAATCGCTGCTCGACAACGCGGCACGGCCCTCCGGCGCGCTCATCTATAAGGGACCGGACGGTGCGCCCAACCTGACCGACGATCAGTTCACGCGCCTGAAAGCGGAGCTCGAAACCGGCTACCAGGGCGCGCTTAATGCCGGCCGGCCCATGGTGCTGGAAGGCGGGCTTTCATGGCAGAGCATGAGCCATTCGCCGGCCGATCTCGATTTCGCCAACACCCGCGAGACGGCGGCGCGCGAGATCGCGCTCGCTTTCGGCGTGCCGCCGATGCTGCTGGGCATTCCCGGCGACAACACCTACTCGAATTACGCGGTGGCCAATCTCGCCTTCTGGCGCCAGACGGTGCTGCCGCTGGTGGCGCGCACCGCCGCGCAGCTCACGCGCTGGCTGGCGCCGAAGTTCGGCGAAGCGCTACGCATTGGCACCGATCTCGATGCCGTGCCGGCGCTCGCCGCCGAACGCGAGAGCACCTGGGACAAGCTGAACGCGGCCTCGTTCCTGACGCTCAACGAAAAGCGCACCGCCGCCGGCTACGGCACAGTGACAGGCGGGGACGCGCTCCCATAATTCCCCTCTCCCCCATGAAGGAAGCAGATGGAGAAACAAATGCAGTTTATTCCTAGTTCGCGCGTTGCGTACCAGTCGTTTCAGGTATCACCGGACGGACACGGAGGAGCGTTTGGAGCAGCTGCGACAGCTGCTTCTGATCGAGGAAAATACCCGTCCATGGTTGACCAGGGCTACAAATCGCCAGCAGCACCCCGCCTGACTCTAAGCTTGGCTGAATCCACCAACGGCCCTCCGTCGGAATCTTGATTTGTTGACCGGGAGGCGGGTCCTCCATGGGCCTTGCGGGTTCCATTGCCGCTCTCATCTCGCAGAGATTCTGAATCATTTCGTCCACCTGACCGGCATCATAGCTGCATGCGACAGGCGGGTTAGTTGGGAACGCCACATTGAGATGAGAGCGGTCACGGCTCAACGACCAGTTAGGACCTTCTGACATGGTGCAACTCCTAAGATGAAACGCGAGCGCGAGTGTACCATCACTAAATTAAAGCCGTTGACCAGACGAAAAGCGAAGAGCAACCCGATGAGCATCATCACCGAACACATCCAGCCGGCGCTGGATGCAAGGAAAATTCCGGCCGCCCTCGTGGCGGCTTTTTTGTTGCAGACGGCGGGCGCGCTGTTCTGGGCCGGCTCCGCCGCCGACCGCATCGCCGTGCTCGAGCGCACCGTGCAGGGCGAGCAGGCCACCATCGCGCGCGTCGCCGTGCTGGAAGAGCAGGTGAGCGAGATGAAGGAGCAACTCGGGCGCATCGAAACCAAGCTCGACCGCATGCAGCCGGCGGAGCGCTATGCCTCAGCAGTCGACAGCACACCTGTTCAACTACCTGGGTCCCCTTCCCCTCGCTCATGTCGCCTTGGCGACACTCCCTCGGCCGGGGGATGACAATCATTTTTCAATCCAACAGAAGGAGATCCCACAATGCCCAACAAAACTCGCGGCGACAGCGAACTTGTTGCCGGAAACGCACGCCACATCATGCGCCTTACGCTGGGCGCACTGGCCGAAATCGAGAGCGGCCTCGGCGTCAAGTCGCTGTCCGACATCGGCGACCGCCTGAAGACGCTGGGCGCCGGCGACGTCGCCACCATTGCGTCGGCGCTGTTGCGCGGCGCCGGATCCAGCCTCACGGCCGCGGACGTGCTGAAGCTGGAAACCGATCTCGGCACGTTGATTCGGGCCATTCAGGACGCGTTCGATTCCGCCGGTTTAAGTCGCGCGTCACCTGCGGCGTCGACGGAGCACGCAACCTCCGCGTCCTCCGCGCCTCGGCGTGATGGTTCCTCCCCCGTTTACGG
>DIZC01000036.1 GCA_002429315.1 Alphaproteobacteria bacterium UBA6038
TAGCAAACCGGACTGAGCGTGACGGCATATGCGTCTTGACAACGACAGCGCCCGCCCGCTCTGCGTCCGGCGGAAAATCCTCGAGGTTGTCGGCATAGAACTGCAGAGTCTTTCTCGAAATACTCTGCGCCGGCTTGCTGCGCGGTCTCTGCTGTGCTTGCTTCAGAATTTCCGCAACCACGTTATAGAGCCATGTGGACCCGCTGCTCTTAAGTCCGGCACACAACACCATGCGCGGAGGGCCCGGGCGAACCGTCTGCAACGCGGTTCGTTTGGTGGCCCGGGGTGGTTTCGATGAAACGATCTGCGCCAGCTTGGGCTTGGATTTGGCCATTCGGAACACAAACAATTGCGGCCGCTTCTGTCAATTTTGCAGCGGCTCGGACACCCGCGCTTGATGGGATTTGCTGCAGTCTTTAAGGTCGCAGCCGAGCGAAACAAGCGGTGGAATTGAGTGTGAGGGAGTCAGAGGAGTTTCCTGCACGGCCGATGGCCGCCGGAAGAGAGCGGCGTGTCGTGCGGGGCCCGGATTTCATATGTATCGGGATGGAAAAGGCTGGCAGCGGGTGGCTGTACGATCAGCTGCAGGCGCATCCCGATTTCTGGATGCCGCCGGTCAAGGGCCTCCACTATTTGGATGATCAGCGTCCTCAGATGAAGAATGCGAAGAGGCAATTGGATCAATTGCAGAAGCGTCGCGGCCGCGCGCGAGCGAAGACACGATCCTTCGACGACAGAAACGAGGCGTTTCTGCGCAATGCGATCGCGTGTTCCGGGGAGCCTCGGGACCTTGAGCGGTACATTTCCCTTTTTCATTGCAAGGCCAACCAGCTGTCGGGAGATATCACCGCTCCCTATTTCATGCTGCAGGAGGAGATGATCGGAGAGATTGCCCGCCATCTGCCGGAGGTCAGCATTCTGCTGCTGGTGCGCGATCCAGTCGCGCGCGTCTGGTCCCATCTTTCCATGGCTCATCGGGAGGGCAAGTTTGACGAGCGGCTATTGGAGGATCCAAAGGCATTTCGCGGCTTTCTCGAGAATTCCAACAGCGTCAGGAGGCGGTCCTTCGCAAGCCAAGCTGTCGCTGCATGGAGGAAGAGCGCCCCCGCAATCCGTTTCAGCCACTTCTTCTTTGACGATATCGCCAATGATCCGGCGAGTGCCCGGCGAAAGATCCTGTGCTATCTCGGCGCGGATCCGGAAGAGACCAGCGGCGATCTTTCGCCGGGCCACAACCGAAAGGCAAAGGCTGCCAAGCTTCCCATGAATGCCGAAATCAAGGACGTCTTGGTTGAGCATTTCGCGGAGGAGCTGCGCGCGAGCGCCACGGTGTTCGGAGGCCACGCTCAGGCCTGGAAAGCGAATTATGGTATCTGACATTTCCATCCGGCAGGCGTCCCCCCATGAAGCTTCGGTGGCTCCACCGGCTCGTACCCGCCAGTTTCACCCTGGCCCGGATTTCATCTGCATCGGGATGCCGAAGGCGGGCACGGCGTGGCTCTATGATCAGCTGAAACACCACCCAGACTTGTGGATGCCCCCGGTGAAGGAAGTTAATTACCTGCTTGCCGGCAATCGCACGATGAAGAACACCATTCGGCAGCTGGGACGCTCGCGCAAAAAGCACCAGAGTGGGCGGCAACTTGATGGCCCCGACCACAAATTTCTTGAAGAGGCTGCCGTCTCAGCCAATGAGCCGCGAAGTTTCGAGAGATACGTTTCGCTTTTCCGTTTCAAGGGCGAGCTGCTCTCTGGAGACGTGTCCCCGAAGTACTGCTGTTTGGAAGGGAATGACATTGCAGAGATTGCACGGCATCTGCCAGGCACCAAAATTGTTCTGATGGTGCGTGATCCCATTGCCCGGCTGTGGTCGGGTCTCTCGATGCTGCATCGCAAGGAAAAACTGGATCTGCGCGTGTTCGACAGTGAAAGCACTTTCCGCTCGTTTCTGGCGAAAAGGGGAGCGGAAGAGCGGATGTTTCCGACAGCCGTTTTGGGCCGATGGCGCCAGCATGCGCCCGCGCTGGAGTTTCGTTTCTTTTTTCTGGATGACATCGAGAGCCGACCCGATGAGGTGCGGCGGGACCTGCTGAGTTTCGTGGGCGCCGACCCGGATGAGCGAAGCAGCCAATTGTCTGCAAGCCACAACCGCAAATCTGCCGCCGCGAAGCTCCCGATGCCCCAGTCCGCGAGAGCCGTGCTGGTCGAGCACTTTGCCGACGAGCTTCGGGCCTGTGGCGCACAGCTCGGCGGCGCCGCTGAAGCGTGGCCCGGGCGATACGGGCTCTAGCCGCTCAGAGCAGCCCTGGGGGGGCTGCAAGAACACGCTTGATGGCGCCGAGTTTTGCTACGAAAAGTCGCTCGTTCTGGAAGAGAGTTGAGGATGCCGCAAAACACCGGGCCCGATTTTATCTGCGTCGGAATGCCCAAGGCCGGCACCGGTTGGCTCTATGACCAACTGCAATCTCACCCAGATTTCTGGATGCCGCTGAAGGAGATCGACTATCTCGCCTTCGAATATCCCAAAATGAAGCACGCAATACGATGGTTTGAGCGAACGGAAAAACGTAAGCACCGCAAGAAAGCTAAGAGACGGCATGTGGACGCCAGAGAATACAATTTTCTCAAGGAAGCAAGCGCGTGTGCAGGAGAGCCGCGAGATATTGCACACTATGCCGAACTGTTTCGTTACAAGGGCGAGCAACTGTCCGGCGACATCTCTCCGAGCTATAGTCGGATGGAGGAAGCTCTTATTGCGGATATCGGGCGGGGGCTGCCGCAGGTCAAAATAATCCTTCTGGTCAGAGATCCGATTACGCGCGCTTGGTCGCACATCTCGCTCTTGCATCGTTTAGGGAAGTTCGATGCGAGTATTTTGGAGAGTCCCCCTGAATTCCGTTCTTTTTTGGCGAATCCACGAAACATCGAGAGAAGGTCCTTTGCCACCAGGGTCGTCGAACGCTGGACCAAAAATACACCTCATCTAGAGTTTCGGTCGTTCTTCTTCGACGAAATTGTGAGCGAGCCGGAAGCAACCCGGCGGGAAATTTTGCGCTATCTCGGCGCCGACCCGGCCAGAGGCGGTGAAACGAGCCCGCCCGACTTCAATCCGAAGGCGAACAAGTCCAAACTAACCCTGACGGAGCCATTAAAAGGGGTCTTGATAGATTTCTTTAAGGAGGAACTCCGCGCGGGAGCGGAAATCTTCGGCAGCCACGCGGAAAATTGGAAGGACCAGTATGGGGTCTAGCGCCACTCAGGGCCCGGATTTCATTTGCGTGGGGTTGCCTAAAGCCGGTACCGGCTGGCTCTTCGATCAACTGCAATACCACCCGGATTTTTGGATGCCCCCGTTAAAGGAGCTTCATTATTTGGCTTCAGAAATGCCCCGAATGCGGCACGCGGCTCAGCGTCTGAAGCATTGGGAGAAGCGCCGTGCAAAGAACACGTCCAGGCTGCTGCCCGCCTACATAAGGCCGGGCGACGAACGTGATCGCGAATTCCTGACGGAGGTAAGCACGGGCGGCAAACAGCCGATGGACCTTGCTCGATATGTCTCGTTCTACCGTTTCAAAGGCGATCTTCTTTCCGGCGATATCTCCCCTGGATATTGCGACCTGAACGAGCAGACAATTCATCAAATCGCAACGGCTCTGCCGCAGACAAAAATCATTCTTCTCATCCGAGATCCCATTGCCCGGGCCTGGTCGAGGATATCCATGGCACATCGGAACGACGAGTTGGATCTGTCGCTACTGGAGGACATGGACCGCTTTCGATCGTATTTGGGCGCGGCCCCTTACATTCGCCAACGATCTTTTGCGAGCAAGACGTTCGAACGGTGGGCGCACACGGCCCCCGCAGCGCAGCTGCAATGGTTCTTTTTCGACGACATTGTGGGTTGTCCCAATGAGGTTCGCCGCAAAATCCTTTCCTACTTGGGTGCCGATCCAGAGAAGAGTAGCGGCGAGCTTGCGGCGAGTTACAATCGCAAGGCAGAGAACGAAAAGTTGCCGCTGAGCGATCGCTTGCGTGAAGTTCTCATCAACCACTTTGAAGATGAACTCTGCGCCTGCGCGCGGATTTTTGGCGGCCATGCAAAGTCCTGGCCGGAGCGGTATGGAATTTAAAGCACGACAGGGTCCCGACTTTATTTGCATTGGCATGATTAAGGCCGGGACAGGCTGGCTCTACGATCAGCTACGACCCCACCCGGATTTCTGGATGCCACCGGTAAAAGAGATTCGCTATCTCAGTGGCGAAACGGTCAGGATGGCAATGGTGGAGAGGTTTGCCGGGAGAATACGAGCGTCGCCGGAGCGCCTTGCGAGGTGGCGTTTTGTAGACTCGCTGAGCGAACTAGATCTTGCCTTCCTGAGGGAAGCCGAAAGCTGCGGTGGAACTCTGAGAGATTTCCAACAATATGCCTCGTTGTTCCGTTACAAGGGCGAGTTGCTCTCTGGAGATATTTCGCCCGCATACAGCCGGTTGGCCGAAGACGTCGTGCAGCGCCTTGCGGCGGCCTTGCCAGACGTGAAGGTGGTTTTTCTCATCCGTGATCCAATCGCCAGATTGTGGTCAGGTCTTTCCATGTTGCATCGCCAAGGCCGCTTCGATGCATCGATGCTTGAACATACTGGTAAGTTCCGCTCCTACCTCCATGCTTCACAAGGGGCAGATTTCCGGTCGTTTCCCACTCGCATTGTGCAACTTTGGAGTCGTGCAGCGCCGAATCTCGAATTTCGGCATTTCTTTTTCGATGACATCCAACAACAGCCTGAATTCGCCCGGCGAGAGATATTGCTCTACCTTCGCGCCGACCCGAAGAAATCGAGCGGCGCGTTTCCCCCAAGTTACAATCGGAAAGCATCTAAGCCCAAGCTTCTGTTGACGGAACCGATTAAGGAGGCTCTGGTCGAACATTTCGCTGACGAAATTCGTGCCTGTGCTGCACTGTTCGGGGGACATGCGAAGCGCTGGATGGAGGAATATGGGTTGCGGGACGCGGAGGTGTAGCTTGGCGGTTCGGGCCGGCCCGAATTCGCGCTAGTTGCCGCCTGACGCGGCCAGTCTTTTTTCCCGCCGGTGACGTGGGCGCTCTGGCGCCTCTGCTCCACCCCAGCTTTGTAGCAGCGTTGCGGTGATTTCGATCAGCCTGTCGGCATCGAGCCCTTGTTCGGTAATGCGCGGGCGATCGTCGCTCCGCGGCGCAAACAGGGGATCTGCGCCCGCTCGGGCACCTCCGAAATAACTCTCCGCCACCCGCCCATTGGACTCCCGCAACTGACTCATGAAGCTGCTCAGCATGTCTTCGGGCAGGCCGAGCAACGGCCCGTTGGAAATCTCCTCCAGGGATCTCACCAATTTGCGCGCACGAAAGGACTCTCCTACGTGCTTGTTCATCAACCGCAGAAATTCCAGGCAATCCGCATCGAGACTTTCGTTCAGGGCGGCGGGCCTTTCGTAGTCGAGACTCAAATCGAGACGGGCGGCGGCGAGAAAATCATCGATGATGCTGCCATTCACGAGCGAACTCCGCTCATAACGGCGGCAGATCAGGTGCTTGCTCCCGAACACGCGCGCCCACCGGGACAGGAGATGCCAGTAATCATAGCGATCGCGTATCACGCCTTCGCCAGGCAGACGCAGGCGTTTGGTCCGCCCGCACTTGATCTGGGTGGAATAGGTGCTCAGCAAAAATTCGTCCTGCCGGCGAAGATAGACGATGACGTAGATCTGGTCGAAAAACCGGCTTAGAAAATCGCGCAGGAACGAGACTTCCTCGTCGGTTTTCAGGCGGGACGAGCAGTGCTCATTCGACATAACCGCTTTGGCATATTTGTTGGCGCTCAGTTCTGCCGCGAGTTGTTCCGCCAGCTTCATGCGGAACGCGAGAAGGTCTTCCCTGGAGCTGATATTCAGTTTTGACTGCAATTCGCCATCATGCCGATCTTGGGCCATTCCGGCCAGCGCCAGATGGTTGGCTGCTCCCGGCGCTCTTGGATAAATCACGCCGTGGCGATCCAGCAGGTCACGGTTCAGTTCCATGAACTTTTGAACCGACGTGGTTCCGGTCTTCTCCGTCCCAATATGAAGGTACAAATCCAAATTCACCTCCGCAGATAGCGCGCCCTTTCGGAGTTCCCTGGCTTGCGGCTGCTAAGCACGTACGAGGGACTGGCGAATGAGCCGGGCCATCGCGTTTTGGCTCCGGGCGCCGGATATGGTCATATCGCCCTGCCGACCCGCAAGCGGCGCGTCCGTCGACATCGCCAGGGCACTAGACGCCGCCGATGCGCCGCTCGGTTTGACAAGGTTAGTGGCTGTGGATAGTTGAACCGCACGACAAAATCCAGCGGGACGAAGGGGTGTAGCTATGAGTTCAGCCACGCAAGAGAGCCGTGTCAGCTCTGGGGAGGTGGGTTTTTCGGCCGCTGTTCGTAGGGGCGATGCTGCGCGCGATGTCCGTCGCTGGGACGAAGCCGCCCAAGCGTATCGTTCCGCCCTCGATTCCAAGCCCGATGCGGCCGGGATCTGGGTGCAATACGGGCATATGCTCAAAGAAGCCGGAAATCCGAGCGAAGCACGGGTTGCATACGAGCGAGCTCTGGAACTGGAACCTGAGAATGCGGATACGTACCTGCAGATCGGGCACCTTCACAAAATCCAGGCCAAGAAGTTGTCTGCCATTCAGATGTACAGCCGCGCCTTGCAGCTTGACCCGACAATGCGCGATGCACGGCAGGAGCTGGCGGCTCTCGGGGCAAAAGCACGCGCGGACAGCATCCTGCTGGAGGCAAAGGCGGCGGTCGGGGATGACGCAAAGTTCTATTACGACCTCTCCGACATCATGGTCCATTTTTTGGACAATCGGACGCCGACCGGCATTCAGCGAATCGTGCTGGCGGTTGCGGAGGCGGCGGTGGCAGAGGGCGATGCCAAGGACATCGGTCTATGCACATTGGATCCCAAGACAGGGTTGTGGAAGAGAGTCGACACGGAAGCCTTTCTCCACCTGATGATGCTCTCTCACGAAGGAGCCCAGCATTCCGATCCGGAATGGCAGTCGGCCTATCATGACATTGCAAGAACGGTGGCAAGCGCTCCGCCGCTGGTTTTTGCGCAGGGCAGCGTAGTGGTCAGTTTGGGTTCGCCTTGGGGTTTGCAGAATTACTTCCGGGCAGTGCATGAGGCCAAACGGGACCGAGGCATTTCTTATGTCGCTTTCGTCCATGACACCGTTCCGCTGATCTACCCGGAATATTGCGAGGGCGTGATACCGCTCGAATATGTCCGATGGCTGCACAACCTGCTTTCGCACGCCGATCTGGTGCTGGCGAACGCCGAGCAGACAAAAAAGGATTTTCTCGACGCAATTTCCCGGTTCAATGCGCAATCGGTCCGATGCGAGGTGGTGTATCCGAACGGCGATTTTACCTCACTGTTTCAATCCACGGAGCAAGTTTCACCGAACGTGCGGGCAGTTCTCTCGATGAAATATGCGTTGTTCGTGGGCACCATTCAGCCGCGCAAGAATCACCTGATGGTGCTGTCCGCCTGGCGCGAGTTAATCCGGGAATTCGGCCCCAGTGCAGTTCCGTCGCTGGTTTTCGCCGGCAAGCTCGGTTGGTATTGGGAACAGGTGCTGGAGTTCATCCGGAAAACCGACAACCTGGACGGCAAATTGAAGATGCTGAACCAGGTATCCGACGCGGATCTGCAGGAGCTCTACAAGAATTGCATGTTCACGATCTACAATAGCCATTACGAAGGCTGGGGACTTCCGGTGACCGAGAGCCTGTCTTTCGGGAAGGTGCCCGTTATCCCGCGCAATTCGTCGCTGATCGAGTCCGGCGGCAAGGATGCAATCTTCTTCGATTCAAACTCCGAGCCAAGTTTGCTTTCGGTAATCCGCGAGATCATCCGCAATCCCGAGATGCTGAGCGCGCGCGAGAAGGCCATTGAAGCGGATCGCCCCGTAAGATCGTGGCGAGCGATTGCGGAGCAAATTCGCGCGACGGTCGATGCTGCTGTCTCTGCCAAGCGGGAGCAGGCCGAAACAGCGCCAGCTCAGGCAATCCGCGTTGGAACGATCTACCGGTTCGGCTTGGAAAAGATCTATCAAGCCGGAAAGAAAAAGGAGTCCTACAATCCGACCGTATTCGAGGAATTCGAAATCGGCGAGCTCGTTCGCACCGGGTCCGGCTGGCACAGTCCTGAGGAATGGGGGCTCTGGACTGCCGCGCAGTATTTCAAGCTGGAGTTCACTTTAGACCACTCCGCCAAGGCCGCACCGGGGAAGAATGTCTGGCTTTATCTGCGCGTGCAGGGCCAGTATGAGAACGCCGCGTTGCGGCTCGGCATCAACGACATGCCTCCGATGGAAACGAACGTTCCAGCCAGCGCGACAGCGCTGGTTCGCGTTGCCGTTCCGGCCGAGATCGTCGGCTCTGGGAAGCTGATCCTGCGGGTCCATCAGAGCACGATGACTGACCTGATGAAGATTACCCAAGGCAAGGACCCGCGAAACATCGGGATCGGGTTGCGTTCATTCATGTTCTGTCACGATGACGATATTGACGCTCGGCTCAGGTTTATCGAGGAGATGTCGAACTACATCACTGTCGCTCCTGAGGCCGGCGACATGCAAAAAGGCGCAGATTTGGGTGAATTTTGGGCTTCTTTGGAGACCAAGCAGGAAGAAGGCGGGTTCCTGCGCTTGGGGGGACAACGAGCCGATATTGCGCACGCGGGACGTTGATCCGAGCGCAAATTGGCAGGGTCGTGATAGCCAAGATGGTCGGCGCGTTCGAAAACAACTGCTCTCGCATCGCGAAGTCGCTCAAAGAGACCCTGCATGCTTGACGCTGTAACGGCGCTTCATCTCGCCAACAGGCTTGGATTTGGGCCGGCTCCTGGCGACCTCGAACACATCAAGGATAAGGGCTTCGAGGGTTACCTGGACGAGCAGCTAAATGCGAATGTGGAACAGCTGCCCGGGCCGTTGCAGGCGCTGCTGCACGATCTTCCCACCTTTGGGAAGAGCACCTTTGATCTGTATCGGCACTATTTCTGGAAAGTGCTCGGCGAGAACGGCTCCAGACCTCCGAGGGCGGAGCGCAACCTGTACAAGCCGGTCATGCGCCAGGTGGCGGTACAAGCGCGCATGGCGCGCATGGCGCGCGCGATGGCCAGTCCGCATCGGTTACACGAATCTTTGGTCGACTTTTGGTTCAGTCATTTCAATGTGTTTGAGCACAAAGGACTTGATCGGGTTTGGGTCGGCGCTTACGAAGAGGAGGCCATCCGGCCGCATGCGCTCGGGCGATTTCGCGACATTCTCTTCGCCACCGCGACGCACCCCGCCATGCTCGTGTACCTGGACAACTGGAAAAATGTCGCCCCGGGAGGACCCGGGCTCGGCAAGAGTGCCACCGGCATTAACGAGAATTTTGCGCGAGAGGTCATGGAGCTGCACACGCTCGGCGTGGATGGCGGCTATACCCAAAAGGACGTCACCGCATTGGCGCACCTCCTGACCGGCTGGACCGTGGGAACCGATCCGGATGGTGGCGACAATGTCGAAGGCCTCGGACGTGCCAAGAAGGATGTCGCCTTGGGCGGCTTCCGCTTTGTTGCGCGGGTCCACGACAACACCCCGCAGATTTTCCTGGGGCGAAAATTTAAGGGCGGCGGCAGGGCTGACGGCGAAGCGGCCCTCCTTATGCTCGCACAGCATCCTTCCACGGCGCGGCACATCAGTTTCAAGCTTGCACAATATTTTGTCGCCGACGATCCGCCAGCTGACCTCGTGACCGATATGGCCGGCCTGTTTCAAAAGACCGATGGCGACATCAAGGCTGTTGTGCGGGCGATGTTGACAAGCAAATCGTTTCGCAATCGCGGCAACTTTGGACGCAAGTTCAAGACGCCCTATCAGTATGTGGTCTCCGTCGCCCGCGTCAGCGCCATGAACCCGCGAAATGCTGCGCCGCTGGCAGAAGAGCTGAAGGCATTCGGGCAGCCGATCTACGGGTGTGTGACACCGGACGGCTATGCGTGTACCGAGCGTGCCTGGCTGAATGCCGATGCCCTGATTTCTCGCCTGGCTTTTGCCATGAAGTTTGGCAGTGGCGCATACATGCAAGCCTACCTGGCTGATCTCGGTTATGGATCGATGTCCAAGTCGGCCCGGCTCCAGCCCGAGCAGGGCGGCACACCCGTAGCCGCCGATCGGTTGCTGGCCATTCTGAATGCCGAACTTGGTGATAAGACCCGAAGTGCGGTCGCTCGGGCGGCAAAAGCTGACCGAGCGGGACTCATTTTGGGCAGCCCAGAATTCATGCGGTGCTAGGAGAGCTCAGCGGAAAAGATTGACCGGGCCTGCTGCCGTTCCCACCGGCGCATGCGTTCTGTATCGCCAGCACCTCGGATGTCATCTTCATGAAAATCGAGATCTGGCCAGCCTCACAGCATCAAGGCATCGAGACCAAGCCGAGTCGGTTCAGGGAAAGCCCCGCTCCCTTCGGTTCACGTAAAAGAGGCCCCGCGCCAGGGGTTCTTTTCGCCATGCCTCGTCGTTATACCGCTTCTTCGGTCCTGACGACCCTCCCATAACAAGGTGTGCCTGTGTTCAGCGCAAAGTTCGTGTCCCTGCCCGGCAGCCTTCGTGAGAGGACGGCCGCGGCGTCGGGCCTGGCGTTACGACAATTGGTCGTGTGGCGATTGCGTTTGGTCGCCAGCTGGCGGGGCAGGCCGATGGCGAACGAGACCTTCACCGCTATGCTTGCCCGCGCATCCGGCCGCGATCCCGCGCTGGCGGCACTTGGAAGCGCAATGTTGCGAGGTGCGCGGCAGGCGGAGAAGCAAAGCCGTTGGCTCGAGGCATGCCAATTTTGGGTGTGGAATGCACAAGCAACCGGCGACAACGTCAAGCCGGCGCGAAATATTGTCCGCTGCGCGCGCAATCTCACCGTCGGTCACAGCGATCCCGAATCGGTCGCTTTTGCTCTAGAGGCTTGGGAACTCCTCATTGCTATCGATCCGCGGTCGCCCGAAGCACGGCAAGGTATTTCTTGGTCCCATGCCGCCCTTGCCCGGTGGGTGGAGGAGACCGGTGATTTTGCAACAGCGCACGCGCATTGGAGAGCCGTACTGCAGGTCATACCCAACCACGACGCGGCAAGCCAAGGCCTGCGGAGGACTGTGGCGGCGGGTGCCGGCTTATCGCACGAGGAGCAGAGTTTTCGCCCAACCCGGTCCAATCGCGCGTCCCGGCTGTACGAGACCCTCACTCGGAAAGCGAGGAGCGACTACGATTCGCAGCGTAATGCGGGCAAACTGCTTCTAGACGCCGGCGCGGCGGAGCTGGCGATAGAATTTCTACAGAGGGCGGTGGCGCAGAAACCAGCTGTCGAAGCCGTCGGCCTCCTCTTCCGTTGCTGTGTGGCGTCGGCGCGATACCGCGAGGCCGCCGAGCTCCTCCAAAATCTTGCTCGCAATCGAACTCTTGCTGGCGTTCCGCCAGAGGCCGTGTACGCGCTCCTGACGCACGTATCTCCCAACGTGCTGTCGAGGGAGTTGGTAGGAGCTATCGGGGCTGCGTTTGCTCAACACAGTATCGTGGTACCTGCGCTCTTGTCTCATCTGGTTGCGCACGATCTGCACGCCACTCTGCTGTCGGTCATCGATGCCATTCCGTCCGACACCGGCGATTTTGACGAAGCGACGGTACTCAGTGCTGCCGAGTATCTGACGCCCATGGGAGAATGCGAGGCGGGGTTGCGGCTGCTGGCCCTGTTTTCGCGGGCACCCTCGATTGCAGCGGCATTCTTTCGCTTGGCGGAGGCCTATGAAAGCGACCATTTGGAATCGGCTGTGCTGCTTGGGTCCAAGGATGATGTTCGGCTTTGCACGCTTTATCTCGCCCTTGCCGAGCACCACCTGCGCAGAGGCAATAACGACGTTGCGGTCGCGACCCTCTGCCGTCTATCTAAGTGCCGCGCGCGTGAGTCTGCGCAATTCTACCGTTCACAAAAGGACCGGTTGTCGGGTCTGATAGGTGAGCTTCTGCGCCAAGCTGATTCGGACGCGCAAATCCGAACCGCACTCGCGGAGTTCGTCCTTGACTGGGTTCCGAAACCGGTGAAGGCATTCTTCACCGGTCCTGAATTTACCGAAATGTGCGAGCGTCTTTCGGCCGCCGCATGGTTTGACCGCGCAGCGCCCCCAAGTCGGATCGGCCTTTTCCGCGAACACTACTTCGAGCATTATCTGGAGCGCCGCGAAAATCAGCGGCTCGAATCGCTGGACAATGACTTCCTGCTCGCCGATGCGGCACTCCGCTATTTCGCCCTGACTTCCCGGTTGCGGGGAGTTGAGCTTGTTCCTGTCTCAGATGTGCTCCGCCACAGATTGGCGAGACCCTGCCTGTTGCTGGGGGGCAGTGCGGTCGCGGCAGATGTTCTGATGAGCTATGCGATCTTGCGGGAACGGCCCGATTGCGATCTGAAAGCAGCGGCGCTCTTCGAGGGTTGGGCGGCTTGGTACCTTACCGAATTCATGCAGCATAATGCTGTCCCGCCCACCTGCATTTCCTCCGGTCTCCTGACGCACCTCAACGGCGTCGAACAAGCGCATGCCGCCTTTGGCGTGGCGGCAACACGGTTCACCGGCTTGCTGTGGAAGGCGAGTCTTGCAGATCCGGAAGAAGACAGCCCGGAGACTGCGTTGGATGTCCTGCTGTTCACCCTGGCCTCGGTCCGCGCGTTGGCACTCAATCCGCATTACCGCCCCTTCGTTGCAGCAATGGCGCCGCCCGCTCCCTCCGGACAGCCATCGTTCTTTGACCTTTGTGTCGCGAAACTGGTGGGCCGTGGGGAGGGCCCGCTTGCTGTGCCACTCAGTTGTCTCCTTGGGCAGGGCATCGGCGATAACGAGGATGCCGTTTGGGTAAGCGGCCGGGCAGAGGCGATCCGGGACATACTCGTGATCGGCCATGACGGGCAGACGACCGGCCTCAGCCGAAATTTCGCGATGCTGACGGAGACGTTGAGAGCGCAACCTGACCTTGTCGTTCAGACACTCGGTTATGAGACCGAACCCGAGAAGTTCGCCGGAGCACTTAAGCAGTGGCGGGAAAGCTGCCGCTCCATTCCGCTAGTGATTGCTGCCGTGAACGCGCAGGACATCCCGACGCTCTTCGCCAAAGATCGGAGCGGCGCGCTCGATCAATGCTATGTGGTGGGTTTCTTCTTGTGGGAGACCTCTCAGTTGCCGCCCGTGCAGTCCTTAGGTGTCAAATTGGTGGATGAAATTTGGGCTCCCACCCAATACGTGGCAGACATTTATGCGCCGTTTGCGACAGCCCATGTGGTAGGCAAGGCTCTCTTTGCCGCTCAAAACCTGCCGGCGGCGCGCCCCATCACGAAAACTACAATCCGGTTCGTCACCGTCTTCGATTTCCACTCTTCGATCGAGCGCAAGAATCCTCTCGCCACGGTCCTCGCATTCCAACGCGCTTTTGCTGCCGACGAGGACGTCGAGCTCGTTATCAAGGCGTCGAATGTCAATCCGCAGCATCCGGGGAATGCTTCCGGGCAGTGGGAACGGCTATGCGCCGCCAGTGCCGACGACAGACGCATCAAAATCGTGGAGGAACGCTATAGCGAGGAACAGATGCGCGAGTTGATATCGCGGAGCTCTTGCGTGGTGTCGCTCCATCGTGCCGAAGGCTTTGGCTACGTTTTGGCCGATGCAATGGCAGTCGGCATCCCGGTGATCGCGACGGCCTATTCGGGAAATCTCGATTTTTGCGACAGTGAAACAAGTTTCCTCGTTAGCTTCCGGCTCGTTCCTGTTCGCTCTCATGGAGCTTTGTGGGAAGGTGAAGGCGCGTATTGGGCCGAACCCGAGATCGAATCCGCAGCGCTGCAAATGCGGCGCGTGTATGAAGATTATCCGGTCGCGCTTGAGAAGGCGGCCGCTGCTCGTTCGGCCATTCTGGAAAAGTACTCTGCCGGGGCGTTTGCGGCGACATTGCGCAGCCGTCTCGCGGCAATTTGCAGCGAGCGGACGGGGGTTGATCCCGCGCCTCTCGGGGTCCATTAAGGATCGACTTTTTCCCAGCAATGCGATGCGTTCCGCAGGTCTTTGAGTTTGAATTTGATGGTCACGTTGAAAGAATCCGAGCAATCATCGAAAGCAGAAGCGCAGGCCAGTTCCGTGGACCAGGGGGAAGTGCCGGAGCGCGCGCCCGGCGAGCCGCCCCGCAGGCGCCGCAAACGAGATCAGAACCGCGTCAAAACTAAAAACCGTGCCAAGAAGGCGGAAAGGGACCGTCGGCGAGACAGCGCAGCGACCAAGGGCGAAACAAAGCGCCGCAAACGACGTCGGCAGCTCGGCGGTGACGTGGAGCAGCCGGCAGCGGAGGCGGGCAATCCGGAAGGTGCGACAAAGCCCGACCGGAAGGGCCGCAAGAAACGCGAGCGCGGCAAACACCGATCAGCAAAGAGGCAGCGGACCGATGGGCCCGGCATTCTTCCAGAGGAGCCGAATGAAACGACGCCCAAGGACCTGTTGAGGGGCGCTGAAGCGAAGTTCGAGGAGGACGGAGATGAGGAAGACGGCTTGGCCGATGAGGCCGAGACGCCGGAAGAGTTAGATTCCGATCCACGCGGTAGACGAACTCTCATCAGTCCCGTCGCCACCGCCGTTCTGACCGCCAGTAACCGACATAATGAGAATATTTTTGTTGCGCTACAGCGCGCGCTTGACGGCTCGCAGCTCGAGCTAATCTATGCCACCACCAATGCCGATTTGGTGATCGCGTTTGCAGACGGAGCAGGATGCTGCCCGCAGTCCAGGGGCAGGAGTGCGACTGTTCTTGTTAGCAATCCCATAGATGCAGGAAACCAGGCCGTGGCGCGAACGGCGAAGGCTGAAGGTTTGCTGTTCCTGCCGCTTGCGCCACTCGTTCGGCGCTACGGCGCAGAACGCATGCTCGACGGCGATGTCCTTAGCGAAGATGGTGCCGCCGTCGTCGCCGCGAACATTCGCAAAGGTCTTGAACGGGCGGGTAAGCTCTCAGGAGGAGCTCCCGCTCTAGCCGCGCCGGATTTCACCCAGGCCATGGAACTTTCGCAAAAGTCAACTGAAGTTTTGAAGAATCTCAGTTGGACGGGCAAAGCCCCCCCAGTTGCACTGGGCGCACGCTATAGTGCGAAGATTGTTGAGCAGTTTCTTGACGGCGATCTCGGCCCCACCACGAAGAAGAAATCGCGTGCACCGGAACAGTCGGTGCGATCTGGGAGAGAAGGGGTCGCTTCCGAGGACCCGTTCGACGGCATCGAGGCGGTCTCCAACGTTCTGACATATTGGTTTCTGAAGGCGAATGGTGCCTCTTCGTCCAGAACCGCGCCAATCGACGACATGATAAAGGCACGGGGTCTTACGGCAAGCGCGATTCTGGCGCGCGCGCGCGACGTCATATTGGGCTGTATCGACAAGGCCGCGGCGCTGCCGGTGCCGACGCGGCGGCTCAGAAGTCTCAAGCGAGGGGCCCGTGCGTTTGAGCTATTCCTTCTTTGCTGCCGCATGGCGGCTGTCCGCCGGATCAAATTCGAGGAGACCGCCTGCGGTCCTGTGTTCCGCGCGCTAATCGAGATCCTCGAACGTATTCGCCCCGCCACGCTTTCCAGCATCGGGTCCGGGGACGCCGTGGCGGAGGCGATGATGCTCGCTGCCCTTGCGTTGCCGCTGCGGAAAATTCGCTTCGGCGCTGTCCTGCTCGATGATGTCCTCGAGTCGCTTCGTCTGTATCAGCTGGAATTGGGGATTTCGCCGGACGGTGTTTGGCAGGAAGGCTTTGCGACCCACGCTTCCGTTCTGACCGGCTTGACAACCCTGATTGCCGATTTGCGCGCAGCGGAGATTCCGTCGCGGCTCTTTGCCGGGATCATGACGAATTTGGCAAATTTCGTCGATGCATTCCTGATGGAAGACGGTTCTTGCCCGCCGATCTCCGAACTTGCGCCGGTGTCTTATCGTCGGGCGCGTGCTACGGCGCGATCAATTCTGAAGACCAAGGTGCAAGGACCCTCACGCGAAACCTCATTGTTTCAGGAGGAGGGCTTCTTTATCAGCCGTTCGCTGGGGCAGACGGGCAGATCCTTGTCCCATCTGGTCCTTCACGCACGCCCGGCCATGTTCGGCGGTCCGTCACTTAGCTTCTCAGCGGGAACCCGCAATCTCCTGATTGGCGGCGGCGCGGCTGGGCGCAAGGCGCGACCGGAGGTTCGCCGCTGCGCCCTGGAAGAACCGGCAGCGCACAATGCGGTGCGCGTGAATGGTCTCACCTATCCCCAAGCTGGGGCGGCCGATCGCTCGGGCATTGGCATTGCGAATATGTGGGAGGAAAAGAACTGGGCCGGCGTCAGGATGTTGAACGGCGCATTTGAACCGGTGAGGATGTTTCGCACCGTCGTCCACCTGAAGCCGTACTGTGCAATTTTGGTCGTTGATGAAATCTTCAACCAGGCGGCGGTCAGGTGTGAACAGATCTGGCACTTGGCGCCCGGACTGCAACCGCAGCAACGCGCACGATCACTGCTTTGTTTCGCTGTGCCAGACGGGGGGAATCTCAGTGTCGCGTTCGATGCTCAGGATGCGGTGGAGATCGCAAACGGCGATGGTGGCGAGATCGGCTGGACCGCGACGGCCGAACGAGAGATCGTTTCGAATCCCTACCTGAGGCGCGAGAGGCGAGGGCAAGGGATCATTATGGGCTCCTTGTTCCGCTGGAGCAGCGCGCCGGCCAATCTCGCGGTCGCTGTAGAGCCGCTGCGGGGCGGATGGAGAGCGACCGCAAAGGGAGGCGCGGCAGGTGTCGGGTTCGTCTACCAGGACAACCAGCTGAAGATGATCGCCTGAGTCCGCAATGGTGGGCACAAGAGAGGTCGATGTCGCGGGTGTGTTGGATCGGAGCGCAGCAAAGCTCCGGGCCTGGGAAGGCATGGCTCCCGTTTCCGAAACCCTGGATGGCAGTCGCGGTGCGTGGTACGGCCGGATACCCGGGTTGGGCGGCATCTTGCTTCTGCTCGGTCGCGGTGCGCTGTCGAAGGGCTTCGTTCGATTGGGATTGTGGGCGACGCAGGCGGCCGTGTCGGCCGATCCGGCTTCGCCTGCAGCCAGCCTTGCAGCGGCTCGGGCGCGGCGGCGGAACGGGGACATTCAAGGGGCGCTGCATCACCTCCATACGGCAGTCAGGTTGGATGACAGCCAGACTGATGGGCATTGGGAGCTCGCTAAACTGCTCTTGCGGCTGGAGCGACAGGATCTGTCGCCGACACAAATTGCGGAAGTTCGCCGTCAACTGATTGCCGCCCTGCAAATCGCACAGCGCTCCACCGACTTCTCGACGAGGCTTAATGCGTCCATTGCTCTTGCGAATGCGCTCGAGGACGTGGGCAAATGGCCCGAGGCACTCGCCGCGGCGGAAGCGGCCGTTCAAGCAGCGCCGGCCAATGTGCGTGCCTTGCGAGCGAAGGCGACGGCTCTGATGTCTCAGCAGCGTTTGCCAGATGCGATCGCCGTGTGGCGGGAGCTGGTTTCCAGTCATCCTGGAAGCGCGCATGTCGAGAAAAAGCTTGAGCTTCTGGCGCATGCGGAGCAAACGCTGCAAGCATCATCTTCTGCTCGCCGAATTCCGCAAGATACCGGTTCGGCCGACGCGACCCTCCTCATTGGTGTCGGCTCCGGGTTCGGCGACATGCTGCACGTTACCCCGACGATTCGAAACATCGCGCGCCGCACCGGCGAACGGGTGGATGTCGTGGTCTTTGCCGATCATCCAAATGCCGAGTTTCTGCTACGCAATCCACAATATGTCCATTCGGTTTGGCCACTCTCCCAAGACGTGCTGGATCGCCCCTATAGAACGGTCTTCCTCGCGCATTCTTTCGGGCCGCTACGATTTGCCTTCAATGCCGATCGGGTCTGTACGTCACGCGCGTGGCGCACGTTCCGGCCAGGCCATCTCCATGAAACAGTATTCAATCTCGAGGCCGCGAAGAACCTGCTCGGGATTCCCTACGATGCGGAGGACGTCGGAGGCTGCTTTGTCGCCGACTTGGCTTATAGACGGCCGGCGGAGACCCTGGTCGGATTCCATGCTGGTTCCAAGGCCGAACGATGGCTGTCGAAACGCTGGCCCTACTTCGCGGAGCTGGCTGCCCGGCTGACAGCCCGTGGTCTGCGGGTTGCCTCGTTTGGAACGACCGACGAATATGTGGAAGGTACCGAGAATCGCACCGGCGGGACGATAGAGGATATGTGCCGGTCGATGCTCGATTGCTCTCACTTTGTTTCGAACGACAGCGGGGCCATGCACATCGCCAGCGCGCTCGGTATGCCTGCGCTTGCGCTGTTTGCACCGACCGACGCCATGACCCATTTGCCGCTGGGCTCTGCTACGACCGCACTGATGCTGGAAAAGACCTGCGCGCCATGCGAGGTGAAGGACCATCCGTACTTCTCATCCGGCCGCTGCCGATGTATCGCGGAAATTCGCGTCGATGCCGTCGAACAGAAATTGCTTGCGATAATTGCGGGTGCGGGAAAGTCGCGGCCGCCCCTATCGGCGGGTCAGGTTCTGTCGTCTGCGAGCGCCGCCTGATGCCCATACTCTCGCTGCCCGTGTCGTTCGGTGAGGCCGCGGATAAGGTGGCTATCCTGGAGATCAAGCGAGAGCGCATCACCGATCCCGCCAAACGGACCAATATCGAAACCGAATTTCAGATCATCTCTGCGCCGTTCTTCGAAGCCGCTCGGCAACGGCCCGGTTTCGAGCCCCTGTTTGCGAAGCTGAAGGACGTCAACCTCCGCCTCTGGGATATCGAGGAGAACATCCGCCAGCACGAGCGTCGCGGCGATTTTGGCGCCGAATTCGTCCGGCTGGCCCGCGCGGTCTATCAGACGAACGATGAGCGCGTGCGGGTCAAACGCGCGCTTGATCGTCTTTTTGACTCGCGCATTGTCGAAGAAAAGTCGTATGTCGAGCATGGGCTGGAAGAGCCGTAAAACAGCTTCTCGGCCGGAGACTTGTACTTCAGCGGCGAGGTGCGCCAGCCGTAGCGGCCCGAGCTTGCCTTCGGTGGGTCTCATGGGGATATTGCTTTCGGGGCGGAAAGTCTCACGAATCGGGTGTCAGGCAGGAGTACAAGCATGAGCGTCAGGAGTGCCTCGGAGTCGCTGGAGTTGCGCGTTAGCCTGCTCGAGCGCTCCCTGACGAGCGCAAATGCCCAGATCGCAGAACTGACCCAGGCATTGGCGGAATACACGAATCTTGCTCCGGGTCAGGAGCGGACCCCGCCGGAGCCGATAATGATCGATGCCGATTCTGTGTCTCCATTTGCTGCCGGCTTTTATCGGCCGGAGCTAGACAATACAGGTCGCGCCTTCCGTTGGACGGGCCGAGGCGATTTTTTTGAGTTCCGTATCGGTGTGGATCGCACGCAGGAGTGGTCCTTTAGGCTCGAGGTGCAGCCGAACCCCCACGTGCCGGCGAACGCATTGCGCGCCTATGCAGACTTCGCTCCGATCCCGGCGGAGGAGGAGGCGAGTGGCCGTTTCGTGACTGGCGTCATCCCTCCGCGGCCGTTTTCCAAGCTTTTGACACTGAGCTTTTTGTTGCCGGCAACGTTCGTCCCGCGAGAGCTGGACCCCGCATCCCAGGATGACCGGCGGCTCGGAATCGCTTTCTTTGCGCTGCAGCTTGACCCGTTGGGCGCAGCAGCATCGGAATCCGCTTCTGAAGAGGGCGAGCTCGTGACGCTCGATCTGCGCGCGTGATGCCCACGAGAGAGCAAGCGTTTTTCCGCATGAATGGTGAAACAGAGGCAATGGAACGGCGCGTGGGCATTTCCCCTGGAGAAATTACCGAACAGGAGGAGCGGCTGGCGAGCCAGTCCACAGGCGCTCCAGCCATAGCCGCCGTCATCTGCACATATAACCGTTATGACCTTCTGCCGCATGCCATCGCCAGTCTTGAGAAGCAGATACTGCCTTCGTCTGCACTCGAGATTCTGATCGTGGACAATTCCGCGGACTTGGATGCCCAGCGGGAGTTCTGGGATACGCACTCAGCGCCGAAAAATGGACGCGTCCTGTTCGACACCGTTCCGGGGTTATCCCGGGCCCGCAACACCGCAACGCGCGCCGCGCGTGCGCCCATCATTGCGTACATGGACGACGACGCGATCGCGGAACCGGAATGGTGCTCCTCGATTGTGGGCGCGTTCAAGGAGCTTCCCGATGCGGGCGCTGTCGGCGGTCCGGTGGAGCCGATTTGGCCGGGCGAGGAGCCGCCCTGGCTGCACAAATGGCAGCGCGGCTTCTTCACTATCGTCGATCAC
The DNA here is from genome assembly GCA_002429315.1 of Alphaproteobacteria bacterium UBA6038. Lineage (GTDB taxonomy): Bacteria > Pseudomonadota > Alphaproteobacteria > Micropepsales > Micropepsaceae > Rhizomicrobium. The sequence continues at coordinate 20,412 of DIZC01000036.1, forward strand.
GGCGACGAGCGCCGGGCACTCGGCGAGAAGGAGTGGCTCGCCGGCACCAATATCGCCTTCCGCCGGGCCGATCTTGAGCAGATTGGCGGATTCCACGAGAGCCTTGGGCGGATCGGCGCATCGCTGCTGTCCAATGAGGAGCTATCTGTTGCCGCGAAATTGAAGGAGATGGGCCGAGTTCCCTACTACGAACCTGGAGCCAAGGTTCTCCACCGCGTGCACAGCGAGCGCGTTTCGCAGCAATGGCTGCGCCGTCGAGTCGCATGGCAGGTGATCTCAGACCTGTTGTCGGGCACGCCCAAGATGCAAAGCGAGGTCTGCTGGTCTAGGCTCGCCGAATATCTCAGACAGCTGCCTCCGGAAATGCGCGGCGTGAGGGGATTGTTTCTCGACGGGCCGGATTCCGATCTCTTCTATAAGCAATGCGAGGCATTGGAAGCGGTGCTTTATCTCGCGCTCAACGACGGCAAAGATCCGGAAGCGTGATGGCAAGCGGGTTCAATCGCAAGGCGCTTGTGTTGTCGCCGATCGCGTCTCACCCACAGGATTACGGCAACCGCAACCGTATCCTGCAGACCACAAGTTTTTTCAAGCAACAGGGATTTGAGATCCATTTCGCGCTTTATCCGATCGAGCCGGATTGGGCTCGCGGCATTCCGGACTCGGTGAAGGAAATGCGGGCCGAATGGGAGAGTTTCGCGATCATTCCGCCGTCCCGGCCGCTCCACCAGGCTTCTGTCGGCGAGCACCATCTCATCGACGAATGGTGGGATCCGACCATCAGCAATTACCTGGACTGGCTGTTCAAGCGCCAGTTTTTCGACGTCCTGCTGGTGAATTACACCTATTTTTCAAAGGCCTTCGAGTACGCGCCGCGCAGCACCGTCAAAGTGCTCGAAATGCACGATCTCTTTTCCGGTCGAAAGGAGATGTTTGCTGCCAACGGCGTCGGTGCGGATTTCTTCTATACGGTCCCGGATCAGGAGCGGATTGCGTTCGACAGGGCCGATATTGTGCTGGCGATCAAGGACGGCGAGGCGGCTTTTGTCGAGAGACTGACCAGCCGGCCTATCGTCATCTCACTTCCTTTCTATATGCCTGAGAAACCTCCGCACCAGCGGCCGGAGCGGCTTTCCTCTGAAGAGGACCTTCGTGTCGGCTTTCTTGGGGCAAACAATCTGGTGAATGTCGTCAACATGCGGCGTTTTCTCAAGAGTTTCGAAAGAACGCAGCAGATCTACGTTCCCAATCTTCGACTGGATGTTGCCGGCGAGGTGTGTACGCAGCTCGCCTCCAACGTTCCTGGAGTCAACCTGCTGGGTCGTGTCGAAAATATCGACGATTTCTACGACAATGTTGACGTTGTCGTTGCACCCCTGATGTTCTCCACCGGCATCAAGATCAAGATCGGCGAAGCGCTGAGCTTCGGCAAGCCCTGTGTTGCGACGGAAAATGCTTTCGACGGTTACACGCCGACCGACAAATTCCATTCGTTAAAGAGCTACGATGACGTCAGCCGGGCGCTTGTGACCCTTGCCTACGATCGCAAACGTCTCAAGCTGTTGGAACGTAGATCTGCGCTTGCCGCCGATCTTGCACGGCAAAGCCATGTGGAGGGATGCCGGACGCTTGGCCGAGCAGTTCAGCGCCTTGCGAAGGTGATCGTCTTTCTGGTTGACCAACCGGTCCGGGATGGGAGCACGCCCCACCAGGAGCGAATCGCTCAATGGGCGCAGCTGTGCAGCTTCATGCGACGCACCATCGTCATCGGTCCGGACGGGCGAGGCGCCCGCCGGCGTGACGATCTCGCCCGCGTGGAATTCTTGGCAATCGAAGAAGACAGTTTCGACGCAGATGGCATGCTTGCAGCGCTTGAAAAGCTCACCGAGGCCCACACCGTCGTGGAGCTGGTCATTTCCGCCGGGGGCTCGCTCGGGCGCGCTCTGTGGGACGGCGTTCGAGGCCGATTTCGCCATATTACGCTGGATACCTGGGTCCCTGCCTTGGGTGAGATTGCGACGCCCAAAGCGATTGTGGAGCCGGCCGATCTGTGGATGATGACGGGCCTCGATGGCGGCGCCCCGGGCCGGAGTCTGGCGACGAACGCCTTTCGTTACGAACCCTATGCGCTGCGCGGCTGGACCCGCAGCCCCAAGGACTCTGCCATTCTGCTCGCGCCATGCAGTCCGACCGAGACCGAGAAAGCTGGACTCGACGTTCTGCTTGCCGCGATGGAGGAGAAGGCACCGGTTTGCCTGCTGGAGCACGACACCATAGGCGAGGGTGCGTCGCCAGGGTTATTCGATGCTCTGCGGAGCCGGCCGGCGCCGTCCCTGATCGTTGCGGTAGGGCAGGACGTTCGCGGCGTACGGGTCTGGAACAGTCTCGCGCAGCAGTTGGAAATCGGGTTCCTCCATTTGAGCGATACCCGATTTCCTATCCTGCTGGGCGACGACAGTGGCGACGTGGTTCTGTCCTGGAGCTACGGCGATGTGGCGAAGGACGTCAGCCCGGCCGCCCTTGCCGCCCGCAGCTCGCTGCAGCGGGGCGATGCGGGATGGGGTACCTATTGGAATCTGGTAGCGCCGCGCTAGGGCCGCGGAATGCCGGATTGGAGTGCAATTTTGTCCGACGCACCGCTCGACCTCTCTTCCCTGGCGATCCTTGTTTCGCACGACCGCTCCGGCAGCCATTTCCTGGGCAGCTTCATCAAGGCGTTGCCGGGCAACCGGATGGTGGACGAGGTTTGCAACGAAGACGCGCTGGACCCGGCAACGAATCCAATGTCGTTCCTCGGATACCGGCACAACCGTGCCCTTGAAGTTCCGGATTACGGCCGGCGCCGGAATCCCAAGGTCGTATCGCAGCTCCTGGACGAGTATTTCCGGTTCGTGGTCGAGCAGTTCCCCGGCGAGAACGTTACCATCGATGTGAAATACGGCCATGTTCACAATTTCGAGGCGGCGTGGTGGCCCATCTTCCGCCGTCCGTTCCTCTTCGAATACGCCCGCCGGAACAAGATCCGGATCGTTCATCTATCGCGGTGGAACACGCTTGAGACCGTGATCTCGAGTTTGGTGGCGGAATCGCGGAAGCTCTGGCACGCGATCGGCGATAGGCCGCAGGCGCAGGCGTCCGAGGCGGTCACCGTCGATACGCGCCAGCTTCTCGAGCAGATCGAGACGCTGAACGAGCAGAAGGCGGCATTCTTCCGCTGGACACGCGGACTGAAATGCCTGCCCGTTATCTACGAGGAGCTGGTCAATCCCGACACCGGCCACGAAATCCGGCAGCGCGTGGCGCAATTCCTCGACAGTGCCGCGCCGGCCGGATTCCAGAGCCCGTACCGGAAGGTGACGCCGTCCATGCAGGTCATCGTGCGCAACTGGGACGAGGTGAAGAAGTTCTGTCGCGACAACGAGCTGGCGCACTACCTGCTGCCGATCACTGCCTCGGGCGACAGTCCCGAAGCGGCCGCCGGAACGGCCGATCCTAAGGCCGCGGAGCCGGAGGCGCATGAGTCTTGAACCGCAAGAGGAGCGGCGGCGAGCGCCGGCTCCCGGCGGCAGGCCGCCGCAACTGTGCTTCGTCATCGGCCGGCCGCGCAGCGGCACGACCGTGTTCAAGGACATGCTGAGGACGCATCCGGCCCTGTTCAGCCTGGGTGAGATTCTCAACGAGACCAACGAGCGGAGCTATTTTCATTTCCTGCAACAACGGATTGCCGAGGATCCACGCGTCGCGCTGCCGAGCCATGCGCTGGCGAATTTTCAGAAGTATCTCGATTGGTGCTGGGAACTGGCACAGGCGCGGAAAGCGCGGGCGCGGACGCTGGTGCTGGACGTCAAATACGATCAGGCGCACCTGCTTTGTGAGTCGTGGTGGAACGTCGGCGCGCTGCCGAGAATCTTCTTTCTAATCCGGGAGCGCGGCTGGAAGGTGATCGACATTCACCGTCAGGATGTCGTGGGTCTGGTGGTTTCGAACCAGATCGCCATCAAGACCAAGGTCTATCACAGCACCAACCTGGCGCCCGGCGAAAGCCAGTCCGCGAAGGTGCACATCGATCCGGCGCGGCTGGAGCGCGAGGTGAACACGACGGAAAGCTCCTATCGAAGGATCGCCGATCACTTCCGGGATTACCGCAAATATCTGGCGGTCTCCTACGAAGAGATGTTCGATGATGAGGGGAATTTTTCCGCCGACGTGCTGGACCGGGTCAGCCGGTTCCTCGGTGTGGAGAACCGGTTCGATGCGAAACCGAAGCTGACCAAGCTTCTGGAGAAAGATGTCCTTTCCTACGTCGAGAATCCCGAGGAGATCCGGGCGCTGATCGAGCGGCGGGTCGCCTCGTGAGCCAGCAACAGATCGTTTGCATCGTCGCCAGGCAGCGCTCCGGAACGACCGCGCTGCAGGCCATTCTCGCCCACACCGGCCGGCTGGAGAACTTCGGCGAAATCTTCCACACCGACCGGCTGGAAAAGCGTGGCTCATTCTTCGGCTACTGCCGCGAGAGGAATATCCTGTTGAGCGACGTGGCGACTGCGCCCGCTCTGGCCAAGCTCGTTCAGGAGTATATCGCGCATCTCAGGGCGCTCGCCGAAGACCGCCACGTGCTGATCGACGTGAAATACAATTCGTGGGAAGCGGTGCGCCCGGCGTGGCGCTATCCGCAGGAAGAGCCGTACCTTCTCGCCGTGCTGAAGCGGATGGAGGCGCTGTTCATCTTCATCCAGCGGATCGACGTGGCGGCGCAGATCGTGAGCGGCCATATCGCGCGGGCCAACGACCAGTGGCAAAACCTTTCGGTCGATGCCAAATCCGAGACGCCGCTGGAACTCGATATCCGCAAGATCGAGCGCGAGGCGCGCCACATCTGCGCCGCTGAGGTGTTTCTGTCGCGCTTCCTGCGGAAGTACAAGCGGGTGCTGCGCTTCAACTACGAAACGCTGTACGAAGACGGCAATCTCTCGGCCGCGGCGCAGCGGGGGATCTCGGAGGCCATCGAGGAACCGCTGAAGTTTCCCGCGCACCCGCCGATCCGCAAGAGCGCGATCGATAAGGCGACCAGCGTGCGCAACTACGCCGAGATCGTCGCGGCGGTCGAGAAGGTGACTGCAAAACACCGCCGACCCACGGGCTGAGCAAGAGTTACCCGATGGACTGGAAGGCCCCGCCGGCGGCGGCCTCGTGTACGTCGAACGGCTCCAGCGTTTGTTCGGCTTCATAGATCCAATGCTGCAGATTGCGCTCGCGCAGAAACGCTTCGACTTCTTCCGGATTCTCGAACCTTTCGGAGACCTTGGTCGGCGATCGCTTTGGCTCAAGCAGCCCCGGGGCATTCAGTTGCGGTTGTGCGCCGATGAAGCCAAGCAGATTGAGGATGCACAGCGGTTCGTTCAGCTGTTCGTAAGGGAGCCAATAGAACTGCTGGCCGGAGGATAAGGTACGGCCGGCGGTATCGCGGAAAAAACGCACGCGGCGGTCGTGGAATTTGAGGAAGCGCTTAGCCACGAACTTGGCGCGCAGCCCTTCAGGAAGCATCGATCGCTGTCTGGTCCCCCATACACCTGTAGCCTTCGCCACCACCGAGGATGAGTATGCCGCCAGGATGTTGCCTCGATAGAGAAAAATCTTCTTGATCCCGACGTCGTCAATGAGGCGGTCAATTATCTGTCGGCCATGCTCCTCGAAGATTTTGAAGCCGACATGGGTGCGCCCCATGTTCAGTCCGAATATTCGCTCAAGAAACCCTTCCGCGTCCGCATCTCGCAGCGCGAACAGTTCCTCCGCCAAGGGCTTGTTGCGTTCGGCGCCAGCGCCCCAGAAAAGGACCCGTTTCTTTCCAAACACCTCGCCGTGGCATGCTACCTCGGGGTGGCGGCATAACAGGTTGACAAGGTGGGTTGAACCGCTCCTGGGGGCGGAAAGAATGACGAAGAGCATCAGCGCCCACCGGCGAAGATCCGCGGAGTCTTTGGACGGCGTTCCACTTGTTGTTACCGTTGCAATTGCACGATCCCGGTGCGCTGGTCGTGTCCAGTCACGAAGGAGAGTTCGTTTATCCACGAATCGTCAGGCTCGTAGCCGAGCCCAACGAGCGCGTCGCCAAAATTCTGCAAGAATGCCTCGGCCAATCTGCGATCGAATACCGCGGGCCATTGGCGCGCTTCGCCCGACCGCAGATGGCGTGTTTTGCCCTGCCGACCCGCCTTTTTGCCGAACAGGGATTTGCGCCAAAACTCCTGTCTGCCTTTTTCGAGCTCGTCTTCAGAAAATCCCAGATGGCGGAGAATTCGGCTAAACAGGACCATCTCCTTATCCATCACGAGATCTTCGTATTTGCACTCGAAGCAGTTCGGCCGGGCATAATTCCATCCGCACATCGCCTCGATGACCTTTTTGGAGGTGTTTTGCATCTCGAATAAATATCGCTCGTGATCGTTGGCCAGAGTGTTGATCTTTTGCTGGTAGGTCATGCCGCCGAATTTGCGGCGGCGAATATGCAGCTGCTGCTCTTCCGCAGTCCGGTGATAATGCATTGCTGAAATGATGATGTCCCGTGGGTCTCGTATCAAATGAAGAACGCGATGCTCGGGATTGTCGAGGAGCCAGGGAAAGTTGGCGAACTCAGAGTGCGGCTGGAATACCACGATCGGAGGAGGGGAGTCTTCGGGCGAAAATGCGTCGTTGCGCTCCACCTTGGTGAATTTGATATCCAGCGCGCGGCAGATCGCCGAGAACGTCGAATTCATCCAGACGGTGCCCGTTTTGTGGTGCGTAGCTATGACGGCGCAACGATTCATGAACTCGTCCTCAGCCGATGGAATGCACAACTTTGCGGAGCGGCTTGTCAAGAAAGAGACGCACTCTGCGCAATCTCATACGAACCCTATTGTTGGAAATAAGGATCGTTCGCCATCGCTCTGAACGCAGCCAGGCCCGGACCTTGGAGGACATAGCCAGACCCGCCATACTCCGGGTCTTCGCGGCTAAGTTTGCCAGGATTATTCCACCAGACAAAGGCTTTGATTGCGGGGTGCGTCTTGAGATAAATCCGCGCGGTGGTCAGCCAAAGCGTCTGTGGATCTGGATTCTGTGTCGGATCGCTTACCGCGCCAGTCTCTGCGATCATGAGCGGTTTTCCCATACCCGAGGCCGTCCTGTAGAAGGCGTTTATGCCAGGATCCGCCGCGAACGATCGAGCGGTGTCGCTCTTGTTGTAATCGTCCACGGCCACCCAGTCGACATAGGCGTTGCCGGGGTAGAAAAGACGCCACTCGCCGGTTTCATAAGCTTTGTGTCCCGGCGCCCACACCCATTTTGCGTTGCTGGCTCCGGCCGCACGAAATTTGTCGACAACGTGTTTCCACACCGAGACATATTTCGATCCGGCCAGACTGGGATTCTCTCGCACTTCGAACCCGGTAAAGCATCCGGCTGCTTCGTTGCCCGTCATCTCGTAATTGAACCGAACCAGAATGGGCGCGCCGAATGCCTTGACGGCGGCGGCCTGCTTCTCGAACTGTCGATCATAGCTTCCTGTCAGAATGGCATCCGCCGTCGCGCACCCTGCGGCGGGATCGCTTTTATGATTGGACACGGTCCAGGAGATCATGGGCATTCGGCGGTTCCGGATGTCCCAGTTGATCCGCGATGTGTTGGGCATCACCGCCCAATCTTCCTGATCGTTGTCGATGGCGAGCTTGCGACCGATGGCCCTTTCGAGCGCCTCGAAATCGGCCTGCCACGTCGGGTCATACTGCCGTCCGACATGGGCGCCCAGCATCACACCGGCGGAACCCTTGCACACGGCGATTGTAGCGCCCATGGAAAGCGCAACCGCGGTCGCGAGTGGAATCACAAGCTTGCGACGCGTCACAGTCCGCTCCTCCACTTCAGGTAAGGGGAGCAGCATAGCCCCGCCGCCACAACGGCATGCGTCATTATTGCCGAAATGTAATGCCACAGCAATGTTCTCCACTGTCACAATCCGAGTACCTTCGGTTTGGCATTTTTTTCGGCTCTGGAATGCTTTCACCTTATGAAAACTTGGCTCCGCAGGCTTTTTGGCGAACCGGCGTTGTTGATCAAGCGCCAGATTCGATTGCCGAGATTTATTGCAAGAAATTCCCCATCGATCGTTCCACCCGCATTGCCACCGCGGGAAGCTGCTTTGCCCAGCATATCGCGCGCCACATGCGAGCGCGCGGATTTTCCGTTATGGACGTGGAACCGAGGCCTCCGGGTCTCCGCCCTAAAGTGGCGGCGCAGTTCGGCTACAAGATCTATTCGGCCCGGTACGGCAACATCTACACCGCACGGCAGCTGAAGCAGCTGGCCCAAGAAGCGTTCGGTGCTTTCACTCCTTCGAACGCGATTTGGGAAAAGGATGGACGGTATTACGATGCGCTGCGGCCGTCGGTGGAACCGACCGGGCTATCCAGTCCGGAGGTGGTCGCCGACCACCGGACGTATCATCTCGCTCAGGTCCGAAGGCTATTTTGTGAGGCGGATCTGCTTATCTTCACCCTCGGGCTTACTGAAACATGGGCACACCGTTCCAGCGGAACCGTGTATCCCACGGCGCCGGGAACGGTTGCCGGCACTTACGATCCGTCAGAATATGAATTCCACAATCTCACTTTTCAGGAAATTTATGGCGATCTGTGCGAGTTCTTCGACCTTCTCAAATCGCATAATCCGAATCTCCGTCTGCTGTTGACCGTTTCACCGGTGCCATTGACGGCAACTGCAAGTGGGGAGCACGTCCTCCGCGCGACCGTGTACTCAAAATCGGTACTGCGCGCGGTTGCCGGTCAGCTTTACCAGGAGAACGACGATATCGATTACTTCCCGTCGTATGAAATTGTCACCAGCCCGCTTGCCAAGGGTGCGTTCTTCGAAGCAAATTTGCGCTCCGTCCGCAACGAGGGCGTTGAAGCGGTCATGAAGACGTTCTTCGCCGCGCATGAACAGGATGGCGGTGAGGAGAATTCACAGCCTCACGTTGCCAAATCCGTTCCCCTGTCCCGCGACGACGATGTAATCTGCGAAGACATTCTGCTCGATGCTTTCGCGCGCTAACACGCCATCCTTTTCCCTGAATAGAGTATGCGTAATCGGCGACTCGCATTTGGCTGCGGTGAAGCTCGGATGGGATGCGATAAGGGACGACTTTCCCGAGGTGGAACTGCACTTTTTCGGCGCCCCTGCCGACCACATGGATAACATCGTTGTCGCCGAAGGGCGCTTGGCCGCAGGTTCGGATATGCTGCGGAAGTTTCTCGTCAAGACCTCTGGAGGTCTCGCGACCATCGACAATGCCTATTCCACCTATCTAATCTGTGGTCTCAGATTTGGCATCGCCAAGATTCAGCGTCTTTGCACTGAGTACCGTGCTGAGGGTCATATTAGAGATGATCGCGCACCGATATCGGACCCATGCTTTTTCAAGTGCGTTGCTGCGGGGCTGCGAGACACATTTGCGGTGCGCACGTTTCTCAAGCTCCGGGAAATCACGGACGCTCCCGTGACAATCATGCATATGCCGATGCCGAGCGACCAAGATACCGATTCGGCGCTGGCTCGGGTAAGCGCGAGCGTCGATGGCGTACTGATTCGTCAGGCCTTCATGGCCGCCTCAGAACAGTTGGCGCGGGAACTCGGTTTTTCGCTCGCTGTCCAGCCGCAGGATACGTTAAGCAGTCATTTGCGCACCAAAGCGATGTACGCGCTGGGCTCGATGAAGCTAGTCCACGGTCTCACGGAGTCTCACCAATCAGACGACTACGGTCATATGAACGGCGAGTATGGATCGCTCGTCCTTCGATCCTGGCTCCGTTCATCATAAATTCGGCGTTGCGACCGCCCAAGAAGCCTCAAGCCTGGTTACCCAGCTTCATCCGAAGCGCATCTTCGATGAATTTCTTGCGTTCTGGACCGGTCAGCTTTTTCGAGTCAGCCGCGGCCTTGGCGTCCCTCAAAGCGGGCCTCGCTGTGTTCGCGACATATGCCTTCACCTTTTCCTGAATTTGATCTTTGGCAGTGCCTTCAGCGCGCAATTTTTTGGCGTACCGGGCGCGTGCTTCTTGGATGTGCGGGCTCTGCTTTTTCTCTGTGCCGCCCTTCGCGCCCGGCGTCCCCGCGGCGTTGCCGCTGGTCTCAGCTGTTGGTTTCTTCGGCATCGGTACCTCTCGAAAGTTAAACCTGTGGCTGGATTTAAGGGGCCTTCGGCGCAAGCGCAAGCCGTTGAGCGGCAACAAGCCATAGGGAGGCAGGCGTCCAACCTCGGCCGCCCCGCTGTGCTAGGCTGCGGCTCGATTCACGACGGCGCGCCGGGCGGTTCTTATCGATGACGTTCATCATTCTGGATCCCAATCTGGTCGACGATCACGGCCATCACCTCCGCTGGGACCTCGCCATCGCGGCCGCCGCGGTCAAGGCGGGCCACCGCGCTACAATCGTCGCCAACCGCCGCTTCGCGACTAACCCCAGCCTCGGCGCATCCATCCTTCCGCACTTTTCGTATACCACCTACGAAACCCGATCGGCCGACCGGTTTACAGCGGCCCATGACGATTTCGAATATTTCAATGGTGTTCTCTGGGCCGAACTTGCCGCGTTGCCGGTCACCGGCTTCGGCCCCGGCGACGTGGTGCTGGTTCCCACCGTGTCGGAGAACCAGTTGCTCGGTTATCTGGGTTGGATGAAGTCGTTTGCCGCCGGCACGGCGCCCCGCTTCGTTGTGCATCTCATGTTTCCCTCCGGCATCCGTTTGGAGCAGGAGAGCGTGGAAATCATCGAGCCGTTCCGCGCGCAGTCCTACCGGCTTGCCTTCCGCAAGGCCGCCACCGAGGGCCCGGAGATCCTCTTCTTCGGGGGCGGCCGGCAATTGGCCGCGGAATTTTCGCAGCTCGCCGCCATGCGTATCGCGCCACATGCCATCCCGCTTGCGCCACAGCCCGGCGCTTACGTTCGCGAGCGGTCGAAGCCGGTCGCGTTGCTGTTTGCCGGTGATGCGAAGATCGACAAGGGCTTCCTGCTCGTGCCTCAGCTCGCGGAGGCTTTATGCGCGCGCCATCCGGACTGGACTTTCGCGATTCACGCGAACACGGCGATCGGCGGCGCGAAAGTGCGGCAGGCGTTCGGTGCGTTACAGGCGCTGGCGCGGCAGCACGGAAATCTGACCGTGCATGGCGGCCGCCTTCCCGAAGGGGACTACCACGCGCTCCTGGAATCTGCGGATTGCATGATCGCCCCCTACGATCCTGCCACGTATGCGGGGAAGTCCTCCGGGATTGTCTGGGAGTGTATCAGCCTGGGTATCCCGCTGGTGGTGCCGCGCGGCACATGGCTCGAAAAAGAGGCCGCGCTGTGGGGAGCTGGCTGCGTCGCCTATCAGCCTTGCGCGATCGATGCCATATCCGAAGCGTTCGCCGAAATGACCAACGGTCTCGCAGCGTTTCAGGAGAAGAGCGCCGCGGCGGCCCGCGACTACCGCCCGCGGAATGGGGCAGACGCCGTCGTGCGGCAGATCCTCGATCGCACTGCGGCACCGCCGCACGCGGCGGAAATCAATGAGCGCACCGCTCCGGAGGGCGCCACGCTCGCGCGCGCCGAAGCGGTGCAGTTGGCGCAGCATTTTTCAGGCGATCGTTTTCGCCATCTCGATATTGTGGCGCTGGCCGTGAGCGCCGGACCCGACTCATGGCCCCGCCTGAAATTCAAGCTCGTCCGAAATGCGAAAGGTGTGCTGCTGGAATTCCGCCAGGGTGTCGGCTGGCCGGCGATGTTCCACGCTTGGCCCTCTGCCGAGAGCGACCGTTTCGGCCCCGTGCTGCGGCTTGTCGATGACGAGAGCCTGCCAGCCGCAATCGCTACATGGCGCGAGCCGGAAGACCGCAAGCTGCTTGGCGCACTGTCGGCGCTGCTGCCGTCGCTTGTGCGCATGGCCGTCGGGGAGGCGGAATTCCCTTCGACGGAGCGCGAGGGATGGATATCTGCGGCGGCGACGATGTCGGAGCACCTGACCGCGGTGCTTGCAGCGACGGCGGAGCCTTAGTCGGAACGCCGCCCGCTAGAGCGTGACTCGGGTT
>DIZC01000132.1:0-378 GCA_002429315.1 Alphaproteobacteria bacterium UBA6038
CGCAGAACGAAGCGATGCTGCCGTGGTTTAAGCGCCCGACGACGCCATCCAACGCGGAAGGCGGCGCCTACAGCTTTCCCGCGGGTCCGCTCTCACCGCCGCAGCCCCGCTCCATTGCAAGATGTAGCGGCTATCTGCTGGTGCGTTTACGGCTTGACTTCCGGCTGGAAGACTTCCCGCCGGGTGAACGGCTCGCGCTTTTTCGATGCGAGCCGGAGCTTTTACGGTGCGCGCTCTTGTGCGACGCCTTGTGCCCGCGCGGCGATTTCCGCCCGCGTGACGTGGTGCGCGTCGCATTCTCGCCGCCCATCGCCGGGGTGCTTTCACGGCGGCCGCGCGCCCCGACATGCGACTTGCCTCACGCTCCTGTTGCGCGGA
>DIZC01000132.1:480-11288 GCA_002429315.1 Alphaproteobacteria bacterium UBA6038
CCTCACGCTCCTGTTGCGCGGTTTCGCCACGCCGTTCCTTGCTCTTCGTGTGCGCGAAATCACGCTTGTTTTCTTCCTTGCTTTCGTATTTCGACGCGCCCGCTTCGTGCAGCGCAATCGCGATCGCCTGCTGGCGGTTCTTCACCTTGCCGCCTTTGCCGCCGCGGCTGCGCTTGAGTTCGCCGTGTTTGAATTCATGCATGACGCGGCCCATGGTCTTGCGTTGCCGCGGAGATGTCTTGGCCATCGGGAAATGCCTCTTTTGATTTCCACTATTCGCAACGCAAGCTGAAGGGCGCGGTTCCGGGTTCGGCCGCGCGGGGCGCGGCTACTTCTTCCCGTTCGGCTGCGGCCGGTTGGTGAAGCGGGCATTGCCAAGGCCGGTGCCGAGCGTGAGCACCCCCCACCGCTCCACATCCGACATGAACGGCACTTCGCTCAGGCCCTGCACCACCGCATCGTTGTGCATGACGATTTCCACTTCATGTTCGCCGATCGAGGCTATCGCCTCGGCAGTCGCCGCCAGCAAATTGAACCGCTCGCTTTCCCAATTGCCGGGCAGATTCTGCGCGCCGCGATCGATAGAGCCGTCCGCTTCTATCTTGCCGGGGCAGCCAATTCCGATAAACGGCGCGAGATTCAGCCAGTCCTTTTCGGCCCGGCGAACGAGTTTCTTGAGCATGCCAATCAATCTGTGACGGCTTGGTCCCGCTTGGCGTCTTCATCAGCATGGCGCCAAATCTCGCGCGCATGAACATATGCTTTCGACAGATTCGGCGCCTTCTCCAAATTCAGCGCCACGATACCCGTGCGCATATTCGTGCCGCCGATGTCGACGGCCAGAATGCTGTCGTGGCCTTTGAAGTCCACGACGGCGCAAGCTGCGTCGCGCCAATCAGCCCGGCGTCATCGGGATCGTTGCGGATGGGCACGAGATCGACCGTAATGTCGTCTGCCTTCAACAGAATGCCCGCGCGTCCGATGGCGAGTTCACCGATGCGATGCTCCCGCATGCCGCCGTCGATCACAATGCGCTCGGTGCCGCGCCAGCTCTTCTCGTGCAGGAACCGGCGGATGATAAAGGCAAGTTCCTGGGCAAGATCCTCCACCACCGCGTGCACCACACCCGCGGCGGCGGAGTCGCCTTTGGCCAGCGCCTCATCCAGTTCGCTCTTGCCGATTTCTTTGCTGCGGCGATCGGCGAAAGGATCTTTGCGTTCCTTCGCGAGCGGCTTGCGCCATTTGTCCAGCAGCGCGTACAGCGCCTTCTTGCTGGCGCGGTCGCCCAGAAAACCGCCATTGTCCTTGAGTTCGAGATTATAGCCGTCCACCTCTACCCGAGGCAGGATGGACGCGCCATGCACTCCGATCCGCGATGCGGCCGGGGCCCTTCGGAGGTATCCTTGTTTCTGGGCATTTCCGGTCCGCCTCGCGCTTGCCAACGGCTAACGCGAAAGGCCGGAACTTCGGCTCAACCTATGCCGTGCGGCCATGCAGCGCGTTGCGGGCCACGGCCACGGTTTCGCGCACGCCTTGTTTCATGCGGCCGACCGTGATCACCGCGTTCACGCCGCGCGGATATTCGTGCCGCAGCGGCGCACGTACAGAGGCCATCCTGCTCGAGTCGACCCACACCGCCCGGCCGTTCGGGCGCGTGAATTTCAGCTTCGCCGCCTGTGCGTGGAATACCGGCAAGGCCGCGCCCAGCATCCCGCAGATCTTGCTGATGTAGTTGCGCGTCTCTTCCGGCAGGGAGCGGCCGTGGCTCTTGTGCGCTTCCAGATTGCCCGGCCCGTCATTGTACGCAATGAACATGGAGGGGAAGCCGTAGCGTTGGTGCAGCCAGTGCAGGTACGCAGCACCCGCTATGATGTTGTCGCGCGGGTTGAACGGATCGGCGCCCAGCTTCAGCGCCTTGCGCATGTCTTGGTAGGTGTCCGGCTCCAGCTGCATGAGCCCGACGGCGCCGGTGGGCGAGGTGATGGGCTTACCATTGGCGAGCACCGTACGGCCGCCGCTTTCCATCTGCATGACGGCGCGAATCCACGCAGCCGGCACGTTGAAGCGCTTGGAGGCTTCCGCGACCAACGGGTTCCAGCGATCCATCAGTTGATGGAAGCCCATCTGCTGCTCTTTGGCGAATTGGGAAATGCCCTGCGACTGGTTGAGCCAGTCGCTGTCGCGCGCAAGTTCCGCGGCAAAGGCCTGGCGGAGCACCTCCGCAGACGGCGGGTTCAAATCGGAGAAATAATGGCTGCTCGGGCCGGGGTGCCTGAGCGCGAGAATGGCGGCTATCGACAGCGCCATGAGGACCAGGACGCCGCCGACATCGCGAAACAGGGCGCCCACGCCTCCAACGGGAAGCCCTTTGCTGCGCCGGAACGCTCCGATTTGGTTCCCGTGCGCGGGAACCGATTGCCAAGGTGAATCGTTGGAGTCGCGATTGTGCATCAGCATCCTCAAAGCCAGGTTGTTGGTGCGCACAGGGACGTGTGTCTGGAACGCCAATCGGATCAAATGATCGATCCGACTCTTTGGCATGGCCGAGTACCTGCGCAGAGCCGTAGGTACGCGGAACGGCGCCCGCATGCAAGCTACAATTTGGCCGCGCACTTGCCACAATGCGGGAACTTTCGGAACTCCGATCACAAACACGATAGCGCAGCCGGCATGACGAATTGCACATCAGCAAATGATGTGTGTGCAGGTCCTGTAGAGCGTAATAGCGCCGCACGCGTTGCTATTTGCTGTGTTTCCCGCACGCCGGCCGCCCCAGCCTGCTGATCAAAAAGCAAAATGCACGCGGTTTGCGCGGGCTCTGACTAATCACCGAACCCGAGCCAGTCACCCTCGGCGTAGCGTTCGCTGGCGTCGTACAGTTTCACCTTCAGACCCAAACTCTTGGCTTCGAGCAGCCCCATGACATCCAGGATCTGGAATGCGCCCACATACGCATCGTGCTCCGATTGCACGACGGCAATCTTCGCGTTCACAAGCTCCTGTTCCGCATTCAGCACATCGAGCACGGTACGCGTTCCGGCCCTCTGCTCCTTCTGCACGCCTTCGTATGCGGTTTCATCGGCGCGCTGCTGTGCCAGATTCAGTTGAATGGCCGATTGCGCGGCCCTGTAGATCTTCCAGGTGCTTTCGATCGCCTGGCGCACCTGCCGTTCCGCGTTGAAGATCTGCAGCTGGCTTTGACCGTGCAATTCCTCCTGCTCGCGAATCTGCGCGTATTCGGCGCCGCCCTGATAAATCGGCATGGTGACCTGCGCGACGACGGCGCCGATATGGGCGTTGCCGTTGTACGTCGTGGTCGCGCTGTTCTTCTGGTACAGATACTGTCCCTGAATGGAGACCTGCGGCCCAAGCGCGCCCACGGCATCGTCGATGGCGTATTCGGCGGCCCGCTCGCTCGCCACGGCAGCCATCAGACTTGGGTTTAGCTTGAGGGCGGCCGCCAGAGCTTCCTGCTGGGTGCCCGGCAGATCGGGATAACGCGGCGCGCGCAACACATCCGGCCGGCGGCCGATCACCTGCTCGTAAGCGGCGCGGCTGGCCGAAAGATTTCCCTGCGCCACCGAAAGAGCCGCCTGCGCACCGGCAAGGCGTGCCTGCGCTTCGGCAACGTCGGTCTTCGTCACCTCCTTCAGCGCGAACTCCTTCTGCGTGGCGCCCACCTGTTTCTGCAACGCGGCCACACTTTCCTTCTGCAACAGATAGATGTGGGCGTCGCGGATCACATCGAAGAACGCGGTCACCGCATTCAGGAACACCGTTTCCTCGGTTCCCACGAAGCGCGCATGCTCCTGCCGGAAGAGCGCTTTTGCCCGGCTGATCTCCGCAACCGTTCGGCCGCTGGTAAACACCGGTTGCGACAGCGTCACTTGGCTGGTGAGCGTGGGAACCGTGCCCGGCGGCGGCGTCAAAAAACTGAAGAGAGTGCGCCCGACGCTTTCGTGCTGGTATTGCAGTCCGTAGGAGCCAGTGGCCGAGATCGTCGGACGCCAACCGGCATCGGCCTTTGCCACCTCCTCGTCTGTGGCCCTGAGCTGCGCCTCTTCGGCGGCAAGCTGCGGATTGGTCTGGTAAACGATGGCCAGCGCCTCATCGAGCGTCATGACATCGGCATGCGCGAGCCCGGCGCACAGCAACACAATGGCCGCCGCCACAGAACACTGAACAAACCGCGCCATTCTGAAGATGTCCCAAGCCCTTTTCGCAAAAATAGAGCGAAAATCCGGGCATGTCATCCGTGCGCTGACGAAGGATTGTCTGTGGCCGCTCTGTAGCCAGACCGCTGCATGGCCACTGCCGCAACGCCCCATTTCGCCTGCGATTTGACTTGTGTTACTCTGCAGCCGGGTCGATCTTCTCATTTGGTAAGATGGCATTGTTCCCTTCGCCCGCGGGGGCTTCTCGCGGTCCGGTGTGGCAGGCGTTGTCTGCCGACAAGAGTTTGCTGTGGGTTGCGTTCGCCTTCACGGCCGCAATGGCGATGCTGTCTCTGACCGTCTCTTTCTACATGCTGGAAGTGTACGACCGCGTGCTGAACAGCCGCAGCCTCGACACGCTGCTGCTACTCACGGTGATCGCCGTTGCCGGCGTGGCGGTGTTCGGCGCGCTGGATTCGCTGCGGCTTCGCCTGCTGATCCGCATCGGCATGCGGGTCGCAGACAATTTGGGCGCGCGCGTGCTCCGGGCGAGCGTCGCCCTGACGTCGCGCGGCGTCGACAGCGGTCCGCGGCAGGGACTGCGCGACGTTGAAACCGTCAAGAACTTCATCGGTAGCCCCGCCACCGCCGCGGTCATGGACGCGCCGTTTCTCGTCTTCTTCCTCATCGTGCTGTTCCTGCTGCATTGGATGTTCTTCGCGCTGGTGCTGGGCGGCGGCTTGCTGCTGGTCGGCCTAGCCGTCGCCGATCAGATCTACAGCAGCCCGATCGCGACGCAATCCATCGCCGCCTCGATCCGGGCGCAAGCCTTCGCCGACGACGGACTGCGCAATGCCGAGGTTCTGGAAGGCCTCGGCATGTCGAACACCTTCGTTTCGCGCTGGCGCGGGCAATGGCTGGGCGCACTGAAGCAGAACCTGAATGCGAGCGACCGCAATTCGCTGTTCAGCGCATTATCGAAAACCATCCGGCTGGTGCTGCAAGTGGCGCTGCTCGGGGTGGGCGCCATGCTGATCCTGGACTTTCATGCCACCGGCGGGGTGATGATCGGCGCGTCCATTATCGGCTCGCGCGCGCTGGCGCCGATCGAGGCCATCGTCGGCACGTGGAAAAGCGTGATCGCCACACGTCTGGCGGCGCAAAGGCTGGATGCGTTGCTGCGGATGGCGCCCAAGCGCGACGAAGGCATGGCCCTGCCCAGCCCCAAAGGCAACCTACAGGTCGTCCGCGCCGGCTTCGCGCTCAGCGCCGGCACGAAGCCGATCCTGGCGAACATCAGCTTCGAGTTGCGGGCCGGCGAATCGCTCGGCGTGATCGGCCCGTCCGCCTCGGGCAAATCGAGCCTCGCCCGGCTTCTGGTCGGTGCGTGGCCGTGCACCGCCGGCAATGTGCGCCTCGACGGCGCCGACGTGTATTCCTGGCCGCGCGCCGAGATCAGCCGATATCTCGGCTATCTGCCGCAGGACGTGGAGCTGTTCGGAGGCACCGTGCGCGAAAACATCGCCCGGCTGACCGAGGGCGAGGCCGAGCGCGTCGTGACGGCGGCCAAGCTGGCCAATGTCCACGAAATGATTTTGAGCCTGCCCAAAGGCTACGACACCGATATCGGCGAGCGCGCACAGCGCCTTTCCGGCGGGCAGCGTCAGCGCGTCGGGCTGGCCCGCGCGCTCTACGGCGAACCGCGCTTCGTGGTCCTTGACGAACCCAATTCCAATCTCGACGGACCGGGCGAAGAAGCGCTTGCCGCAACCTTGATGGAGCTGAAGCGGCGCGGAGTCACCATCGTGGTGATCGCACACCGCCCCGCGATTCTGGCCGCCATGGACAAGATTCTCGTCCTGAAAGACGGCACCGTGGACGAATTTGGCCCGCGGGCGGAAGTCTTCGCCAAGTTCGCGCCACGGCCCCGGCCGGCCGCGCACACCAATGTGGTGGCGCTGACGCCGGACGCGCGAATCCCCGAAAAGAGTGACGCATGAGCGATGCAGGCGTGGCCCGCAAATACGATCTGTTCGGCTTGAGAACGCGACTGGCGCGCAGCCGCACGGCGGACGTGCCCGAAGAGGTGCGGCCGGCCCCGGCCGCTGCGATTTCCGGCGACAGCGATCTTGCATCCTTCCTGCGGCCGCAGCGCATCGTGGCCATCGGCGGCGGGATCGTACTGCTGTTCGTGTTCGGCTTTCTCGGCTGGGCGGCCTTTGCGCCGCTCGACAGCGCGCTCATGGCGCCAGGCACCATCGTGGTCGCCTCGCACCGCAAGGCCATTCAGCATCTCGAAGGTGGAATCGTACACGACATTTATGTCCGGGACGGGCAGACCGTCGCGGCCGGACAGAAGCTTATCGCCCTCGACAAGGCGCAGGCGCAGGCCACCGTCGAACTGCTCGGCGATCAGGCGGATGCCTATTCGGCGCAGGAGGCCCGCCTCATCGCGGAGCGGGATGGCAAGACGGTGATCGACTTTCCGGCCGGTCTCATGGCGCGCGCCGGAGACCCCAAGGTCGCCAAGATCCTGCAGGGCGAGCAAACCACCTTCGATACCATGCGGGCCACCATCGGCAAGCAGATCGACATTCTGAGCCAGCGCATTCGCGAAAACGCCAGCATGATCGGCGGGCTGAAGGCGCAGCAAACCGCCGTCGAAAGCCAGTTGGCATATGTGCGGCAGGAAATCGATTCGGTGCAGAAGCTTCTGGCCGACGGGCTGTCGACGATGCCGCGCCTGCTCGAACTGCAGCGGCAGGAAGCGGACCTCGCCGGGCAGCGCGGACAGATCATCCAGAAAATCGCCGAGGTGAACGAGCAGTCCGGCGAGAACCAGATGCAGATGATGAATCTGAAGAACCAGCAGATGGGCGACGTGGTGAAGGATCTGCAGGACGTGCAGAGCAAGCGCTTCGACGCGCTGGACCGGATTCAAGCGGCGCGCGACATCTTCCGGCGACTGGTGCTTGTGGCGCCGGTGGGCGGCAAGGTGGTCGGCCTCTCCGTCCACAGCAGAGGCGCCGTGATCAAGCCGGGCGAAACGGTGCTCGAGATCGTGCCGGTGAACGATCCGCTGGAGGTGGAGGCCCATGTCCGTCCCGACGACGCGGGAGACGTGCATGTCGGCATGACCGCGAAGGTATCTGTGACCGCCTATCAGAGCCGGCGGCTGCCGATGATCACCGGAAAGGTGACCAACTTCTCGGCCGACCGACTGGTGGATGAACGCACCGGCACGCCGTATTTCGTCGCCGACGTGACGGTGGACCGTTCCACGTTGAAAGACTATCCCGAGGCCAAGATCGTGCCGGGCATGCCGGTGGAAGTGGCGATCGACACCGGCAAGCGCACCGCCCTCGATTATTTCGTGGAACCGGTCCGCGACGTTTTCCGCCGCGGCATGCGCGAGAAGTAGCTCACTTTTCCTGTTCGGTTTGCCAGCAGCGCGTGGCAATGGGTGCCACGGGAAAATCCCCCGCCTGAAGCCTGGCGAAACTGGTAAAGCGCAGCGGCAGACGCGACGCCGGCGGAATCGCGTACAGCTTGAAATCGCTTTCCAGCTGCAGCGCCACTTCGCCGTTTGCCTTCTCCTTCCACGGATAATTGTCGGACTCGAACGGCAGCTGGTATTGCAGCCGGCAGAGCGCGGTCTCGATCTTGATCTTGCCGCCCGACAGCGCCTCGGGGTCGGGGAACGGCACCTCGATAGATTTTCCCTGGAACGCCACCACGGTCTCATCGCCGGCTGTGACGATGATCTGGTGGTCCGAATTGTTGACGATCACCACGTTCTCCGGCTGCGCCCACATCTCGCAGCCGCCAAGCGGAGCGCACAGCAAAAGTGCGAGCGCCCACGGACGCCACGGTTGTGCGCTCGATGCGCTTGGCGTGGTGTTGACCGTCGGGAGACTCATCCGTTGCCGCGCGCGAACAGGATCTACAACCCAAGGCCGATCAGGCTGGCCGGCGTGCCGTCCCAGGTGATGGGGCCGTTGCGCTGCCGGTCGCGCAGCGACCCGTCAACGCCTTCGCCGCCGAAGTACACCGTGATGCCGGCCGAGAACACGTTCACGTGGCCGCTGATCTGGCTCAACTTCTCATAGGTGTAGCCGACGTTCACACTCACCGGAATTTTCGGCACCGGCAGATACTCGGCGGAAACCTTGACGTCGCGCAGCTCGGGGCCGCCGTGTTGGACTTTTGCGTAGTCCACATCCGCATCCAGGGCGATGTTCCTGACCGGGTACACCGCGATGCCGGCATCGCCGTAATAGGCGCTGGCGTTGTTGGTGACGGCGCCGCCTTTCAGCCGCAAGGTGATGCTGCGGAAGAAATAGGCCTCGCCGAAGAGCCCGTAGCTGAGGCTCTGGCTGGTATGCGAATCCGGAAAGCGCAGGGTTGCGACGCTCGCGCCGAACGCACCGGCGTAATCGCGCCAATAAACGTCGCCGCCGTAGCCCCACAAATTCGCGTTGCTGACGAGGCTGCTCTTGGGAAAATTGAATTCCGCGTCGGCCACATTCACCTGCACGTTCGGACCTGGATCGAGGATCGCCAGGTTCGCCCGGCCGACACCGCCCCAGATCGACGAGTCGCCCCCCGGCGTGCTCAGGTCGGCGTAGGATCCGCTGAGGCTGCCGGACAGGACCAGCGGCGCAGCCGCCGCGGAAGACACCTGACAGACGGCAGCCACACAAAACGCGCCTGTGGCAAGCACACGAACCGGCATGAGAATACGCCTCGGCAACCTTGGGCCCGACCTTATCCGCTTTTTCCTTTCCTGCAATCAGACTTGTCGCTGCGCCATGGCTTCTTCGCGGCCGAGCCTGCGGGCATCCCAGCGGCCTTCTCCGAGATTTTCGATGAAGATGAAATCGTCCGCGCCAAGCACGCCAAGCTCCACATGGCGATCCGGCAGAAAAACGGAGACGTCCTTCTCGAGATAAGCCACCACCTGTCCGCCGCGCGGCAGCGCCATCGCCGCCCAACCCTTGAGCTGGGAGTAATATGGCTCCTGGCGCCAAGCATCGGGATAGAGCGGATCGGCGTGCGCGTTGAGCCGTCGGCCTTCCAGGTCGTAGGTGATGATGATGTGCGCTTTCTCCGGCTGCCATTCAGGCCCGAGGCTGCCGTCGATCAGCCAGCCGCAGTGATAGTTGCGGCATTCGTCAGGCCGCGTCGCATGAATGCCGCATCCCGTCCCCACGACGCAGTCCTTGCACAGGACGCCCATCGGCTTGTTGAGGGTGACGGCTTCGAGCACCCGGCAGCACAGCGTGCAGCCGTCGCAGCTGCGCGCCAATGTGAACGGCCCGTTCGGCGTCTCGACGGTCGGCCCGGGCGCCATGGACGGATTACACTCCCGTGCCAGCCGGCGCCGTCTCGCGCGGGCGCAGCAGATTCACATAACCCGTCCGCTTGTCCTCGATGGTGACGAAACCGAGTTTGCGGCAGAGCTTGAGCGAGGGCTCGTTGCCGACATGCACTTCCACCCGCGCGGCGCGGCCCTTCCGCGCCCATTCGTTGGCCACCAGTTCGATGAAGGCGGTGCCGAGACCCTTCGCCTGACGCTCCGGCGACAGTGCGAAATCGACGAAGTAGACGCGCTCGCCTTCGTCCTCCTCGATCAGCCGCCCAATCGGCACCCCGTCGCTCTCGATGATGGAATAGACGGCGTCGGGAAACAGGGCGCGGTGCGTGCCGCTCTGCGAGCGGTGCTGGAAGGCGACCATGGTATCGATCGCGGCATCGGCCAACCCCGCCTGCATCAGCGGCCGCTCGGTGTGACTCTTGAACAGCGCGAACAGGAAAGACTCATCCTCCGCCCGCTCGGCGCGCAGCGTCACCGTGCCGAACTTCGTGTCGTAGCGCCGCACTTCCATCGGCGGTTTCCTTGAGGCAATCTCCGGCGCGTTCCCATCGCATAGGATTGAGGCATGGCCGAGTTTCTCGAGATTCATCATTTCCAGCCGCTGGTCGGCAAGACGGTGCGCTTCAAGGGTACGCCCTTTGCCATGCCGCTCATCAAGATCATCGCCGGCGAAAAGTACATTCCCAGCGCCAAGCGCGATCCGTTCATCCTCATCTTCCGCGCGCCGAAGACCGACGTCTATATGACGGAAGGCTACTTCGAATGCGAATTCGAGGACGGACCAACCTACCAGATCTATATCTCGCCTACCCACACGCCCGAGCGGGAGTGGCAGGACTACCAGGCCATCTTCAACTAAGGCGCGTCAGGTCTGCGACGGGAATATCCCCTGCAGGGCAATGCACATGTTGATGCAGAGGTACGGCATCAGGTTGGTGTGAGCCTGGCTGCCGCCGGTATTCCCCATGGTGTTGGCCCACAACAAGCCGTTGGGCGCAGCCGTGCTGTATAGCGACATGGTGAAGGTGCCGCCGGGGTTCGCCGTGGCCACGCATTTGGCGAGCGTGCCGGGCGGCGTCGTCGAGGTCCCGTCCGTCGTTGTGCCGTTGAGCGAGTGGGTGTGCGTGGGCATCTCGGAGCTGATGATCGTGTGCGCTTCTTCGCCGCCGCGCTGGCCGAGCGTGAAGCCGGCGCCCATGTGAACGGGAACCCGGCTGCGCAGATCGGGAAGGGCAAAATTGACCCGCCCGTCGCCGCCGTACATCTGTCTCTTATAC
>DIZC01000011.1:0-2872 GCA_002429315.1 Alphaproteobacteria bacterium UBA6038
GGGGGGAAGTAGGTGAAAGGGGGGGGGGGGGGGGGGGCCCGCGGGAGGGGGGGTGGAGGGGGCGCTCGCGTTCGCCCCCCTCCCGGCCTTCGGCCGTACTCCCCCCGCTGCGCGGGGGGAGAGCCTGGAGCGCGCGCTATGAAATTCACATTATCCTGGCTGAAGGACCATCTCGAGACCGATGCCGATGCGCAGGCGGTGGCGGACAAGCTCACCTCCATCGGACTGGAAGTGGAAGCGATCGAGGATGCCGGCGCGCGGCTGAAGGATTTCACCGTCGCGCATGTCATCTCCGCCGAGAAACATCCCAATGCCGACAAGCTGAAGCTGTGCATGGTAGACACCGGCGCGGGTGAACCGGTTCAGGTCGTGTGCGGCGCGCCCAACGCGCACACCGGCATGAAAGGCGTTTTCGCAAAGCCCGGCGTGGTGATTCCGGCGACCGGCGACGTGCTAAAGGTGGGTACGATCCGTGGCGTGGAATCGCGCGGCATGCTGTGCTCGGCGCGCGAGCTGCAGCTGGGCGAGGATCACACCGGCATCATCGAATTGCCGGCGGACGCGCAAGTTGGCGAACCGGCCGCACCGGCGCTGGGCTTGAACGATCCGGTCATCGACGTGGCGATCACGCCCAACCGCGGCGATGCCACCAGCGTGTACGGCATCGCACGCGATCTGGCGGCGGCGGATTTCGGCGCATTGAAGGACGGATCGGTCAAACCGGTGGCGGGGCAATTCCCCTGCCCGAAAGACATCCGCCTGAATTTCACGCCGGAAACCGCCAGCGCCTGCCCGCTGTTCGCCGGACGCCTGATCCGCAACGTAAAGAACGGCCCCTCGCCCAAATGGGTGCAGGAGCGGCTGAAGGCCGTGAGCCTGCGCCCCATCTCCGCGCTGGTGGATGTCACCAACCTGATTTCACTCGATCGCGGGCGGCCGCTGCACGTGTTCGATGCCGACAAGCTCGTGGGCAACATGCAGGCGCGGCTGGCGCAAGACGGCGAGCAAGTCCTCGCGCTCGACGGCAAGACCTACACGCTCGATTCCGCCATGTGCGTGATTGCCGACGAGAACGCCGCCCGCGGCATCGCCGGGGTCATGGGCGGCGAGGACACGGCTTGCACTGAAACCACCACGAACGTGTTCATCGAATCGGCCTATTTCGATCCGGCGCGCATCGCGCAGACCGGGCGCAAGCTCGGCATCGTGTCGGACGCGCGTTATCGCTTCGAGCGCGGCGTCGATCCGCAATTCGTGATCCCGGGCCTTGAGCTCGCCACAAAACTCATTCTGGAATTCTGCGGCGGGGAGCCGTCGGAGATAATGGTTGCCGGGAAGGGACCAGAGTGGAAACGCACGATCGCGTTCACGCCCGCGGCGGTGAAGCGGCTCGCGGGCATCAATGTGCCGAAGCCGGAAATCACGCGCATCCTGACGAAGCTCGGCTTTGCAGTGAATGGCGACGATCCGCTTTCCGTGCAGCCGCCCTCCTGGCGCGGCGATATCGAAGGCACCGCCGATCTCGTCGAAGAGGTGGTGCGCATCTACGGGCTTGAGAATGTGCCCTCGCAAGCTATGTCGCGTCCGAACGCCGTGGCGCGGCCCACGCTCACGCCGGCACAGCGCCGCATCAGGCTGGTGCGGCGCGCTATCGCCGCGCGCGGCTTCAACGAGACGATCAACTTCTCCTTCATTTCGCGCCTGCATGCGGAACTGTTTGGCAGCGGTGACGAGGCGCGGCAGCTCGAGAATCCCATTGCGTCCGATCTCGATGCGCTGAGACCGAGTCTGTTGCCGTCGCTGCTGGCCGCCGCGGGGCGCAATCAGGCACGCGGCTTCAACGATCTGATGCTGTTCGAGATCGGTGCACAGTTCGAGAGCGGCATGCCGGGGGCGCAAGCCACGGTCGCCGCCGGCGTTCGCATCGGCGAGCCGCAGCGCAGCTGGACGAAGTCGGCGCACGCGCCGGATGCCTTTGACGCGAAGGCCGACATGCTGGCTGTCCTCGAAACCGCGATTGGGGGGCCGATGACCGCGCCGCTGAAGGCTGGCGCTGCCGCGTGGTATCACCCCGGCCGTTCCGGCACCTTGGCGCTCGGTCAGAAGGTGCTCGCGTACTTCGGCGAACTGCATCCCAATGTGATTGCCGCGTTTGATATCAAGGGCCCGGCCGCTGCGTTCGAAGTGTTCCTCAATGCGATCCCAGAACCGAAGGCGAGGGGCAAGGCGCACGCTCAATTCGCACCATCGCAATTCCAACCGGTGGAGCGCGATTTCGCCTTCCTGCTGAATGCGCACGTATCTGCCGACGAGGTGATCAAGGCGGCGAAATCCGCCGAGCGCGCAGCTATCGAGCGCGTGGAGGTGTTCGACCTCTACGAAGGCAAGGGCATTCCCGAAGGCAAGAAGTCGCTCGCCATCGCGGTGCGCCTGCAGCCGAAGGATCGCACGCTGACCGACGCCGAAATCGACGCCATCGCCCAGAAGATCGTTGCCGCCGTCACCAAAGCCACCGGCGGCACCTTGCGGACGTAATCTCCACACGCCAGCATGAGCGAAATCTTCCGGGGCTGAATATGTCAGGACGAGTAGAAGGCAAGGTTGCGCTGATCACGGGCGGCGCGCAGGGGCTGGGCGAAGCCGCGGCGCGGATGCTGGCGCGCGAAGGCGCGCGCGTCGCCGTCACGGATGTGAACCTCGAAGGCGCCAAGAAAGTCGCGGCGTCGATCAACCAGCAGCAGCGCGGCGAAGCCGCGATTGCCGTGAAGCACGATGTCACCAGCGAAACCGAATGGGTGGAGGCGCTGAACGAAACCGAGCGCGCGTTTGGCGGCCTGCACGTGCTGGTCAACAACGCCGGCATCGGGCTGAC
>DIZC01000011.1:2938-7533 GCA_002429315.1 Alphaproteobacteria bacterium UBA6038
GGCGTGTTTCTCGGCTGCAAGCTCGCCATTCCGCTGATCGCCCGCACCGTGAAGGAAACCAGCCTCGGCGGCTCGATCGTCAACATCTCGTCCATTTCCGGCATCATCGCGGGGCACAACATGGCGGCCTACAATTCCGCCAAGGCGGGCGTGCGGCATCTGTCGAAATCCGTGGCGCTCTATTGCGCGCGCAAGCACTACGGTATCCGCAGCAATTCCGTGCATCCGGTGTTCATCGCGACGCCCATTCTCGATCCGCTGGTCGCCCGCTTCGGCAAGGAAGATGCCTACGCCAAGCTTGCCCGCCAGGTGCCGCTCGGGCATATCGGCGAGCCGGACGATATCGCCTATGCGGTGCTCTATCTTGCCAGCGACGAATCGAAATTCGTCACCGGCGCCGAATTGAAGGTGGACGGCGGCATCTCCGCCATGTGAGCGGCGTCGGAAAGATGGCGGATCCCATTTGACAGCCCCGGCGTTCCGTCAACACATACCCGCGCCGGGTAAATTCCCGCGCTGACGCGCGCTCGGGCCGGTTTCGTCACAGAAGGCAAAGGCGATGAACACAAAGCGGAATCTTGCCTGCGCCTTGACGATCATGGGCATCGCCGGGGCGGCCTTTGCCGCCGATGTGCCGGGCACCAGGCACCACTACTCGGCGCAGGATCTGCCCAAGCCGTATGCCACGCCCGCGGTGGACAACAGTTCTCAGATCGTGGCGCGGCCGCAAGGCTGGCTGCCGCAGGTGGAGAAAGGCTTTACGATTTCGGTGTTCGCCAGCGGCCTTTCCAATCCCCGTTGGATGGCGCTCGCGCCCAACGGCGACGTGTTCCTCGCCGAGCCCGGCGCGGGCAAAATCACCCTGCTTCGCGGCGCCGCCGGCGGGGGCAAGGCGGACCAGATTTTCACCTTCGCCCGCGGCTTCGAGCGCCCGCACGGGCTCGCCTTTCACGACGGCGCGCTTTACGTCGGCGATCTCAACGCGGTGTGGAAGCTGGGCTACACGAACGGCGCGACACAAGCGTCGGGCCGCACGCGGATCACGCAGCAAAGCTTCGGCGGCAAGCAGGGGCACGACACGCGCGACATCGCCTTCGGGCCGGACGGCACGCTGTACGTCGCCATCGGCAGCGCCGGCAATGTGGAGACCAACGATCCGCCGACCCGTGCCAGCGTGCAGACGGTGAATGCGAACGGCACGCTCTCCACTTATGCCGGCGGCCTGCGCAATCCTGTCGGCATCGTGTTTCAGCCGGGCACCAAGCAGATGTGGGTGACGGTGAACGAGCGCGACGGTTTGGGCGACAACCTGCCGCCGGATTACGCCACGCATGTCGACCGCGGCGCGTTCTACGGCTGGCCCTATGCCTATATCGGGCCGCATCCCGATCCGACGTTCGGTTCCAAGCGTCCGGATCTGGTGGCGAAGACGAAGACGCCGGACATGCTGTTTCAGGCGCATTCCGCGCCGCTTGGGTTCGCGTTCTACAATAGCCAGCAGTTCCCCGCCGATTATCAGGGCGATGCATTCGTCGCCTTTCACGGCTCGTGGAATTCCGGACAGCCGCACGGGTACAAGGTGGTGCGGATTCACTTCGCCGGCGGCAAGCCGGTGGGCGGCTACGAAGATTTCGTCACCGGCTTCTGGGACGGCAAGACCAGCCCGGCGCATGTCTATGGCCGCCCCGCTGGATTGCTGGTGGCGAAGGACGGCAGCATGCTGATTGCCGACGATGCCGGCAAAACCGTCTGGCGAGTGAGCTACAGCGGGAAGTGAGGAATAACTGCACGCTGCCTCTCGAAATCAGTCAGGGACTGAAGCAAGCCTGGCCGGCCTTGTTGCTCGTTGCAGGGTTGTATCTCGTGTTCTTCTGGCTGAATCCAATTCATCCTCACCTCGATCGAATGACCACGGGAGACTTTTTGTCCGATTGTAATTCGGATCGCCGCTGGTGCGTGCGCATTACGCAAGTTTACGGTGCACTGATGGCAAAACCGTTTCTCGGCGCGCCAGCCGAAGCGTGCGTTCCGACCACGATCAATGGTGATCGGATAAACGACGCCGTGGTACGTTGGCTGACAGCGCAACCTCGACTGGCTGACCAGCCCGCCAACAAATCGCTCCAGATGGCGATCGAAAGCCTATGGCCGTGTGGGACGCGACATTAGGCCCTATATCGAGGTGTTGCCTTGACACCCTTTGGGGCGGCTTCCTACATACGCCGGCCTGCGGGATTCCGCGGGCGCCGGGCTTTTAGGCTTGGGGCTGTAGCTCAGTTGGGAGAGCGCCTCGTTCGCAATGAGGAGGTCAGCGGTTCGATCCCGCTCAGCTCCACCAGCCTTCGCTCGCGGAGCGGGAGAAGGCTGCGGCGCCGTAGCCCAACCGGCGAAGGCGGGCTGCTTCCCGCGAGCTACGGCTCGGCAAGCCAGTCTTTGCATTTCTGAGCCGAAGGAGCATTCGTGATCGCCGTTGGACACAATCCGATCGTCGCGCTGCTTCTTTTGCTGCTCGACCTTTACTGGTGGGTGGTGGTCATTGCCGTGGTGGTGAGCTGGCTCGTCGCCTTCGGCGTGCTCAACACCTACCATCCGCTGGCGCGCTCCGTGGTGCGCGCGTTGGCCGCCTTGACCGAGCCGGTGTTCCGCCAAATCCGCCGCGTCATTCCGCCGATGGGTGGACTCGATCTCTCCCCGCTGATCGTGCTCATCGCCATCTGGTTCCTCGAATACGTGCTGCTCTGGGCCGAAGCGCGCTATCTCTATCCGCAAGGCGCTTCGGTTTGACGGCACGACTCATCGACGGCAAGGCGGTTGCGGCGCGTCTCGAAGAACGGCTGGCTGCAGAGTCGGTGCGCCTGGCGCGCGAGCACGGTCTCGTTCCGGGCCTCGCCACGTTGCTCGTCGGCGAGGACCCGGCGAGCAAAGTGTACGTCCGCAACAAGAACAAGAGAGCGGAGCGCCTCGGCTTCCACTCCGTCAGCTTTCACCTGCCGGCGGACGCCGGCGAAGCAGACGTGCTCGCGCGCGTGGGCGCGCTAAACGACGATCCCAAAGTGCACGGCATCCTCGTGCAGATGCCGCTGCCCAAGCAGGTGCGCGAAGCCGCGGTGCTGGACACGCTCGATCCGCGCAAGGACGTGGACGCGCTGACGCCCACGAATGCGGGCCTTCTGCTCAGCGGGCGCGCGAAGCTCGTCTCCTGCACGCCATTGGGCGTGATGATGCTGCTGAAAGATTATGGCATCGAAATTGCGGGCGCGAATGCGCTGGTCATCGGCCGCTCGCTGCTGTTCGGCAAGCCTGCGGCGCAGCTGCTGCTCGCCGCGAACGCCACCGTCACCATGGCGCATTCCAAGACCCGCGATCTTGCCGAGCAATGCCGCCGCGCCGACATTCTGGTCGCGGCCATCGGCCGGCCGGGACTCGTGAAAGGGAATTGGGTGAAGCCGGGCGCTGCGGTCATCGATGTCGGCATCAATCGCATCGAGGCCGGTGACGGCAAATACAAAATCGTCGGCGACGTGGATTACGCGGCGGCCCGCGAACGCGCCGGCGCGATTACGCCGGTGCCCGGCGGCGTCGGCGCCATGACCATCGCCTGCCTGATGCGCAACACGCTGATTGCGGCCTGCGCGCTCGCGGGACTGCCGGCACCGGCGGTTTGAGCGCGGTGCGGGCCTTTTACAGCCGCTTTTTCAGGTCGTCGGCGATCTCGTCCGGGCCCTGCGAATTGTCGTAGTCGGCCGCGAACTTCCCGTCCGGGCCCATGAGGCAGATCACGCTGGAATGATCGATGGCGTAGCCGCCGCCCGGCAGCGGACGCCTCGCATGATACACCCGGTATTCCGCAGCGACGGCCGCGATGTGGCTGTTCGGCCCCGTCAATCCGATGAAGCGGGAATCGAAAGACGCAAGATACTGCTGCAGCACCTTCGGCGTGTCGCGCGCCGGATCCAGGGTGATGAAAATCGGTGCGATGCGGTTGGCGCGCGGGCCCAGCCGCTTCAGCACTTCTGCCATCAGCGCGAGGGTCGTCGGACAGACGTCGGGGCAGTTGGCGTAGCCGAAATAGACCAGCATCCAGCGGCCGCGAAAATCGGCATCGGTCCGCGTTTCGCCGTTCTGGTCGAGCAGCGCAAACGGTCCACCGACGACCGGCGTGCCGCTCGTGATCACGCGGCCGAGGCCCTGCCCCTGGTCCGCCGCATGCCACAGCCCGCCGGCGGAGACGCAGGCCAGTGCGAGCAGATAGGGGATCAGCGCCTGTGGTGTGCGAAGCATCGGCGGATTGATAGACTGGTGCTTTCCGCTCGCGAAGAAGGCGAATGGTCCCATGAACGAACGGTTGCCGCCGGACCTTGAGGTCGAAAAGGCGCGCGGCTGGCCACGCTTCTGGCCGCGCTTGGCCGCCGAATTGTCGCCTTCGGCGCGCGGGCGGGTGCGGCTTCGCACCCTCAGCAACCTGCGCTGGATGGCGGTGGCGGGCCAATCGGCCGCGCTGTTCATCGTCTTCTTCGCGCTGAACTATCCGCTGCCGCTGTTCGGCTGCGTCATGGCCATCGGCACCAGCGTCGCCCTCAATCTCGGGCTTGCGG
>DIZC01000086.1:0-19030 GCA_002429315.1 Alphaproteobacteria bacterium UBA6038
CCGGCCAGCTTGTCGTACAGCCGGAAATAGTTCTGGAAGGTGATGGAGGCGAGGGTGACGTTCTCCGGCTCGATCCGGGTGCCTTCCTTGGCCTCGAGGGCCTGGTGCAGGCCTTCGGAATACCGCCGGCCTTCCATCATGCGGCCGGTGAATTCGTCGATGATGATGACCTTGCCGTCCTTCTCGATGTAGTCGCGGTCGCGCAGGAACAGCGTGTGGGCCTTCAGCGCCTGATTGACGTGATGGACCATGTTGATGTTTTCGATATCGTAGAGATCGCCGGTCTCCAGCAGCCCGGCCTCTCGCAGCCAGCCAACCATCCGCTCGTTGCCAGTCTCGGTCAGCGTGACCGTCTTCTGCTTCTCGTCGAGTTCGTAATCGCCCTTCTCGAGGTTTGGAATAAGCGCATCGACGTTGCGGTAGAGTTCCGTCTGGTCTTCCGTGGGACCCGAAATGATCAGCGGCGTGCGCGCCTCGTCGATCAGGATCGAGTCCACTTCGTCGACGATAGCAAACGAATGGCCGCGCTGTACCATCGTGGCGATGGAGTACTTCATGTTGTCGCGCAGATAATCGAAGCCGTATTCGTTATTCGTGCCGTAGGTAACGTCGGCATCGTAGGATTGCTTACGCTCCTCGTCCGTCAGTCCATGCACGATGCAGCCGACAGCGAGGCCGAGGAACTTATAGATTTGTCCCATCCAGTCCGCGTCGCGGCGGGCGAGATAGTCGTTCACGGTGACGACATGGACGCCCTTGCCGGCGAGCGCATTTAGATAGACGGGCAAGGTGGCAACCAGGGTCTTGCCTTCGCCGGTCTTCATCTCGGCGATGCGGCCCTCATGGAGGACCATGCCACCGGCCAGCTGCACGTCGAAATGCCGTTGTCCCAGGGTTCGCTTGGCCGCCTCGCGTACCACGGCGAAGGCCTCTGGAAGCAGATCATCAAGCTCCTCATTGTTCGCCAACCGCTCCCGAAAAGCGGGGGTCTGGGCCTTTAGCTCCTCATCCGTCATGGCCTCGAAGCGGGGTTCCAGGGCGTTGATCTCCTCCACCCGCTTGAACATGGGACGGAGCTTCCGCTCGTTGACGGACCCAAAGAAACGCTGTGCGATGGCGCTAAAGCCGAGCATGAAATCCTCTGACGGGGCAGCCGGTGTGCCGGCAAGTGCGCGCAAACGCCCCAGAGGGAGCCTCCGGGTCCGCGCTGGGCAGAGACATAAGAACCGCCTTTCCCCTTGTCAATTCGAGGTAATTGGCCCTAATCCGCCCCGTTTGTGGTGCATTTGCGCCGGTCAGGTGAGGGGGCGATGACGAAGGAGAAGCGGGTGAAACCGATTCCGGCCAGCGCCCGACGGCGCCAGGCTGCGGGTTCGGCGCGTTCGCCGCTCGCCCCTAAATCCCTGCCGAAACTGCCCCCGTTAGCCGGAGTGCGACTGGCCACCGGCGCGGCCGGGGTCCGCTACAGGGACCGGACCGATGTCCTGCTGGTGACTCTTGCGCCCGATACGCAGGTGGCGGGTGTCTTCACCCAATCAAAGATGGCCGCCGCGCCGATAGACTGGTGCCGCACGCACCTTGCAGCCGGAACGGCGCGGGCGCTCGTGGTCAACAGCGGCAATGCCAATGCGTTCACCGGGGGCGCCGGAATGGCCGCCGCGACAGCGGTAGCGCAATCGACGGCGGCGGCGATCGGTTGCAGACCGGCCGAAGTGTTTCTTGCCTCCACCGGCATGATCGGTGAACCGCTGCCGGCGGAGAAGATCACGCGGATTCTCGGCGCGCTGGCCGAGAGTGGCGCTGCGGATGGCTGGCGCGCAGCAGCCGACGCGATCATGACCACCGACACCCACCCAAAGCTCGCAACCGCGTCGGCCGAGATCGACGGCCGCAAGGTGAGGATCAACGGCATCGCCAAAGGCTCCGGCATGATTGCGCCAGATATGGCGACCCTTCTGTCGTTCGTCTTCACCGACGCGACCATTCTTGCGCCAGCGTTGCAGACGCTGCTTTTGGAGAGTGTCAAAGCCTCGTTCAACAGCATCACCGTAGACGGCGACACCTCGACGAACGACACGCTGTTGCTCTTTGCCACTGGCAAGGGCGCACGTCACGCGGCGGTCGGCAGCGCAAGCGACAATCGACTAGCCGATTTCCGCCGCAAGCTCGACGCCGTTCTGCTCGATCTGGCGCTGCAGGTGGTTCGTGACGGCGAGGGTGCGCAGAAGCTGATTCAGGTGGATGTGAATGGCGCGGCCACAGACGAATCTGCGCGCAAGATCGCGCTTTCGATCGCCAATTCACCCCTGGTGAAGACCGCCATTGCCGGTGGTGACGCTAATTGGGGCAGGGTGGTGATGGCGGTGGGCAAGGCAGGCGAACCGGCAGACCAGGACAGGCTGAAAATATGGTTCGGCAAAGTACTCGTTGCCGAAAACGGTGCTCGCACCAAGGCCTACAACGAAGCCGCTGCCACGAAAGCGGTCTCCGGCCGCGAAGTCAGCATCGCCATCGATCTCGGAATCGGCAAAGGCCACGCCCGGATCTACACCTGCGACCTCACCGAGGGCTACATCCACATCAACGGTTCGTATCGCAGTTAATCGACCGATAATCTGAACGGCTCGGCCTTGAAACAGTCGGAGCTTTTTGTGTCGTTTGCAAACAATTTGCGCAGGTGTCTTCAATTGCTGACTCCACGTCTTAATGGGGTATTAATCGCCCCGCGGCATTCTCGGAGGCACAAGCATGGGCAAAACGGTGCTGGTTGCGGCCTGTGCGCTCATCGATCCGGATGGCCGCGTGCTTATTGCACAGCGTCCGCCGGGGAAAGCGATGGCGGGATTATGGGAATTTCCTGGTGGGAAGGTGGAACCGGAGGAGCGCCCGGAAGACGCGCTGATCCGGGAGCTTGCGGAAGAGCTTGGTATTACCGTGAAGGAGGCCTGCCTCGCGCCTTTTACCTTCGCGTCGCACAGCTATCCGGATTTCCATCTTCTGATGCCGCTGTTTCTCTGTCGCCGTTGGGAGAGCACGCCGACCGCGCGGGAGCATTCCGCGCTGAAATGGATGCGAGTGAAAGATCTCGGGTCGATCCCCATGCCACCGGCCGATTTGCCCCTTATCCCGATGCTCCGCGATCTGCTTTGAGTGTTTTCTCGAACGATAAGCATGGCGCGACCGCGATCGAATACGCGCTTATCGCCGCCAGCATTTCAATCGTGATCGTCACGGCCGTGACCGCGATCGGCACGACGCTCAAGGGATTTTTCGACGCAGTCGTTGCGGGGTTCTAGTCCGGCTTTCCGCCACGGGCGGCAGAGAACTCCTGGGTTTGAAGCGCGTCAGCCAAACGAGCGCGCGCGGAACCCGGCGCGAGCGGCTGCTGCTGATCCTTATGCGGTGCCCAGCCGGTCAGGTACACGATGTCGAATGTCGCGCACAGGCGTCCGTCCAGTTCGGCGTGCCGCTCGGCATATTGCGCCAGCGCTGCGGCAAGCACGTCGCGGCGTAGGAACTTTCGGCTGCGCTGTTCCAGCGCGTTGGTCTCACCGAGCGCCCGCAAATCCCGGATCAGCGTGGAAAAAACCCGATAACGGACCTGCGTGCGCTCCACGTCTGCGACGGAAAGCGCAAACCCCGCGCGCTGCAGCAATGCACCCGCATCGCGGATGTCGGTACACGGCAGCACGCGTGGACTGACACCGCCGCTGATTTCACTTTCGGCGGCGGCAAATGCGTCGCGCAGCTCAGACAAGGTCTCGCCCCCAAAAAGCGCTGCCATAAACAGGCCGTCCGGCTTGAGCGCGCGGCGAATCTGGATCAGAGCGCCCGGCAGATCGTTGACCGCATGCAGCGACAGTACGTTGGTGATGAGGTCGAATGACCCCGGTGCGAAGGGCAGGGCTTCCTCGTCGGCAGGAATCGCGTTTCCGCGCCCCGACAGGGCGGTGCGCGTCCACTCCTCCGCGACCCCGCACAATTCGGCAAAACTCTCGTTGCGCGACGATAGGTCGAGCGCGCGGACGAACCGTCGGTTCACCGCAGCCACGCGCTCGGCCAGACGCGCAGCCGCATCCCGGACGAGAAAATCCGTGCCGCGCGCCCGGGCGCGTCTCAAGGCATATAGGCGCCGGTCGACAATCAGCGGTGGACTCATCGCTCCTCGCTCTGGCCGTTTGTGATATTAAGGACGATGGCCGCGACATACGAGACGCCGAGCGTCCGGACCGCAAAACTGACCTCCGCTCTCCGCCGCGCCGGCCGCACCGTTCTCGATATCGTCTACCCGCCGCTTTGCCTTGTCTGCCGGGCACCGGTGAGCGAGCCGCGTGCGCTTTGCGCCGCGTGCTGGAAACAGATCACCTTCTTCGACGGGCCGATGTGCATCCGCTGCGGTTTGCCCTTCGAGATCGACCCCGGCACGGATTCGCTCTGCGCGTCGTGCCTGGCCAGCCCGCCCAGCTTCGACTGCGCCCGTTCCGCGATGCGCTACGACGATGCAAGCCGCGGTGCGGTCTTGGCGCTCAAGCGGGCAGATCGCCTGGAATTTGCCCATCTCTTCGCGCTGTGGCTGAAGCGTGCCGGCCAACCGCTATTGGAGCAAGCCGACATTATCGTCCCGGTGCCGTTGCACCGCATCCGGCTTTGGCTGCGGCGGTACAACCAATCGGCCATCCTCGCCCAGCAGCTGCACCGCTTGAGCGGTAAACCCGTCGATTCGTTCGCGCTCGTCCGCACCCGTCCGACACCAAGTCAGGGCAATATGCCCTCCGCCAAGGCGCGGCGGCGCAATGTGCAGGGCGCCTTCGCGGTTCCCAAGGGCCGAGCCGCTGCCGTTACCGGACGAACCGTGCTGCTGGTCGATGACGTGCTGACCACCGGCGCGACTGTGGAAGCTTGTGCCCGAGCACTCAGGCGCGCCGGCGCGACAAAAGTGTTGGTACTGAGCGTCGCCCGCGTTGCCCGCCCGCTTCCGCGCGTTATATAGGGGCGGCTTGAAGCGGCGCCTGAGTCGATGCCGAAGATCACGATCTACACCACCCCGATCTGTCCTTACTGTGTGCGCGCCAAGGCGCTGTTGAAGAAAAAGGGGGCGCCCTTCGAGGAAGTCGATGTATTCATGAACGTGAACGCGCGCAGTGAGATGGAGGCCAAGTCGGGCGGCCGCTACACCGTACCGCAAATCTTTATCGGCCAGCATCATGTTGGCGGCTGCGACGACCTCTATGCGCTCGAGCGCGCCGGTGAACTCGATCCGCTGCTGCAGCCCGCATGAGCGCTTTCCGTGCCGCCTGTGTGCAGCTGCGGTCTTCCGATGACGTGGAAGAGAACATACGGACCGCGTGCGATCTGATTCGTGAAGCCAAAGGACAGGGCGCCGATTTCATCGCGACGCCGGAGAACACCACCCTGATGGCGGTTGATGGGGGTGCCAAGCTCGACAAGAGCTTTTCGGAAGAGCGCGATCCCGCGCTGCCCCGCTTCCGCGCGCTTGCAGAAGAGCTGCGGATTTGGCTGTTGATCGGATCCCTGGCAATCAAGGTGAGCGACAGCAAAACGGCGAACCGTTCCTTTTTGATCGATCCTAAGGGCCGGATCGCCGCACGCTACGACAAGATCTTTCTCTTCGACGTCGACTTGCCGAGCGGAGAGACCTATCGCGAATCGAACACGGTGGCGGGCGGCAGTACGGCGGTGGTGGCCGATCTGCCATGGGGCAAGCTTGGTCTTTCGATTTGCTACGATCTGCGTTTCCCACAGCTCTATCGCAAGTTGGCGCACGGTGGCGCTGTCATGTTGGCGGTGCCGAGTGCCTTCACCGAAACCACGGGCAAGGCGCATTGGCACGTGCTCTTGCGGGCGCGCGCCATTGAGAACAGCGCCTTCGTCATCGCGCCCGCTCAAGGTGGCACGCATGCCAACGGCCGCCAGACCTACGGTCACTCGCTCATTGTGGCGCCGTGGGGCGAAATTCTTGGGGAGGGCGGTACCGAGCCGGGCGTGATCGTAGCCGATATCGATCTCGATGCTGTCAGAAGTGCGCGCGAACGCGTGCCAAGCTTGCGGCATGACCGCGACTTCGGCGGGCCGTAAAGCGGCACTCGGCATGCGCTGCCATTCCGGCTGGGCGGCGGTCATCCTTGTTGCGGGCACGCGCGAGCGTGTCGAGATTCTCGATCGTCGCGGTGTTCAACTCTGCGATCCGGCGATCGAGGATTCCAAGCAACCGTTCCATGCCGCCGAGGCCCTCCCGTTCGCACGTGCCGAGGCTTTCATCCGACGCTGCCGCGATGCAACCGAAGCGCTTGCAAACCGGGCGCTTGAAGACCTTCTCGTTATCGCGGAGGCAAATGGCCGGAAATTGGCGGGTTGCGGCATTCTTTCAGCCTCGGGTCGCAAGCTGCCGCCATTGAGGGACATTCTTGCATCGCATGCGCTCATTCACGCGGCAGAAGGCGAGTTCTATCGCGACGCGATGGCGACAGCCTGCGAACGCGCGAAGCTCCCGGTCGTGCGCATCCGCGAACGGGAAGCTTTCCGCCAAGCGTCCGACCAGATTGGATTACCAGAGAGCCATCTGAAGCAGCGGCTTGCGGCACTCGGCAAAGCCTTGGGGCCGCCATGGACCGCGGATCAGAAGCTAGCCACACTTGGCGGCTGGATTGCGCTCGGTTAACGGTGCCGCTGGCCGAAACGGTTGCGGAACCGGGCGTTTACCCCCATGTTCTAGGCTGACGATGTCATTCGAGTGAATTCGGCGTGATCGTATACAGTCTGCATTGCAGCAAAGGGCATACGTTTGAGGGCTGGTTCGCCAGCATGACCGCCTTTGACGACCAAAAGGCGAGTGGAAAGCTGTTATGTCCGGTCTGCAATTCCCGGCGGATTGTAAAGGCGCCAATGGCGCCGGCGCTATCCAGCTCCGTGGGCGAGGGTAAGCGGACCATCTTTGCGGTGCCGGCCGTACCTGCGGCCGTGACGGCCGACGCACCTGCACCGGTGCATTCTGTTCCCGATGAAATGCGGAAGATGCGCCAGTTCATGACCGGCCTGCGCAAGTACATCCAGGAAAACGCCGAATACGTTGGCCCGAAATTTTCCGAGGAAGCCCGCAAGATCCATTACGGTGAGGCCGAGGAGCGGCACATCTATGGCGAAGCCTCGCTCGAAGAAGCCGCCGATCTTGTGGAAGAGGGCATCGACGTCGCGCCGCTCCCGCTGGACCTGAACGAAGCCAATTGATCTGCCGTTATTTGAGGATGACGCCCCGTTCGGCGGCAAAGGCCGTGAGCCGCGTCCGCAGGCTGTGATCGGTGCGCCCGCAGAGTCGCTCGACGAACTCACCCACCTCTCGCGTATCGATGCTCCGGACCATCATTTTCACGGGCCCGATGTTGGCGGGCTGCATGGATAATGTGCGGAGTCCCAGTCCGACCAGAGCCATGGCCTCGAGCGGTCGGCCGGCAATCTCGCCGCACAGCGAAACGTCGCCACCTGCATCCGCTGCACTGCGGATGATTTGCCGGATCAGCGTGAGGGCGGCGGGATTGAGAGCGTCGTAGCGGCGCGACACGCGGGGATTGGTTCGGTCCATCGCAAAAACGAACTGCAACAGGTCATTCGAGCCGATGGAAACGAAATCGGCGCTGCGAAGGATCTGCGGCAGCATGAACATCAGGGCCGGAACCTCGAGCATGGCTCCCACAAATGTCTGTTTCGGCTGCGGTTGCGCAAGCAGGCGGCCCCGCTCAAGTTCGCGATCGATCAGCGCGCGCGCCAAATTGAATTCCGCGACATCGCTGACCATCGGTAGAAGGATGCGGAGCGGCTGGCCGGCCGAGGCACATAACAGGGCACGCACCTGATACCGGAGCAATGCCGGCCGATCCAGCGCGATACGCAAGGCCCGCCAGCCGAGCGCCGGGTTCTTCTCACGCTCCCAGCGGCCATACGGCAGGACTTTATCGCCACCCAGGTCCAGGGTGCGGAATACAACGGGCCTGTCCCCTGCCGCATCGATCACGCGCTTGTAAAAGGCGATTTGGTCGGACAGGCGCGGCATCGTTTCGCCGATCATAAACTGCAGTTCGGTGCGAAAAAGCCCGATGCCGTCGGCGCCGGACTCCTTCAGATGCGGTAGATCGATCAGCAAACCGGCGTTCATCATCAGCTTAATATGCACACCGTCTCTGGTGACGGCTGGAAGATCGCGGACCTGCGCCATTTGCGCGGCGCGCTGTTCGCGCAAGGAGCGCCGCGTATTGAAGGCCCGCACGACTTCAGGAGGTGCCCGCAACTGCGCTTCGCCGGTTTCGCCATCCACGACGATGAGATCGCCGGCTCTCGCGTTGTCGGCAATGCCTTCGACGTTGCCGACCAGCGGGATACCCATGGCGCGGGCGACGATGGCCACGTGCGAGGTCGGCGCAACCTCTTCCAGCACCAGGCCGGTAAGCCGTTCGCGGCCGTAGTCCAGCAACTCTGCGGGACCCATCGCGCGACCGACGATAACGGAATCCTTCGTCAGCTCCCTCTGTGGCTCCACATTCCCGTCGAGATGCCGCTGGAGCCGGCGCGCCAAATCTTCGAAATCGTGCAGCCGCTCGCGCAGCATGGTATCGCCGGTTCGTGCGATGCGCAGCCGAAGCTCGTCCTGCACCCGCTCGACGGCGGCTTCGGCAGTCAGCCCCGTGCGCACTGCGTCCCGCAGTTTTTGCCGCCAGCCCTGGTCCTGCGCGAACAACCGGTATGCTTCGATCACCTCGCGGCTTTCGCCGGTAAGATCGAGCTCTGTCGACGTCAGCATCTGGTCGACGGAGGCACGAAGCTGGTCCAGCGCCTTGTCGAGGCGGGCGAGTTCGAATTGCGGATCGTCGGCAATCAGCCGCTCGACCTTAACCCGGGGCTCGTGCAGCACGACCCGGCCGATGGCGATGCCATCGGAAAGCGGCTCCCCGCGAAAGGCCCGGGGCCGGTCGGCGCGCAACTCCGGCTCGTCCAGTTCGGATGTGTCGAATAAGCCGCCATGGGCCACGATCTCCGCCAGCACCATGGCCACGGTCTGGAGGGCCTCGACCTCTTCCTCGTCATAAAGGCGTGCAGTGCGGTTCTGAACGGTCAGCACCCCATACACTTGCCCGCCGCGAACGATGGGTACGCCAAGAAAGGACCGATACGGGTCCTCGCCGGTTTCCGGCCGGTAGGAGAAATGCGGATGGCTTGGAGCATCGCTGAGATTGATGGGCTCGGCGGTCTCGCCGACCAGCCCGACGAGGCCTTCGCCCTGTTTCATCCGGGTGCGATGGACGGCGCCGCGGTTCAGACCCTCCGTTGCGAACAACTCGTATACGTTGCTGGCGCGGCGTAGATAGATCGAGCAGACCTCCGCTACCATATTGGAGGCGATCACCATCACCAGTTTGTCGAGGCGAGCTTGCGCGCTCGCCGGCTCCGCCATGATCTCCCGCAGTCGGCGCAGCAGGATTCGGGGACCGCCGGCCAGCACATTCGGCATCAGGCGGTATCCAATTCATATGCAGCGTGTAATGCGCGGACCGCCAGCTCAACATACTCTTCCGCAATCAAGACGCTTACTTTGATCTCTGAGGTCGAGATCACTTCGATATTGATCCCTTTTTCCGCAAACGTGCGGAACATCATCTGGGCCACGCCGGAATGCGTCCGCATTCCGATGCCGATGATGGAGACCTTCGCCACGCTCACATCGTGCGTGACATCGCGGTAGCCGATGGCAGGCGCGGCCCTTTCGATGGCTTCCAGGGCGCGATGAAGCTCGCTGCGGCTGACGGTGAATGTCAGGTCCGTCTTCTTGCCATCTTCGGAAACATTCTGGACGATCATGTCGACATTGACGCCGGCATCGGCCAACGGACCGAAAATGGCTGCCGCTACGCCCGGCTTGTCCGGGATGCGGTGCAGGGTGATTTTCGCTTCGTCGCGGGAATAGGCGATGCCGGTGACCGGTTTCTTTTCCACGATATCTTCCTCATCACAGAGCAATGTGCCCCCCCCATCTGGCTCGAACGTCGAAAGCACCCGGAGGGGAACGCGGTAGAGCATGGCGATTTCGACCGACCGCGTCTGCAACACCTTGGCGCCCAGAGATGCCATTTCGAGCATTTCCTCATAGGCAATGCGCGACAACCGCCGCGCTCTGGGAACGATGCGAGGATCGGTGGTGTAGACGCCATCCACATCGGTGTAGATATCGCAGCGGTCTGCCTGAATAGCCGCCGCGACGGCCACGGCGCTGGTATCGGAACCGCCCCGGCCGAGGGTCGATATCCGATTGTCCGATGCGACGCCCTGGAACCCGGCGATCACCGCCACCTGCCCCTGCGAGAGGCGTTCGTTCAGCAAGGCAGGATCGATCTGCTCGATGCGTGCGGAGCCGTGCATGCCGCTGGTGCGGATCGGAATCTGCCAACCGAGCCAGGAGCGGGCTCCAATGCCACTCGCAGACAGGGCCACGGCCAAGAGACCCGCCGTCACCTGCTCGCCGGCGGCAACCACCACGTCGTATTCCCGGGCATCGTGGAGCGGCGCGAGGTCCCGTGTCCAAGCGATGAGCTTGTTGGTCTCGCCGGCCATGGCGGAGACGACGACCGCGACCTGGGCTCCGCGCTCCACCTCGCGCTTCACCAGGCCGGCCACATGGCGGATGCGATCGAGATCGGCGACCGAGGTGCCGCCAAATTTCATCACGATTTTCGCCATACCGGCCTGTGCGTTGTCGACTGCTGCCAATCTCATAAAGGCCACCGTCGGCGGGCTCAACGGACAATCAGGGCCGAGGCGCGGCTGTCGGGCTCACCGCGGCATCCCAATGCGTGGTTTGGCTGACCTGTCCTGCGCTATGCTTCAGCCGTCTCAAATGGCTGCGCCATGCCGGAAATCACTGCGTCCTCCGCCGATCCCGCCGAAATAGAGAAATTTGCGCAACTCGCGGCTCAGTGGTGGGATCCTGGCGGCGCTTTCGCGCCGTTGCACAAATTCAACCCGATTCGCCTGAAATTCATTCGGGACGTTGCCGCCGATCATTTCGGGCGGGACGTTCGGTCACGCCGGCTATTTGAAGGTCTGTCGTTACTCGACTTGGGCTGTGGTGGTGGGCTGTTGTCGGAGCCGATGGCACGGCTTGGCTTCCGAGTGCTTGGCTGCGACGCGGCAGAAGAGAACGTGCGGGCCGCTGCCGCCCATGCGGCAAGCACCCGCGCCAATGTCAGCTATCGCTGCGCCACCCCAGAAGTGCTCGCCGGCGAAGGTGCCGTCTTCGATGTCGTGCTGACGATGGAGATCGTTGAGCATGTGACGGATGTGGGGGCCTTCCTGGGGCTCTGCTCACGGCTCGTGCGTCCGGGCGGGCTGATATTCGTGGCGACAATCAATCGGACTCTCAAATCTCTCATGCTGGCCAAGATCGCGGCGGAGTATGTCCTGCGCTGGCTCCCGCCGGGCACTCACGACTGGAACCGCTTTATCGAACCGGCAAGACTTGGCGAGCTGGCTGCCGAATGTGGACTCAAAGTCCGCTGTATCCAAGGACTTGCCTTCGACCCGTTCGCCTGGAACTGGCGACTATCCGCCGATACCGCCGTGAACTATGTGATGGTGACCGAACGCTAGCGCATCAGCCATAGGGAGGCGTTTCCCTGCCCAGGAACATCGCAGGATCGGCTCCACGGACGTTTCACATTTGCGGCATTTTGCGCCACAGGCTTGCTACTGACGGAACGTCAAAGCACACTAGACTGCTGTCATAGAAAGGGGTTCTCCGTGCGCATTTCAGGCTTTGCCTTGCTTGCGGCTCTTGCCGCCTCGAATCCGATCGGCTCCGCCCTGGCGGAGCAAGCGACCGCGCCAGAAGCTTCGGCCACGGCGGTAGCTGCCGATAACGATTCCGATCGCGTCGTTTGCCGCACGTTGGCAGCGCCGACAGGGACCCGCCTGGGCGACCGTCGGGAGTGCCATTCACAGCGCGAATGGGACCGGATGCGGCAGGCACAACAGAACGAGATCACGAGACTGCAGGTCCAGCGTGGAAATGGCGGAAGCGGCGGCTGAAGCCTTTCTGCCCCCGCTCTTGTGAGATGTGCTCAGGAGATCGTGAAGCTGGATTGAGCCCAGCTTAACATTTGCCGCTCTTTCTGCGTTTAATCCGGGCGCCGAAATACCTTAGACTGCGTTTTCGGGTAGGCAACGTCCGGCCGCAGAAAGCAGTTCGCCAATGGGCAAGGTTACGCAGATCAACGTGCAGGGGAAGGGATCGGAAGCCCGCCGTGTGCATGTCCGAGACGTCGCGGCCGACTTTGATGCTCCGCTGGGTACGATTGGGCAGGAATT
This sequence comes from Alphaproteobacteria bacterium UBA6038, assembly GCA_002429315.1. GTDB lineage: Bacteria > Pseudomonadota > Alphaproteobacteria > Micropepsales > Micropepsaceae > Rhizomicrobium. Next base: position 12,367 of record DIZC01000086.1, read on the forward strand.
ACGGGGAGCGCGGATGTCGCGGGGCGAGGATCTGGCCTCCGTCTCTCGCGTCCTGAAAATCCGCAAAGAGCACCTCGAGGCGCTGGAGGACGACCGGCTGAACGCCCTTCCTGGCCGCACCTATGCGGTTGGGTTCGTGCGCGCCTACGCCGACTACCTTGGACTGAACCCGGCGGATGCCGTCGAGCGCTTCAAAGCGGAAATTGCCGGCCGCGAAGAAACGTCCAAGACGGCCGGCTTTCCAGAGCATCAGGAAGAGCCGCGGATGGGACGCGGCTGGACCGTGATCGCGCTTATTGTGCTGGGGTTGCTGGCCTATGGCGTCTACTACGTCTTCTTCTCAGGCGAGTCCCAAGTTCGCCAGCCGATCGCTCCCGTACCGACACAGATGATCGCCAGCGAGACCCGTCCGACGCGACCCGTAGCGCGGCCGAAAGCTGCTCCGCCTGCCTCGGCACAACCATCCTCCCAAACTTCCGCGTCTGCCCCGCCGGTGACGGCGCCGGTGGTTGCACCGGGGCCGGGAGGGCAGGTCTATGGCAAGCAGAACACCAACGCGCATGTGGTTCTGCGGGCGAAGCAAGCCACCCACGTCCTGGTGCAAACGGAAGACGGCAGAGCTTTCATAAACCGTGTGCTTCAGCCCGGCGACGTTTATCAGGTGCCGAACATGCATGGTTTGTCGCTGACGGCCGAGCATGGCAACGCCATCGAGATACTTCTGAATGGGAAGTCGATGGGGACCCCCGGCACGACCGCAGACGCCACCGAAGCGTTGTCCATCGATGCGCCCGATCTGGCGGCCAAGCACGGCGACACACAGGAACAGTAGGCAATGAGTCTGCGCGCCTATCGTGACATTTCCCGCCGCCGCTCGCGGAAAATCCGCGTGGGCGCGGTGGAAGTCGGGGGCGATGCGCCAATCTCCGTCCAGACGATGACCAATACGGTGACTGCGGATGTGCGCGGCACCATCGATCAGATTCGGCAAATGGAGGAGGCGGGTGCCGACATCGTGCGGGTGTCCTGCCCGGATGAGGATGCCACCAAAGCGCTGAAGCCGATCGTGAAGGCGGCACGGGTGCCGATCGTGGCGGACATCCACTTCCACTACAAGCGCGCGATCGAAGCGGCGGAGGCTGGCGCGGCATGCCTGCGCATCAATCCGGGAAACATCGGCTCGGCCCAACGCGTACGCGAGGTCGTACAGGCGGCAAAGGACCATGGCGTCTCCATGCGCATCGGTGTCAATGCGGGCTCGCTGGAGAAGGAATTGCTCGAGCGGTATGGCGAGCCGTGCCCGGAAGCCATGGTGGAAAGCGCACTCAACCACGCGAAGATTCTCGAGGACAACGACTTCTTCGAATTCAAGATCAGCTGCAAGGCATCCGATGTGTTTCTTGCGGTGGCGGCATATCAGGGCTTGGCTGAGGCTTGCGATTATCCGCTCCACGTCGGCATTACCGAAGCCGGCGGAATGATCTCGGGTAGCGTGAAGTCCTCCATCGGGATGGGAATGCTGCTCTGGTCGGGTATTGGCGACACAATCCGCGTATCTTTGTCGGCCGACCCGGTGGAGGAAATCCGCGTCGGCTTCGATATTTTGAAGAGCCTCAATCTGCGGCATCGCGGCGTCAACATCGTATCGTGTCCCTCATGCGCACGGCAGGGTTTCAATGTGATCGACACGGTTCGGGCACTGGAAGATAGGCTGAAGCACATTACCACGCCGATGACGCTCTCGATCATCGGCTGTGTGGTGAACGGGCCGGGCGAGGCGCGCGAGACCGATCTCGGATTCACCGGCGGTGGGGCCGGCGCGGGTGCCGGTATGATCTATCTGGACGGCAAGCCCTCCTACAAGCTCGAGAACGAGAAGCTGGTCGATCATGTGGTAGCGCTATGTGAACGGCGCGCGGCCGAGATCGAAGCGCGCACCGATAAGGCGCTGGAACCGGCATAGTAGCGAATCCCGAACGGCCGGTTAGCGAGTAGAGCTTCTCGCCACGCCGAACTTGCGTCCCCACTCCCCACTCGCTATTCGCCAGAGCCATGATTTCCGCAGCCAAATTGTCCCGGCTGGTCGACCGCGTCGCGGCGCTGGAAGCACAGCTTGCCTCCGGATCCGCGGGCGGTGAATACGCGAGGCTTTCGAAAGAGCACGCTGAGCTCGCGCCGATCGTGCAGACGGTGGGAACATACCGCAATGCCCTGCGCGAGCAGCGGGATGCGGAAGCTCTTGCTTCGGATACCTCCGCTGATCCGGAGCTGCGGAGCATGGCGGAAGAAGAGCGCGGCACGCTGAGGGAACGGATTGCGCAGCTGGAACGCGAGTTGCAACTGCAGCTCCTGCCGAAAGACGCGGCGGATTCTTCATCCGCCATTATCGAGGTGCGCGCCGGCACCGGCGGTGAGGAGGCAGCGCTTTTCGCGGCCGATCTGCTGCGCATGTATCGGCGATACGCACAGCTGCAGGGCTGGAAGGCCGAGCTGATGTCGCTCAGCGAGAGCGATCTCGGCGGTGTCAAAGAGGCGGTGCTGGATGTGCAGGGGCGCGGCGCTTACGCAAAGCTGAAATTCGAGAGCGGCGTCCATCGTGTCCAGCGGGTGCCGGTGACCGAAGCCGGAGGGCGCATCCACACCTCGGCCGCCACGGTTGCGGTGCTGCCCGAACCTGAGGATGTGGACGTCCACATCGACGAAAAGGACCTGCGGATCGATGTGTTCCGGGCGAGCGGCGCCGGTGGACAGCACGTCAACAAAACGGAAAGCGCGGTGCGCATCACCCACTTGCCGACCGGCATCGCCGTGGCGCAGCAGACGGAGAAATCGCAGCACAAGAACAAGGCGCAGGCGATGAAGCTGCTGAAGGCCAAGCTCTACGAGATGGAGCGTGAGCGGGTCGAGAGCGCACGTGCGTCCGAGCGTAAGGGAATGGTGGGCTCGGGGGACCGTTCGGAACGCATTCGCACCTATAATTTCCCGCAAGGACGGCTGACGGACCACCGGATCAACCTCACGCTTTACAAGCTCGAGCGGATTCTCTCCGGCGATGAACTCGGCGATGTCATCGATGCCTTGGTGGCGGAAGATCAGGCGAGCCGGCTCGCCGCGCTTTCTGCAGATGACGCAGCGTGAATGACCCTCTCCGGGAGGGAGCCGGGCGGCTGCGGGCGGCTGGTATCGAGTCCCCGGGCCTGGAAGCCCGACTCCTGTGGGAACACGCCAACAAGCTGTCACTGTCGTTCGATTCCCTGATCGCACGCAGAGTCGGCCGTGAACCGATTGCGTACATTGTCGGCCGCAAGGAATTCTGGAGCGTGGAGTTTGAGGTTGGACCGGGCGCCCTCATCCCTCGGCCCGAAACCGAGGCACTGGTCGAGCAGGCGCTTCGGGAAATGCCTGACCGCGATGGGGGATACCGTGTGCTGGACCTCGGAACCGGAACGGGGTGCCTGCTGATCGCCTCCCTCATGGAATACGCGAATGCCAGCGGAATCGGGATCGACAGTTCCGAGCAGGCGCTCGGCTGGGCCAGACGAAACGTGGCGCGGCATCGATTGGAAGACCGGTGCGAACTGGTGAGGGGGACTTGGAGCGCCGTCGGTGGCCGCTTTGACCTTATTTTTGCCAATCCGCCTTACATCCGATCCGGCGATCTCGATGCCTTGCCTGCGGATGTGCGGGACTTTGAGCCGCGGGCGGCACTGGACGGGGGCCTGGACGGGCTGGACGCCTACCGGGGGATTGCGCCCCTGCTGAGGGAATGTCTGAGGCGGAGAGGCGCGGCGCTCCTGGAAATCGGGGCCAGGCAGCACCAGCTGGTGCGGGAGATCATGGAGGCGCAGGGGCTTAACATATCCCGAATCGCCCCGGATCTCGCCGGGATTCCCCGCTGTGTGGTGGTCCGGACTCCGTAGAGCCCGGTAACGCTGCCGCAAAAAAGGGTTGAAACTTGGCGGCAAGTCGCTAGTTTCCAATCTGTGGGGCAGAGGGACCCCCGCCGGAGGCGAGGCTTCCGGTCCGGTCGCGAGGGGTGGCCGAGGCGCGAGGAGCGCCGGTCCCGAAGTGAAAGACGAGCTCAACGGTATGTAACCAGGATGACGCGCCATGGGCGCGACGGTCCCTAACCCGTGGCGTGTAAGCCCCGGGCACCGTCGCCAGGAGCGTCCCATTGCAAGGACATTTAGGTGACACGTTCACGGCAGCGCGGCCGCAGGCCGCAAAACACGCATAGCAGCGTTCAGCATCACAATCCGAATCGGACGTTCGACTCCAGCGGACCAGAAGTGAAGATCCGCGGGTCCGCGGCGCACGTCTATGAGAAGTATCTGCAACTGGCGCGCGATGCGAACGCCGCCGGCGACCGCGTGGCCGCCGAAAACTACCTGCAGCATGCTGAGCACTATTATCGAATCCTGGCCGCATCGCAGGTCCAGCAACAGCAGCAATACCAAAACCGCGGTCAGCAGCCGCAGTACAATGGAAACGGCAACGGCCGGATGCCCGGGGTGAATGGGGAAGCTTCACAACCCGAGACCAGCGACCCCTCGTTCTCGCTTACCGAAAGCGGGCAGGACCAAGACGCCGACCAGGCCGGCGCCGAGTAGCGTAAGCGGCCGCTTGAGCCCCTTGCGCAGCGACTTCAAGACCACACATATGGACCAGGTGCGGCGCCTGTCCTGGGGTCACGCCTAATCCAAGGGGCGTAGGGACAAACCGTCTTCGGAGGTTTGCTCGTGCGTGCTCAAGAGGTCCGGCATGGATATTGAAAAGTTTACCGAGCGGGCGCGCGGCTTCATTCAGTCTGCGCAGGCCCTCGCTCTCCGTTCCAACAATCAGCAGCTGCTGCCGCAGCATCTCCTCAAGGTGCTGATCGACGATGAGGAAGGTCTCGCCGCGCGACTGATCCGCGCCGCTGGCGGCCGTCCCGATCAGGTGCGCAGCGAAAACGAAATCGCGATCGCGAAGATTCCGCAAGTCGAAGGTTCCGGCTCCGGGCAGGTGTATCTCGCACCCGAAACGGCTCGTCTGCTCGATGCCGCAGAGCAAACCGCCAAAAAGGCAGGCGACTCGTACGTCACTGCCGAGTATCTGTTGCTCGCCCTTGCGATGGCGCAAGGCACAGACGCCGCGCGCGTTTTGAAAGACGCCGGCGTGACGCCGCAGGGGCTGAACAAGGCAATCGCGGATTTGCGGCAGGGACGCGTCGCGGATTCTGCGACGACGGAGAACCAATACGACGCACTGAAGAAATATGCGCGTGACCTCACCGAGCTCGCGCGCTCCGGCAAGCTCGACCCGGTCATTGGACGAGACGAGGAAATCCGCCGCACCATTCAGGTGCTGTCGCGGCGCACCAAGAACAATCCCGTGCTGATCGGGGAGCCGGGCGTCGGCAAGACCGCCATCGCGGAAGGCCTGGCGCTGCGCATCGTCAACGGCGACGTGCCGGAAAGCCTGCGCGACAAGCGGCTGATGGCGCTCGACATGGGTGCCCTGATCGCCGGCGCAAAATTCCGCGGCGAGTTCGAGGAGCGGCTGAAGGCGGTTCTTTCGGAAATCATCGCTGCACAGGGAAAGATCATCCTGTTCATCGACGAGATGCATACCCTCGTCGGCGCGGGCAAGGCCGAAGGCGCGATGGACGCTTCCAACCTGCTGAAACCAGCGTTGGCGCGCGGTGAGCTGCATTGCGTGGGCGCCACGACTCTCGACGAGTACCGCAAGCATGTGGAGAAGGACGCGGCACTGGCTCGGCGCTTCCAGCCGGTGTTCGTCTCCGAGCCGACCGTCGAAGATACTATCTCGATCCTGCGCGGCTTGAAGGAGAAATACGAAGTCCACCACGGCGTGCGCATCACCGATTCCGCGATCGTCGCGGCGGCGCAGCTGTCGCATCGCTACATCTCGGATCGCTTCCTTCCCGACAAGGCCATCGACCTGATGGACGAGGCGGCCAGCCGCCTGCGCATGCAGGTGGATTCCAAGCCCGAGGCGTTGGACGAACTCGACCGCCGGATCATTCAATTCAAGATCGAGCGCGAAGCGCTGCGAAAGGAAACGGACAAGGCCTCGAGGGATCGCCTGCAGACACTCGACGCCGAACTCGCCGAGCTGGAAGAGAAGTCCGCGGCGCTCACCGCGCGCTGGCAGGAGGAGAAGAAATCGGTTCAGAACGTGCAGAGCCTGAAGGAGAGGCTGGATGGAGCACGACAGGAAGTGGAGATCGCCCAGCGCCGCGGCAACTTCGCGCGAGCCGGCGAACTCACCTACAGCGTCATTCCCGATCTCGAACGAAAGCTGAAGGTGATCGAGGATCAGGAAAGCACGCGCCTCGTCAACGAGGCGGTGACGCCGGAGCACATCGCGCAGGTGGTGTCGCGGTGGACCGGCATTCCCGTGGACAAGATGCTGGAAGGCGAGCGCGCCAAGCTGCTGCACATGGAGCAGTCGCTGGAGAAGCGTGTGGTCGGTCAGCACGAGGCGGTGCGCGCTGTCTCCAATGCAGTGCGCCGGGCGCGGGCGGGGTTGCAGGACCCCAATCACCCGATCGGCTCGTTCCTGTTCCTGGGCCCGACGGGCGTCGGCAAGACGGAGCTCACCAAAGCGCTCGCCGAATTCCTGTTCGACGACGACACCGCCATGGTGCGCATCGACATGA
>DIZC01000086.1:19261-30066 GCA_002429315.1 Alphaproteobacteria bacterium UBA6038
GGTGCGCATCGACATGAGCGAGTTCATGGAGAAGCACTCGGTGGCACGGCTGATCGGCGCCCCACCGGGCTATGTCGGTTATGAGGAAGGCGGCGTGCTCACGGAAGCGGTGCGGCGGCGGCCGTATCAGGTGATCCTGTTCGACGAGGTGGAGAAGGCGCACCACGACGTGTTTAACGTCCTGCTGCAGGTGCTCGACGACGGACGCCTGACGGATGGGCAGGGCCGCACAGTCGATTTCCGCAACACGGTAATCATCCTCACCTCCAACCTCGGCACCGAATTCCTGGCGGTAGGCGAGGGCGCGGAGTCGCCGCAGCAGCGGGCGCAAGTGATGGGAGCCGTCAGATCGCACTTCCGGCCCGAATTCCTGAATCGCTTGGACGAGATCATTCTGTTTCACCGGCTGTCGCGCCGTGACATGGATCGCATCGTAGACATTCAGATCGAACGTCTTCAGAAGCTGCTGGCGGATCGCAAGATCGAGATCGCTCTGGACAACAAGGCGCGCGAATGGCTGGCGCAGGCTGGTTACGATCCGGTGTACGGCGCGCGTCCGCTGAAGCGCGTCATCCAGCGCCGCCTCCAAGACCCGCTCGCGGAGCTCCTGCTCGAGGGCAAGATCTCCGATGGTTCCAAGATAAAGGTCAGTGGAGGCAAGAACGGCCTGACGATAGACGGCCACAGCTTCGATATCGCAGACGACATCCTCGAACCGGAGGCGCCCAGCCATGCGATCCATTAACTGCCGCAAGCTAGGCTGAGCGGCAGAAGCGCTATGGCGAAGCGGCGTGGCCTGTCGTTTTCGAAATTGTTGGGCAGTGGCGTCGGCCTAGCGGGCCGGGGGATCACCATGCTCTTGGGACGCCGGGTCGGCACGCGGGCGGCGGCGCAGGCGGCAGCGAAACTGATGCCGGTCGTCACAGTGCAGACGCCGCGCGGTGACGTGAGATTCTGGTGCGCCAGCCCGACGAGCGCCAAACGCGCGGTCGCCTTCATGCAGCACGAACCGGATACCAGAAGCTGGATCGAAGCCTATGTTAGACCCGGTGACCATCTATGGGATGTGGGCGCCAACGTCGGCGCTTACACCCTGTACGCATGCCTCACCCCGGACGTCACCGTCACGGCGTTCGAGCCGGTTGCCGGGACGTTTGCCATTCTTGCCCGCGACATCGAGGTGAACGGTCTGGGCGCGCGCGCGGTGCCACTGTGCCTCGCGCTTTCTAATGCCAATGGCATTGTGCCGATCTACCTTTCCAGCCTGGAACCCGGTGCGGCCATGCATGCGCTGCAGCAGCCGGAGAACGTTCGCGGGAAATTCGATGCCGCGGGGGTTCAGCACATCGTGGCGATGCGGGGCGACGGCGTGTGCAAAGACCTGCGCCTGCGCGCTCCGGACCATGTGAAGATTGACGTTGATGGCCACGAGTTGCGGGTGATCGAGGGGTTGGGCGGTCTTTTGCAGCTCATCCGCACGATCTGGATCGAAATGGTGGACGCGGCCGATCAATCGGGCGAGAACGCGCGCATCCGGGACTTCCTTGCCACGCACGGTTTCTCCGAGGAGCCGTTTGCCCCGGCGCAAGAAGGCCGAAACCGGCTGTTCGTGAATCGAAGCCTAAGCGCGACCTAGTCTAGTCGCGCATGGCGCGCAATTCGCCGCCGCCTTCCGCCACTTTGCTCTGAAGCGGTATGGACGCGAGTTCCGTGTCCACATGCAGGCGCTCGACGAGGAAGTCACGCAAATCGTGGCCGAGAAGCCTGCGGCCGGTGGCCACTTTTACTGCGGCGGGATTCACCTGCACGTTGTTCACGCGGATTTCGTAGTGAAGGTGCGGCCCGGTCGACATGCCGCTGTTGCCGCTATAGGCGACCACCTGTCCCTGCCGCACACGCGAGCCGACGTGGATGCCCGGAGCGAAGCGCGAGAGATGGCCGTACGCGGTCGAGTAGCCGTTCTGATGGTTCACCATCATGAAATTGCCATAGCCGCCGAGCCGGCCTTCCTGCTGAATGACACCTGAGCCGGCCGCCATCACCGGTGTTCCGATCGGGACGCCGAAATCGACGCCCTTGTGCATGCGGCTGTAGCCGAGGATCGGGTGGAAGCGCATGCCGAAACCGGAGGTGATGCGCGCGCCATCCACCGGCGTTTTCATGAGCATGCTGCGCGCGCTCTGGCCGCGCGCATCGAAATAATCGGCCGTGTCGCCGTTCGGTTTGTACCGATAGAGTGCGAACGACCGGCCGCCGAGATTCAGCGCGGCATAGGCAATATCGCCTTCCTTCGCCGGCTGGCCATCCGGCGTGTAATAGTAATTGTAGAGCACTTCGAACGAATTTCCGGGCTTCAGGTCGCGCTGAAAGTCCACTTCGTACGAGAACATGTGGATCATCTTGACGACCACGTCGGCCGGAATGCCGGCCTGCATGGCGGCAAGATAAAGGCTCGAATCGATCGTGGCGCCGGCGCGGTGATAACGCGCTTCGAGCGTCTGGTGCACGTCCTTGGCGGTGAACAGGCCATTGGCACCGCGGGCGATGGTGATCTCGTGATCGACGGCCGGCGAATAGGCGAGCGAGAGGAGCTTGCCGACCGGCGTGGCGGGGACGTTTTCAAGCGTTCCGTTTCCCGAATCGTCGTCGCTCAGCGAATCCGCGGACTGCGCCGGCGGCGTGTAGGTGATCTGCGCGACCGGCTGATCGGGGACGGTGGTGAAGGAGATGTCGAAGGTCTCTCCCGCGCGCACCGCCTTGGGATCGTAGACGCGCGCCAGCGCCAGGATGACGGCATTGGCGTCCTCCTGCGAGACACCGGCATCCGTCAGCGCACCCACCAATGTATCGCCGCGGTCGAGCGTTATGGTCCGCGTGTCGGTTCCGGAGTTGTCGTCCTTGCCGCCGCGCTCGTCGGCCAAGGCATTGTCGAGGGAAGCGGGCGCGTTGCCCAGCGTCGCATTGGATTCGACCAGGCTGCCGTTCGGTCCCAGGCCGCCATAGCTGAAGTTTCCGAGATTGGCGTGCCCGGCGAGCTTGAGGAACAACTGATACGGCATCAGGGCGCGATCGCGCGCAGGATTGTAGCCATGGCCATCGGGCATCAGACCCGCGGCGAGCCACGCGACTGAGCCGGCAATCAACGCCGTGACCGAGGTCGAGACCACCGCCCAACGGCCGTCGCTGCTGGAAAGCACCTGTCCTGCGACGCTGGTTGAGCGCCGCCAGCCGTTCAAAAGATCCGCGATGCCGGTTGCGCTGTGACGCTCCACGCCCACTCCTGTCCATCGTGCCGGCGGGAGATCGACCCCAGCCCACCGTTGCGCTCGCCCAAACGGGCGCGCACGATTTATTGTGCCAGACATGTGACGCGTCAACCGTTACGGGCGCGTTAACGATCGAATTTGATCGATTCTGGGACAGGCGCCCCTTTCATCGCGGTGCGTCGCAAGCGCAGGGCCAGCGCCCTGCGGGCGAGAAGGGAAATGCGCCGCAAAACTGCGGCGCATTCCGGCCTTCGTTAAGGTCTACAGTCTGACGAGGAGCAGTTCGGCGATTCGCCCGTGCAACCAGCCGACGCCGCGGGCGATATGCAGCATCACGAAGAACAGAAGGATGCCCACGATCGCCGAGAGAGCGAGGCCGGGTGCGGTGTGAAAGAGGTGCTCGAGCCACGGCACATCGCTGATCTGGATATCCGAACGGCCGGTGATGAGGCTCCAGATCGAACCCAGCGTGAGGCCGAGGGACAGTGCGATTCCCGTGACCGCGATCACAAAATAGGCCACGCCGAGCGGCAGCATCAGCGCGAGGTAGAACATGGTCGACCACGTGCGGACGTCGATCAGGGCCTCCTTGATTTGTGTCCAGATCGTTTCGTCGGCGGCGGTGGCCGGGGGCAGCCTTCGGGGCATGCGCACCGACAGCAGGCCCTCGACGATCCGCCCCTCGACGTGCCCGAGGACGCGGCACACGCCGATGAACAGCAGCGCAAACGGAATCCCGATGATGAGAATGAACAGGCCGATGCTGAGCGAGAGCCCGGTTACCACCACGGTGAAATAGAAGATGCCGGTCACCAGGGACAGCAGCATGTACATCAACGCGCCATAGGCCTTGGGATCGCGCACGATGTTGAAGAAACCGTAGCGCGATGCGCGCGGCTCTTCGGATTTGGGGAACGGCCCTGAAATAGCGGCCTCCATCGATTTATACTCCTCTGCAATTTCCTCCGGCGTTCCGTACGTCTCGACCACCTGGGCGAGCACGTCGGCTTCGCTCGTCCCGGGGTTCATCGCGATCTCGTTGTTCAGATGCTCTTCGCAATCGGCGAGCGCATCGCTGATCAGGCCGGGCTTGCACCCTTGCGCCTTCATCGCGCGCGCGAGCGCGTCGAGGTAGGAGCGGACGGTGTCAGGCGGACGGTCTTGCTTCATAAACCGCTCCCTGCGCTTGCAGCGCGTCGTCCACGAATTCGCGCATGTCCTTCCAGGCGCCCTGCCATTCGAACAGCGCCCGGCGGCCTTCGTCGGTGATGCTGTAGTAGCGGCGCGGCGGCCCGAACGCCGAGGCCTCGACCCGGCTCTCCAGCAGCCCCAGCTGGTTCAGCGAGCGCAGGACGGGGTAGATAGCCCCCTGCTTGAAGATCAGCCCGCCTTCGCCTTCGGCCTTCACCGCTTTGGCGATTTCGTACCCATACATCTCCCGGCCGGCGCGGGCGAGCACCGCCAGGAGCACGAGCGAGGACAGCCCGGCCATCAGTTCCTTACGGAATTTGCGCGTATATGTCGTTTCCTGTGCCACAGACCGCGCCTTGTTCCGCCTCCCTACTATTACGAACTTCTATCTAGCACGAAGTTCGTACTATGCAAGGGTCCCCTGCAGTGGAGTGCCAACTATTTTTGTTCCCGCCCACCACAAGATGTTGTGGGTGGTATCCAGCGTAAGCAGTCGAAGTACGGACGCTGGCGGGTCATTCCGCTACGGTCCGGCAAAGTTCCCATTCGAACCTCCGGAAATTGATGGGGGGTACCCCCCGGGGCCGGACCGCCGGGCTCCGCTGAAACCCCCACCACGCCCCCGCAGGCCAGCCTGCCACGCGCGAGCCGAAACGGGGAGATCGCGCAACGGAATTGTTTGTAAAAAAAGGGGGGGAGGGGGTCCCCCCCGGGTCTTTCCGGGTGGCGAATGGAGTTGTTCGGTTTGTTTGACGAAAAAATTGATCCTCCTCGCCTCTCGGCGTGGCGTGAGAGTTTGGGCCAAGGCAGGTCGCACGTCCTCCCGCAAGGGAGGGGGAAACGTGGCTGTGCGCGCAAGACACGCGACGAGCGAATGTGGGATCGGCGGTTTCGTTCATGGGCGCGATTATACGGCCGTTTCTGCTGTGGTAACGCTGCGCGATGCGAATAATTCTAGCGCCTTGAACGGCAACGGTTTTTCCGAACAGCGCTGGTGAACAAGCGGTAAGCGCCCACCCGGACCCGTTGCCGAAGGAGCCGACATGGAGCGATGCCTAAGCGGTCAAGCAAGCCCCAAAGATCCCGTGACGCGAATCAGCTCGCCAAGCTAATCGTGGACCTATCCGTTGGGGAGGCTCAGGAGCCTTGTCGCCGCCGCCCGACCGTACCGGCAAAGACCCTGCTGCCGTCGCCCTTGGCCGCGGCCGTGGTGGCCCGAAGGGCGGAGCCGCCCGCGCCAAATCCCTATCCGCCGAGCGGCGAAAGGAAATTGCTCGGAAGGCCGCAAAAAAAGATTGGGCTGATCCCTGCAGCCACCTTGACAATGTTCATTTCTTCTGCCTTAACTTAGGTCCGGAAACTGAACATGGGGCTTGGGCAGTGCCAGCGATCTTCCGAACCAATCCGATTGAAGTAACCAACCGGCTCGATGAGTTGGGTTGGACGCGCGAAGAACTTCTCGAGGTCGCGCAGGCCATGGTTGAGGCACGTAACAGCTGCACAGATAATGATCCCGCGTCTGCGCCCGGTTGGATGTCATGGAAAGCCGGAACGCGCCGCATGCGCGAAATCGGACGCACAAAAGGTTTAGAGAAGGCCGACATCGACCAAATCCCCTGCCTCCTAGATCAAACCCGTAAGCTGAGATTCTCGGTCGTCAACACCGACGACGGCACTGGTGTCGAAGGTCGCGTGCCGCAAAACCAAAGCAAGAAAGGCGCAGGCACTGACCGCGCCGTGAATGACAATCAGGATCTGCTTTTCGATGCCGCCGACGTTCCGGTTGTCCCACTTTCTTCCATTGGTGCTCAGCCGGGTATCGTCGTGTCATGGCTGTTGCTCGTCTACAGCACGGGCGATGTATTCCGCGCGGAGTTTTCATGCCCCATCGAGATCAGCGGCGGATTTTTTGCAGATTTTTCGGAGCGCATCGTATTGACTGGGCCGAATGACGATGGCGGTGATGCCGTCCGTCGCAACAAACCGGATTGGGACGACGGCTCAGAATTCGAAATCCCGGTTTCACGGAAGTAGCTATGTCCTTCAACCCGCTGAGACTCGGCATCGCGCGAAAGCGGCGGATGCTGAACAAGAGGGGATTCGCGCAAGCCATCGGCGTGACTGAACACACAGTCATTCGTTGGGAGAAAGGTGAGCGCGTTCCGACACCGGAAAATCTAAACGCATTTGTAAGGATCTTGCGCTTCCCCAAAGAATTCTTCGATGGGGATGATTTGGACATACCAGAAGCAGCTAGTTTCCGTAGCCATACCACCATGTCAGCATCAATTCGCGATGCATCGCTCGCCGCTGGCGCGCTTGGCTTTCTGGTTTCGGATTGGGTCGAACAGCGGTTCGATCTCCCACCGATTAAAGTGCCCGATCTTCACCTTTACACTCCAGAAGAGGCAGCGCGGGCGCTACGAACGGAATGGAGTTTGGGTGAGAAGCCTGTCTCCAACATGTTTCATCTGCTGGAATCCAAGGGCATTAGGGTTTTCTCGCTCGCGGAAAACACCGTGAAGGTGAATGCCTATTCGTTGTGGCGTCGTGGCAATCCGTATGTGTTTCTGAACAATTACAAGAGCGCGGAAAGCAGCCGCTTCGATGCGGCACATGAGCTGGGCCATTTGGTCTTGCATCAAGACGGCGGTTACTCAGGCCGCGAGGCAGAGGACCAGGCTAACCGGTTTGCATCGTCATTTCTCATGCCACGAGCAGATGTGCTCGCCGTGCTGCCGAGAGTTAGCTACCTGGATCAGATTGTACGCGCCAAATCACGTTGGCGCGTATCGGTAGCGGCATTGACCTATCGTCTACACAAGCTCGGAGTTCTTTCGGATTGGAAGTACCACGACCTATGTGTCCAGATTTCTGTACGGAGATATAACAAAGAGGAGCCGCTCCCCATTGAGCGCGAACGATCTGTGGTTTGGCAGAAAGTCTTGCGGACGTTGTGGGCCGAAAAAACGACCCAGATGCACATTGCCAAGGAACTTTGCCTGCCGGAGGAAGAAATAAATGGCCTGATATTTGGGGTAGTTACCGAAAGCCGCGAGCCTGAAAGCGGCGGCGCCAAACCTCGGAAATTGGCACTAGTTTCAAACTAAAAAAGTTTGTGCGTGACCGCTCTAGCAGGCTGCCCTGTATGGTAGGATACAACACGGTTTGCAAGCTGGCGGCGGAAGCCGGACGGTTTGCGCCGAGTATCAGGACAAGGTGCTTCGTGATCTTCCGTGCAAGCGCCTACAGCTCGATCAAATTTAGCCAGGAAAAAGAACGTCGCCGCCGCCAAGTCCGCGCCTGACAATGCTGGCGACGTTTGGACTTGTCTAACTATAGACGCTGATGCAAAGCTGGTCTCTTCCTGACACGTCCATGTGTAATTTCGAAATGCGTTATTAGCGACAATCCAAACTGCTGGACAGTGCCGACTAAATCGCCAGTTCACACCACACCGGCACGTGGTCGGAGGGCTTTTCGCGCCCGCGCATGTGCTTGTTGACGCCGCTGGTGACGAGCCGGTCGGCGGCCTGCGGCGACAGGAAGATATGATCGATGCGGATGCCACGATCCTTCTGCCAGCAGCCGGCCTGATAATCCCAGAAGGTGTAGAGATGCGGTTCGGCGTGGCAGGCGCGAATGGCGTCGGTGTAGCCGAGATATTCCATGCGACGCAGAGCGGCGCGCGATTCCGGCTGATACAGCGCGTCGGTCAGCCAGTTCTGCGGATTGTACACGTCCTCGGGCGCGGGGATCACATTGTAGTCGCCCATCAACGCGATGGGCTCCTCGGTGAACAGCAGCTCACGCGCATGCGCGGCAAGGCGGGCGTGCCAGTCGAGCTTGTAGCTGAATTTTTCCGTGCCGATGGGATTGCCGTTCGGCGCATAGATCGACGCGACCCGCACGGTGCCGTCGTCGCCCGCGATGACCGCTTCCAGGTAGCGGGCGTGATCGTCGCCGTTGCCGCCGGGCAGGCGGGGGGACACGTCCTCCATCGGCCGCTTGGACAGAATGGCGACGCCGTTGTAGCTCTTCTGTCCGTGTACGGCGCAATTGTAGCCGAGCTCCTCGAATGCTGCAGCGGGGAACGCGTCGTCGGTGCATTTGATCTCCTGCATGCACACGACATCGGGCTGCGTTTCCGACAGCCACACCTTTGCGGCCTCCAGCCGCGCCTTGACAGAATTCACGTTCCAGGTGGCGATTTTCATCGGCTGAACAATAACCATCCAACCCCAAATGTCATGGCCCGGCTTGACCGGGCCATGACAATCTTGGTGGAGCGGTAATAGCGCCCTAAACCGAAAAGCTGGTGCCGCAGCCGCAGGAGGATTGGGCGTTCGGATTGTTGATCTTGAAGGCGGCGCCGATGAGGTCGTCGACGAAATCGATCTCCGCGCCGCGCAGAAAATCGAGCGACATGGGATCGATCAGCACCGTGGCGCCGTCGCGCTCCAGCACCAGGTCATCGTCGGCGCGGTTGTCGTCGAGGGCGAAATTGTACTGGAAGCCCGAGCAGCCGCCGCCGGTCACCGCCACGCGCAGCATGGCGGGCTGCGGCTCGCTCTTGAGGATTTCGGCAATCCGCCTGGCGGCGCGGGCCGAGACTGTCACTTGCGGGTCCATCGCGTTCCTTCCGACTCTGCCTTATGTAATGCGCGAAGCCGCGGAGGCAAAGGCTTGAAAAACCCGGCCGGACGGCTGATCGGCCCCATCTTCGAGCCGCCGGGCCAGCGCGCACTCTACGCTACCAAGCCTGCGGAAAGCCGCGGGCGCCTTTATCCCGAGCCGGAGAGCGCCACCCGCACCTGTTATCAACGCGACCGCGACCGCATCATTCATTCCACCGCGTTCCGCCGTCTCAAGCACAAGACCCAGGTGTTCGTGCAGCACGAGGGCGATTACTACCGCACACGTCTGACGCACTCGCTGGAAGTGTCGCAGATCGCCCGCTCGCTGGCTCGCGTGCTGGCGCTGGACGAGGATTTGGCGGAAACAATCGCCCTGTCGCACGATCTCGGCCACACACCGTTCGGCCATGCCGGCGAAGAGGCGCTGAACGAGGCGACGCGCGAATTCAGCGGCTTCGACCACAATGCCCATGCGCTGAAGCTGGTGACGCAGCTCGAGCATCGTTACGCCCGCTTCGACGGGCTGAACCTTACCTGGGAAGCGCTGGAGGGACTGGTCAAGCACAACGGGCCGCTGTCAGGCGGGCCGGTGGCGGAGCCCATCGCCTCATTCGATGCGCGGTGGCCGCTGGAGCTGTCGAGCTGGCCGGGATTGGAGGCGCAGGTCGCTGCGCTGGCCGACGATATCGCTTATGTGAATCACGATATCGACGACGGCTTGCGCGCCGGACTGTTTTCGATCGGCGATCTCGGCGACGTGCCGCTCGCCGGCGGGCATGCCCGAGACGTCGGCGCCTCAAACGGAGAGCTGGAGCTGAGCCGGTTCATCGGCGAGATCGTCCGCCGGCTGATGGGTGCGCTGATCGTGGATCTGATTGCCGAGACCCGGAGACGCATCGCCGGCGCCAATCCCTGCTCCGCCGCAGCGGTCCGCGCGCATAATGGGCCCGTCGCCGCGTTCAGTGCTGCCATGGCGGCGGAGATTGCCGCGCTGAAGGCTTTCCTGTTCGAGCGGATGTACCGGCATCCGCGTGTCATGGAGTCGGTCGGAAAGGCCAAGCAGGTCGTCGCGGAGCTATTCGCGAGCCTCAGTGCCGATCCGGCTCTGCTGCCGCCGGACTGGGCGGCCGCGTGCGGCGGCCCCCGGGATGCCGCCACCGCGGCAGTGGTGCGGGACTATATCGCGGGCATGACCGACCGCTTCGCCCTCGAAGAGCACGCCAAAATCACCCACACCGAAATCGCCCTGTGACCCTGGGCATGCGTGATTCGGCGGGGTTCGGGTGTTAAATTGCCGACGGTTTCAAGATTCGCGCGGGGAGCGCCCATGCCGCAGTTCGAGCGCAGGCTTTACGAGCCCTCCGACGACGTCCGGGTTTTCGACGGCGGCGACGACGATATGGAAGAGGAAGGCTCGCGCCTGCCGCTTCTCATCGTGATCGCGCTGGTGGTGCTGGCGTCGTTCGCCGGCGTGGTGTGGCTTGCCTATACGCAGGGGGTGCAGCGGGGCCGGCAGGATGCGCCGCGGATCATCGCCGCCCAGCAGTCGCCGCCCAGATCGGCCGGCAACCCACAGAAGTCGCCCTATTCCGACCTCAACATCTACCAGCCGACGAAACCGGACGAAGAGGCCAACGAAGATTCCGCGCCGCAGCCGCCGACGATCATCGCGCCCAAGCCGTCGAAGCGGACGATTGCCGCTGCGCCACCC
>DIZC01000086.1:30137-33328 GCA_002429315.1 Alphaproteobacteria bacterium UBA6038
GGCGTCGGCAGCGGCCGCCATACCCGGCACCGCGCCGGCACATCCGGCCGCGAAAGCTGCGGAGAAACAGGCGGTCCCACCGGCCACAAAGCCGATCCTGCAACCGGCGAAGACGGTCGGCGCACCGGTGAAACTTTCGCCTGCCGCCACGGGTGCGCCACGCACCATCACACCGGCGATGACACCCCAGGCCAAACCGACGCCGCAAGCCGAATCGGCGATCCCGCAACCGGCCCCGGCTCGACCGCAATCTGTACCGGCTGCGACAACGGCGCCTTCGCCGAAACCGGCCGCGCCCACAACGCAGACAGCGGTCCTCAATCCCGCCGCCGCCCAGTTGGCGCAGCAACCGGCGCCGGCAACGCAAGGGGCCGGCGGGTTCGTCCTGCAGATCGGCTCGTACAAATCGGAGGCCGAGGCCAATGCGTCGTGGCAGACGTACAAGGGCGCGCACCCAACGGTGGCGGGCTACGCGCCGGATGTCCGTCAGGCCGAACTTGGCCGCAAAGGCACGTGGTATCGGCTGCGCGTGGGTCCGTTCAACAGCCTTGGTGAAGCCAACGCCGCATGTGCCAAGCTGAAAGCGCAAGGCGGCAGCTGCTTTCCGGCCAAACGTTAGATGCCCCGCACCCGCCTCATCTACGGCTGTGCCGGAACGGAGGTTTCCGCCGAGGAGCGCGCCTTTTTTCGCGAGGCGCAGCCGTGGGGCTTCATCCTGTTCGCGCGCAACGTGCGCGATCCGGGACAGGTGAGGAGCCTGGTCTCTGCACTGCGCGAGACGGTGGGCGATGCGCGCGCGCCCGTCCTGATCGATCAGGAAGGCGGACGGGTGGCGCGCCTGAAGCCGCCGCACTGGAAATCCCACCCGCCGGCGCAGCGGTTCGGAGATCTGTATCGCACCGCGCCCGATGCCAGCCGCGAGGCCGCCTATCTCAACGCCCGGTCGATCGCGCAGGAACTCGTGGCGCTCGGAATCGATGTCGACTGCGTCCCGGTGCTGGATGTGCCGGTGGAAGGCGCTGATTCGATCATCGGCGATCGTGCGTTCTCCCGCCATCCGACAGTGGTGATCGCGCTCGGACGGGCGGCGATCCAGGGCATGCTGGACGGCGGCGTGCTGCCCGTCATGAAGCATGTGCCTGGCCATGGCCGCGCCAATGCCGATTCTCATCTGGCATTGCCGCGGGTCGCGACGCCGCCGACGGAATTGCGCGCGACGGATTTCGCGCCGTTCCGTGCGTTGAACGATTGTCCGCTGGCGATGACGGCGCACGTCGTCTACGAGGCGCTCGATCCGGAGAATCCGGCAACCACCAGCGCCACAGTCATCCGTGACGTCATTCGCGGCGAGGTCGGATTTTCCGGGTTGCTGCTGTCGGACGATCTGTCGATGAATGCCCTAAGCGGCTCGCTGGGCGAGCGCGCCCGCGCCGCACTGGCCGCCGGGTGCGACATCGTCATCCACTGCAACGGCCGACAGGCGGAGATGGAGGCCGTGGCGGGCGAGGCCATGCCGCTGGACGGCGAATACCTCGTCCGGGCGGAGAAGGCGCTCTCGCATCTGCACGCCCCCGCCGAATTCGATTCCCCTGCGGCAGAGGCCCGGCTGGCGGAATTGCTGGGAGCCATCGCATGACCGACGTCGAAGACAGCTTCGCCGAAATGGAGACGGTGCCGGTCGCGCCGGAGGAAGCTTTCGTCGTCGCGCTCGACGGATTCGAGGGTCCGCTCGATCTGCTGCTCACCCTGGCCCGCGACCAGAAGGTGGATCTGGCGAAAATCTCCGTGCTGAAGCTCGCCGATCAGTATCTCGAATTCATGGAGTCGGCGAAGAGCCGGAGCCTGGAGTTGGCCGCCGATTATCTCGTCATGGCGGCGTGGCTCGCCTACCTCAAGTCGCGACTGCTGCTGCCGCAGCCGACGGACGCGGCCGACGAACCGACGGCGCATGAGATGGCCGCGCGGCTGCGTTGGCGCCTGCAGCGGCTGGAGGCGATGCGCGAGGCCGCCGCGCGGCTTGTGGCGCGCGACCGGCTGGGCCGGGACGTGTTCGCCCGCGGCGCTCCGGAGCCGGTGAACGTCATCCGCCTGCGTACGCAGACCGACACTCTTTACGATTTGTTAACCGCTTACAGCACTCAAAGGCTGAAGCGCGCCCGCGGCAACACCTACCGGCCGGTGCATGCTCCGGTCCTGTTGATCGAAGAGGCGCGGGCGAGGCTCGAACGGATGCTTGGGCGGATCGGAAATTGGAGTGCCTTGTCAAACCTTTTGCCGGGGGACTGGAGTTTCGGGATCAAGCGGCGCTCGGCGCTCGCCAGCACCTTGCTCGCTTGCCTGGAACTGGCGCGCGACGGCCGGATCGAAATCCGCCAGCTTCGGCCGTTCGATGAGATCTATGTGAAAGACCGCGAACAGCGGATGGAGGCCGCGTCATGAACCGTGTCGTTCGTTTGGCCGAGATCGCCCTCGAAGAACCTATGCCCGAAGACGAGACCACCTTTCTGCCCGACCTGCACCCCGAGCATCTGCGCATGCTGGAAGCCTTGCTGTTCGCCGCGCCGGAGCCGTTGAGCGAGGAGGCGCTGGCGCATTGCCTTCCGCAAGGCGCCAATCTTTCGGCGCTGCTGGTCGAGCTTCAACGGATTTATGAAAGACGCGGCGTAAACCTCCTGCAGATTGGGGGAAAATGGCAATTCCGCACTGCCGCCGATCTCGCCTTTCTGCTGCGCAAGGAACAGCCCGAGCAGCGGCGGCTCTCGCGCGCGGCGATCGAGACACTGGCGATCATCGCCTATCATCAGCCGGTCACCCGCGCGGAGATCGAAGACATCCGCGGCGTTGCCCTGTCCCGGGGCACAGTCGATGCGCTCATGGAGCTCGGCTGGGTCAAGATTCGGGGCCGCAAGCGCACACCGGGCCGCCCGGTGACTTACGGCACGACCGAGGCGTTTCTCGTGCAGTTCGGGCTGGAGAGCGTGAGCCATCTGCCGGGCATGGACGAACTGAAGGCCGCGGGTTTCCTCGACGCGCTGCCGCCGTCCGGCCTCGACATTCCCAGCCCCTCCGACCAGCTCACGCCGGACGAAGAGCCGTACGAGCCGGATTTGGCCGAAGGCGAGGCTGAGATTTAGAGCTGTTTCGGTTTAGCCCGAGTCACTGCAAATCCCCGTCATGGCCGGGCTTGTCCC
>DIZC01000086.1:33612-38825 GCA_002429315.1 Alphaproteobacteria bacterium UBA6038
CGTTCATTCCAAAACAACTCTAGGCGTTTGAGGCTTTCTGTCGGGCGGAACGCGCTAAGCGCGGGACTCTGGACTGTCGTCCTCCAACTCCACGATCGCGGCTTCGCCGTTCTCCAGCGCGAGCGCGAGCTTGCCTTTGCGCAAAGCGAGCGCGTCGTTGCCGAACACTTCGGCGCGCCAGCCGTGCAGCGCCCTGACTCCCTCGTCCTCGTGTGCCGCAAGCCGTTCGATGTCATCGCTGCTGGCGATAAGCCGCGGCGCCACTTTGGCTTCCTCTGCCCGCAATCGGAGCAGCGTCTTCAGGAGATCGATCGCGGAGGGGGAGGGTTCGCGGCGGCGGCGTGGGCGATCGATGTGGAGCGCCTTGGGCGGCGGCGCCGTGAGCCCCTGCGCGACGGCGTCCATCAGCGCCTTGCCGGCGCGCGAGGCGGCGAACCCCTTGGGCACCGCGCGAATGCGCTCCAGACTTTCCGCCGAGTCCGGTGGATGCGCCGCGATTTCGAGCAGCGCCTCGTCGCGCAGGATGCGATTGCGCGGCACGTCGCGGGTTTGGGCCTCGCGCTCGCGCCAATCGGCAATCGCCGCCAGCACCGCGAGAAACCGCTTGTTGGCGGTCCGCGGCTTCAGGCGCTTCCAGGCATTGACAGGATCGAGCTCGTATAGGTCGGAATCCTTGAGCGCCGCGATCTCCTCTTGCACCCAGGATTCGCGTCCCGTGCGCTGGAGTTCGCGCGCCAACCGCTCGTAGACGTCGCAAAGATGCGTCACGTCGGCCAGCGCATAATCGAGCTGGCGCTTGTTCAGCGGCCGTCGGCTCCAGTCCGTGAAGCGAACGGATTTGTCGAGTTCGGTATTTACGAGCCGGCGCACCAGCGTTTCGTACGATGCGGCATCGCCGAAGCCGCACACCATCGCCGCGATCTGGGTGTCGAACAGCGGATCCGGGATGACGCCGCCCTGGTGCCAGAATATCTCGATATCCTGCCGCGCGGCGTGCAGCACCTTCACGACATCCGGCGAGGCGATCAGCTTGTAGATCGGCGACAGGTCCATGCCTTCGGCCAGCGGATCGACGATGGCAGCCGGGCCGCCGCGCGCTGCCACCTGCATGAGGCAGAGTTTCGGCCAGTAGGTCTGGTCGCGCATGAACTCGGTATCGAGCGCGATGTAGGGAGCCGCTTCCAGTTCGCCGACCAGTTCCCGGAGGTCGGACGTGGTCTCAACGATGCGCATGAACCAAGGCTATAACGGATTCGGCCGCCTCGCGTCCCGCGCGATCGCGACGAATCAGTGCGTTGTCAGCCCGACCGTGCGACCCGGAAAACCTGCCGCATCGAAATACCGGGTGCCACCCACCTGCTGATAATTGAGGACTGTCTTGAGGCCGCCACTGCCCGGGCGCGAGGCGAGCCAGCCGTGGCTGACATTGACGCGCTTGCCGCCAGCCAAGGCCTCGGTCAATACGCGGCCGGCAAGGCGCCCCTTCGCCGGGATCGAGAGGCCGAGAATGCGGCCCAGGGTGGGGGTGAGATCGGCGTTGCCGGCGGGTGCCGGATCGGCAAACCGGGTTTTGAAATCCGGCCCGATGGCTGCCATGAAGTTCCTGGTGTCGGCGCGGCTGAAGGTGCCGTGCATGCCTTGGCCGGTGGCGAGCGAGGTGTCGGCGACTTCCGCAGCGCAGAGCAGCACCGGGCGGCAGCCGCGGATGGGGTGTGAAGCGAAGCTGACGAGGATGGAAGGCTCCGGGGTGCGGGCGCTGCCGCGAAGATTGATGCTGCTCATCGGCAAAGCGCCGGGGATGTCGCCGAGTGCGTCGTTGACGAAAATGCCGCTGACGTAATCCTCATTGGCGAGAATGCCGACGATCTTCTTCGCAAGCTGGGCCGCGTTTTGGCCTGGCAGCCAGATTTCGTCGGAGCCGCCGTTCGCGGCGACGATCGCATCCGGGGCGTTCTGGTCGTTGCCGATCAGTCCATTGCCGAACGAGGGATGCTCGCCGGCGGCGAAGTCGACCTTCTTTTGGGTGTTGGGATCGAACAGCGGCAGCTTCAGCGCGTCGGCAAGATCGATGGCGAGAAACCCGGGCGGCAAATCGCGCTCGCCCACCGGGGGCGGCACGTTGCGCGTGTCCACCGCGCTCAACGGCCCTCCCGCTTCCTCGTAACGGGCCGCAGCGCTCGTCTGGCTGCGCTTGTCGATGGTCGAAAAGCCGTGATCGGCGGTGACGAACACATCGGTCGACTTGTCGAGACCGAGCGATTTCAGCGCGGCGAGGAGGCCGGCAAGTGTCTGGTCGGCGTCCTTGATTCCGGCTTTGCCGGTCGGTCCGTTAATGCCGGGCGTGAGGGTGCCGAGGCTGTCCTTCTGCGCATGCTGCGTGCCGTCGGGATCGCGCGACCAAAAGACGATCACGAACGGCTTGCCCGCCGTCTTGAATTTCGGCAGCACGATCTTCGCGGCGATGTCGAGCAGGTATCGTTCCTGCGCGTCGTTCGGCACCGCGGTCTTGGGCGCGGTCGCCGTCAGTCCCGCTGCTTTGATGGCAGCCGCGATGTCCGGTGCCACGGGAATTCC
The DNA here is from genome assembly GCA_002429315.1 of Alphaproteobacteria bacterium UBA6038. GTDB lineage: Bacteria > Pseudomonadota > Alphaproteobacteria > Micropepsales > Micropepsaceae > Rhizomicrobium. Next base: position 36,187 of record DIZC01000086.1, read on the forward strand.
ATCCGCCGTGTCCACCGAATCGTCGATGACGTGGGTGCTCTTGCCGTCGCGCGCGGTGATGTCCTGGATGGCCGTCGGGCCGGTCTTGCCCAGCGCGGCCGTCTGGAAGCCTGCGGCGCGCGCGGCCGCGAGCAGCGACTCCTCGTTGAGGTAATTGCCCCCAAAATGATCGTTCATCTCACCGAGAATGGTGTCGTTCTCGAGGAAGGGGGTGGTGGCGCCGCCGGCCTCCGGAGAGGGAAAGCCGGTGTAGAGCTGATTGCCGAAATCGCCCGTGTCGCCGATGTCGTGGCCAGTCGCGATGGCCGAAGCATTCACCGTGGTGATGGTCGGGAAAAGGGAATGGGGATTGGCGAACGTCACGCCCTGCCGCTTCAGCGTCCACATGGTGGGCGCGTCTTTGGCGTTGACGCTATCGGCCCGCAGCCCGTCCGCCACGAAGATCAGCACATTGTGCGGCGTGGCGGCCTTCGGCGCGGCAAGTGCGGCTGGAGCGCAGGCAAGCGCGATGGAAGCAACAAACAGATCCAGTTTCATCGAAAACCTTTCGGAAGCGGCCAATCTAGCCCAAGGCTCCAGTGATTTCAGCCTGCTTGACCCCCGCGCCCCTTCCGGTCACATACCGCCTTTTCCCGAAGGAAACCCGGACCTTGTCTTCCAGCAATCCCTATCGTTCGCGCAAGCCCGACGGCGGGGTGGACACCTGCGGTAGCCTGCGCATGGACGATATCGGCCGCCGCGTCACTATCTCGGGCTGGGTGAACCGCAGGCGGGATCACGGCGGGCTGCTGTTCCTCGACCTGCGCGACCATTACGGCATCACGCAATGCGTGGTGGAACCGGATTCGCCGGCGTTCGCCGAAGCCGACAAGTGCCGCTCCGAGTGGGTGGTGACGGTGACGGGGCCGGTGGTGGCGCGCCCGGCGGAGACGATGAACCCCGATCTGCCCACCGGCGAAGTCGAAGTCCGCATTGAGGAATTCGCGGTGCAATCGGTGGCGGCCGAGCTGCCGCTGCCGGTGTTCACCGACATCGAATACCCGGAGGAAACGCGGCTGAAATACCGCTTTCTCGATCTCAGGCGCGAGCACCTGCACCGCAACATCACCCTGCGCTCGAAGGTGATTTCCTCCATCCGCCGGCGGATGATCGAGCAGGGCTTCACCGAATTCCAGACGCCGATTCTGACGGCGAGCTCGCCCGAAGGCGCGCGGGACTTTCTGGTGCCGTCGCGGCTGCATCCCGGCAAGTTCTACGCCCTGCCGCAGGCGCCGCAGCAGTTCAAACAGCTGATCATGGTGGCGGGCTTCGACCGCTATTTCCAGATCGCGCCGTGCTTCCGCGACGAGGACGCGCGCGCCGACCGCTCGCCCGGCGAGTTCTACCAGCTCGATCTGGAGATGAGCTTCGTCACGCAGGAGGATGTGTTTGCCGCGGTCGAGCCGGTGCTGCACGGCACGTTTGCGGAATTTGCGGAGGGCCGCACGGTTTCGCCGCTGCCATTCCCGCGCATCCCGTACGAAGAGTCGATGTTGAAATACGGCAGCGACAAGCCGGATTTGCGCAATCCGATTGTGATTGCCGATGTGTCGGACGTGTTCGCGCGCGCCGATGTGGAGTTCAAGGCGTTCAAGAACTCGGTGGTGCGCGCCATTCCTGCGCCGGGCGCCGCGTCGCAGCCGCGCAGCTTTTTCGACAGACTGAACGACTGGGCCCGCAGCGAAATGGGCGCCAAGGGGCTGGGCTATATCGTGTTTGAGGACGAGGGCGGAAAGCTCGTGGGCAAAGGACCGATCGCGAAGTTCATTCCCGAAGCAGCCCTCGCTGCGCTGACAAAAGCCTCCGGCGTGAAACCAGGCGACGCACTGTTCTTCTCGGCCGACGGCAAGAAGGACCGCGCGGCGGCGCTGGCTGGGCAGGCGCGCATCCGCCTAGGACGCGAACTTGGGCTCATCGATGCAAATCGCTTCGAATTCTGCTGGATCGTCGATTTCCCGATGTACGAGTGGAACGAGGACGAGAAGAAAATCGACTTCTCCCACAACCCGTTCTCGATGCCGAATTTCGACCGCGCCAAATTCCTCGCGCTCGACAACAACGACGCGGCGACGATCCTCAACATCAAGGCCTTCCAGTACGACATCGTGTGCAACGGCGTGGAGCTCTCCTCCGGCGCCATCCGCAACCACGATCCCGACGTGATGCTGAAGGCCTTCGAGATCGCCGGTTATTCCCGCGAGACGACCGAAGAGAAGTTTGGCGGCATGCTGAACGCGTTCCGCTGCGGCGCGCCGCCGCATGGCGGCACCGCGCCCGGCATCGACCGCATCGTCATGCTGATCGCCGGCGAGGAGAATTTGCGCGAGGTCATCCTGTTCCCGATGAACCAGAAGGCGGAGGACCTGATGATGGGCGCGCCGTCGGAAGTCTCTCCCCGCCAACTCCGCGAACTCCACATCCGCACGGTGGAGCCAGAGTAGGCCGGCAAATCTGCACCGTCAGCTTGGCCTTAAGAAGCTCCTGTTCGGATTTCGGCAGGCCGAGATCGGCGAACACGTTTCCGGTGCTTTTTTCGGAGGTATTGTTCATCGCTGAACTCCCCATCCAATATGTCAGGGCCCGCGAAAGCGGGCCACCCA
>DIZC01000086.1:39016-48619 GCA_002429315.1 Alphaproteobacteria bacterium UBA6038
CTGGGTGGCCCGGTCAAGCCGGGCCATGACAAGGTGGGATGGCGAGGGCGCGAGCTGCTAATTCAGCTTCGTCCCCAGATCCTTGATGCTGCTGTCGATCAGGGCGCGGGATTTGGTGTCGTCGAGGTGCGCGGCGATGAGTTTCTCGGCCGCGGCCGCGGCGGCGTTGGCGGCGGCTTCGCGGATTTCCGCAACCGCGCGCGCTTCGGCCTGCGCGATCTGCTGCTCCGCCATCTTCGCGCGGCGCTCCATCTGCGCTTGCAGCTGCGCGCGGGCCTCCGCCGCGTAGCGCGCGGCTTCCTCCTTCGTTTCGCGCAGGATGTGCTCGGCTTCGGATTTCGCCTCGGTCGCCTTCTGGCGATATTCCAGAAGAACACGTTCGGCTTCCTTGCGGATTTGGCTCGCCTGCTCCAGTTCCTTGACGATGGCCTCCGCCCGGCGGTCGAGGGCTGCGGCCAGGAACGCCGGCACACGCCACCACAGGAAAAAGGCAATGACGATGAGAAGGCCCAGGCCTTCCCAGAAATCCTCTTCCTTCAGAATGTGCTTGATGAATTCCATCTCACACCTTCACCGCGTCGCGCACAGCGGCGGCGGCTTCATCGCGCGAAATCCGGTCGCCGGTGAGCCGCGCGACGATCTCCACCACCGCATCTTCGGCCGCCGCCGTGATGTGCGCCCGAGCTTCCTTCTGCATGGCGGCGATGCGCTCCTGCGCCTCGGTGGTTTTCCGCTGGACGTCCTCGTTGGCCGAGGCGTTCGCGCGCTCGGTTTCGCGCGCCATCTGGCTGCGCGCGGCTTCGGAGGCCGCACGTGCCCGTTCGCGCGCTTCGAGAATCGGCGCCTGGTAGGCGGCAGCGGCATGCTCGGCCTGCTTGCGGCTTTCTTCTGCCTTGGCGAGTTCCGACTGGATGCGGCCTTTGCGCTCGCCGATCACGCCGGCGATACGCGGAGTGGCCACCTTCCACATCACGATGAGCAGCGCGACGAACGTCACCGTGAGCCAGAAGATCTGGCTCGGATAGGTGGCGGTGTCGAACGGAGGGAAGCCGGAATTGCCCGGCGCTTCCGTTCCCGTGTTCGTCGCAGGCGTGGCCATCGAGTTGCTCAGGTGAACAGCAGGATCAACGCGATGAGCAGACCGAACAGGCCCTGCAGCTCGCAAAGTGCGTAGCCGATATACAGGTTGGTGAACTGCGAGGAGGCCGCGCCCGGATTGCGCAGCGCGCCGGAGATGTAATTGCCGAACACGACGCCGATGCCGATACCGGAACCGACGAAAGCGATGGTCGCAAGACCGGCACCAATCTGCTTCGCAGCGGTAATGTCGACGGGAACAGCCATGGGTGCGAAATCCTTCTAGTGGTTGTCGTGGAGATGCAGAGCTTCGGAAAGGTAGATGCAGGAGAGGATGGCGAACACATAAGCCTGCAGGAACGCCACCAGGAATTCGAGCGCCGTGAGGCCGACGATCAGCGCTTCTGGCGCTGCGGCGAGCAGTGTGTAGGCGCCGCCGGCGGTGCCGAGCGCGATGACGAATCCCGCCATCACCTTCAGCATGGTGTGACCCGCCAGCATATTGGCGAACAGACGCATCGAAAGGCTCAGTGGCCGGGCGCAGAACGAGATGAACTCCAGAAGAGCCATCGGAATTACGATGATCAGAGGCGCTTTGATCACGAACAGCCTGAAGAAGCCGAGCCCATGGCGCGCAAAACCGGTGACAATGGCGGTGACGATCACCAGTGCGGTGAGCGCAAAGGTAATGGCGATCTGGCTGGTCACCGTAAAGGCGATCGGCAGCAGCCCGAAACCGTTACAAAACAGAATGAACATGAAAATCGTGAAGATCAGCGGGAAATATTTGAGACCTGCCGGTCCCGCCGTCATGTCGATCATGCCGCCGATGAATTCGTAGGAAAGCTCCGCCAGCGATTGCGCGCGCGTCGGCACGATACGGCCCTTGGAGACGGCGAGGGTGAGGAAGAGTGACAGCGAAACAACCACGATCACCATCCAGAGCGACTGGTTGGTGAACGAAATGTCGTAATGCCCGATGTGGATCGGGATCAGCGGCTTCACCGTGAACTGTTCCATGGGGTTGATCGCCATGGATCTATCGCTCCTCGTCCTTTGCCTCGGCCGCAGCCGCTTCCGCGGTGCGCCGTTCGATGTCCTTCGACGCAACGATGACGTTGCGAATGCCCGCCGCCGCACCCAACAGGAACAGTCCGATCATGAAAACCGGAGTTGTTCCGAACAGCTTGTCCATTCCCCACCCGATCAAGAAACCGACGATCACCGCCGACAACAGCTCTGTCGCGAAGCGAATCGCGACTTCACCGGATGTCGGCGCCGATTTCTTTGCCGGCGGCGCCTCCTGACGCTTGAGGGCGTCAATCCGCTCGCCCAAGGCGCGCAAGTCATCGGGTTCGGGAGCGTGCTCGCTCATGTGTTCCCCGGCTCACGATGCGATGGAACGCGCCTTCACGGGCTTGACTGAAGGCGCGCGGACCATACGGGCGAGGCGGCGTTGCGTCAAGAATCGGAATGTGCTGCTAAGTTGCTGATTTGACACCAGAAAACATGCCGCGGCGAAATGCGCGCGCAACATTCTATCGCGCGGGAGAACGCCCTGTGCCGGACTGCGATTTCTGCTACGGCTGGCTGCGCGGGGGCGACCATGAGCAGGCAAGGAACAGACACGGCGCCGATGGGATTGCATCGCGCGGTGGGCGTGGGCTTCGGCGTTGCGGTGTCGGTGGGCGCGGTGGTGGGCGTGGGAATGCTGCGCACCCCCAGCCTCATTGCCGGCCATGTGCCGGATGTCTTCCTGATTGCGGCACTGTGGGTCATCGGCGGCATGAACGCCATGCTGGACGCCAATGTGCTGGCCGAACTCGCCGTCCTCACTCCCCGCGCGGGCGGTCCCTACATCTATGCCCGCCGCGCGCTTGGCGACCTCGGCGGGCTCATCGTGGGCTGGGCCGACTGGCTGAACATCACGTCGGGCGTTGCCGTGGTCTCGATCGGTTGCATCGAATTCGCGACCATCCTGGCGCCGCAACTCAACGCTCATGTCACCGTCGCCGCGCTTCTCCTCCAGCTGGCCTTCTACAGCATCAACCTGCTCGGCCTGCGGCAAGGCGCCTGGACCCAGAACATCACAAGCCTGATCAAGATGGCGTTCCTGTTCTTCGTCGTCGTCGCGATCTTCATGTCCGTTCCCCATGCGACCGCCAAACCCGCAACGGTCGTGTTGTCGTTCGGCGGAATCGTGCTGGGGTATCAATTGGTCGTCGGCGCGTATTCAGGATGGAATGCCCCCACCTATTTCGCCGAAGAGAAGACCGATCCGGCGAGGCAGCTTCCCCGCGCCCTGTTCACGGGGGTGGCGCTGGTGGCGGTGTTGTACGTGCTGTTCAATCTTGCCTTGTCGCGTGCGTTGCCGCTCTCAGCCTTGGGAGCGACCGCGCTCCCCGCCGCCGCAGCGATGGGGTCGTTGTTCGGATCGGCGGCGGCTTCGCTTGTCGCCGCGGTCGCCATTTTGTGCGCTCTCAGTTCGCTCAATGCCGGCATGATGATGGCGCCGCGCATCTTGTTCGGCCTTTCGCGCGACAAGCTGTTTCTGGGCCAGGGCACGCGGATCAATCGCGGCGGCACGCCATACGCCACCCTGCTCGTGACGGCGGCATTTTCCCTCGGGATTGCGGCGACGGGAACGTTCGAAACCGTGTTCCTGCTGGTGGGCATCTTCACCGTTCTGGTGAATGTGCTGATGACGGTGTCGTTTTTCGTCCTGCGATTCCGCGCGGGCGCGCTGGAGCGCGGCTATCGCGCGCGAGGCTATCCCTGGCTGCCGACGGTGGCGCTCACACTCGACAGCGCGCTGCTGCTGGCCTTCATCGCAGTGAATCCCCGCGGCGCAGTCTATGGAGCCGGCCTGATGCTGGCGCTGGTCCCCATCTGGCTGTTGCTCAAGCAGCGCCGGCGCAAAGCTGCACGCTAAGCAAGCTAGATTGCCAGGATCTTTGAGCGCTCGATGGCTCTCATTCCGCCGCGATCACCTGTTGGGCTTGCGCGAGGCTGACGGACACGAGCTGGCTCACGCCACGCTCGGCCATGGTGACGCCGAACAGCCGGTGCATACGCGACATGGTGAGCGCGTGATGGGTGATGACCAGGAAGCGGGTGTCGGCCAGCCGCGTCATCTCATCGAGCAGATTGCAGAACCGTTCGACGTTGGCGTCGTCGAGCGGCGCATCCACTTCGTCGAGAACGCAGATGGGCGCGGGGTTCACCAGGAATACGGCGAAGATCAGCGCCAGCGCCGTCAGCGCCTGCTCGCCGCCGGAAAGCAGCGTGAGATTCTGCAGCCGCTTGCCGGGCGGACGGGCGTAGATTTCGAGACCGGCCTCCAGCGGATCTTCCGATTCGGTGAAGGTAAGCCGCGCTTCGCCGCCTTCGAACAGCTTGGTGAACAGCGCCTGGAAATTCTCGTTCACCTTCTCGAAGGAGGCGAGCAGGCGCTCGCGGCCTTCGCGGTTGAGAGTCTGGATGCCGCGGCGCAGGCGCTGGATGGCGCCGTCGAGATCGGCGCGATCGTTGATGAGCGCCGTCAGCCGCTCTTCCTGTTCGGCCGCTTCTTCCTCGGCGCGCAGGTTCACGCCGCCCAGCTGCTCGCGCTCGCGCTTCAACTTCTCGATGCGGTTGTCGGCATATTCGAGCGTGGGCAATTCGTGGCCGTCGCGCAATTCTGCAAGCTCGGGCAGCGCCTCCGGTTCGGCGTCGAGCTCATCGCGAACGCGCACACGCAGTTCGTCGAGCCGCGCGGTCGCGGCCTCGCCGAGCGCCTGGGCCCGCGCCCGGGTCTCGCGTGCTTCCGACAATGCCGCTTCCGCGGCCTTCACCGCCTTGTCGGCGTCGGCGAGTTCGGTTTCCGCTTGGGCACGCGCATCTGCGGCTTCGTTCCGCGCCGCTTCTGCGGCGGCGATGGTGTCGAGCAGGGCACCGCGTTTTGCGGCAATATCGCCCGGTCTGGCTTCGGCGGCCGCCAGATCTTCGCGCAGGCTTTCCTGGCGCCGCTGATGCTCCGCAATCTGCTGATTCGCGCTCAGCCGGCGTGCCTCCCAGCGCGCCCGCTCATCGGAAATGAGCGAGACGCGTTGCGCGCGCGCCTGCGCTTCCCGCATCAGGGCCTCGGTTTCGCCACGGCCCTTGCTGTCGGCGGAACGCGCTTCAGCCGCATCGACGCGGGCCGCGGCGACGGCTTCCTGGAGCGACACGCCGTTGCCCAGCGCAGCGAGCGCTTCGAGCGCGTGACGTTCCGACTCGCATGCGGCTTCGCGGGTCTGGGTGAGGCGACGGATTTCCGCCTCGAGCGAGGCCAGTTGCGAAGCGCGCTCCGCAGCAGCCCGCACCGCTTTTGCCGCGTCGCTTTGAGCAGCGACGAGAACGCCGCTGGCGGCCTGATAAGCGTCTTCTGCAGCGCGGGCCTGCTCTCGCGCCGAGGCAAGTTCGGTCCTTGCATGCGCATAGAGCTCGAACAGCGCGGAACGCTTCTCCTTCGCCTGCGTGAGATCGCTTTCCAGCGCGGCGAGCCGGTTGTGTTGCGACAGACGCACCGCCGCGGTGGAGGGCGCTTCGGCCGACGCGGTATATCCATCCCAGCGCCAGAGGTCGCCGCGCGGCGAGACCAGCCGCTGGCCCGGCTTCAGCTCCGGTTGCAGGGAGCCACCCTGATCAGGGAAAACCACTCCCGTCATTGCGAGCCGGCGGGCCAGCGCAGCCGGCGCCCGCACGAACAAGCTCAGCGGCTGCACCTTTGCCGGCAGCGGCGCAGCATCCGCGAGTTCGCCGAGATCGCGCCAGTGATGCGGCGCCGAGTCGTCGGCCGGCGCATCGATGTCGTCGCCGAGCGCCGCCGCAAAGGCGGCTTCGTAGCCCGGCTGCACCTTCACCGCATCCACCAAAGGTGGCCAGAGATCCTGCGCCGGGCGCAGCATCTGGGCGAGGGCGCCGGCTTCCGCAGAAAGCCGCTGCGCCTCCGCTTCCACAGTTTCCAGCGGCTCGCGCGCTTCGGCTTCGCTCCGTTCGGTGCGCTCCAGCTGTGCGCGTGCCTCGGCCAGCGATGCGCGCAGGGCTTCCGCTTCGCGCGCCGCCTTGTCCGCCGCGTCTTCGCAATCTCGGACGTCGGCTGCGCCCGCGGCCTCACCCAATGCGGTATCCAGCTTGGCCTGTGCGTCGAGAAGCTGCTGTTCGGTGGATTGGACCAATGCCGACGCGATCTCCCGCGTGCGCTCGTGGCCGGCCTTCTGCGCGTTCCACTCCGCCAGATCGGAGTTCAGCCGCTCAAGCGTGCGCTCGCGCTCGGCCAGTGCATCCGCCAGCGCCGCGGCCCGCGCCTGCGCTTCGCCGAGCTGGGCCTCGGCGCGCTCCGCGGCGACCCCGAGAGTTGCTGCCTCGGTATCGAGCGCCTGGATTGCCGCTTGCGCATCGGCATCGAGCGTGCGCTCCCGCGCGAGATCCTGTTCGGTCTGCGCCATGCGTTGGCGCAGCCGCTGCGCCTCTTCGCGCGCCCGGTTTTCCTCGGCGTCCAGCGCGTCGCGCTCCAGCACGAGGCGGTGCAGCGCCGCGCCGCGTTCCGCTTCGGACTGGCGCAAGGGTGGCAATTGCGCCGCCGCCTCGGCTTGCCGCGTGGAGACAGTGGCGGCGCGGTCGGCGCGTTCGGAGACCTCCGCGATTGCCGCGTTGAGCGAGGCCTCGGCGCTCGACAGCTGCGTCAACCCGGTTTGCCAGCGCAGATGCAGCGCCAGCGCCTCGGCCTTTCGGATAAGGCCGGACAAATTGCGGTAGCGCGACGCCTGCCGCGCCTGACGCCGCAGATTCTGCAAAGCCGCTTCGATCTCGCGGATGATATCGTCGAGGCGCGCCATGTTGGTCTCGGCGGCCCTGAGGCGAAGCTCGGCTTCGTGCCGGCGCTGGTGCAAGCCGCCGATCCCCGCCGCTTCCTCAAGGATGGCGCGGCGCGCCAGCGGCTTCTGACTGATCAGCAATCCGATCTGTCCCTGTCGGACGAAGGCGGTCGACCCGGCGCCGGATGAGGCGTCGGCGAAGAACACCTGCACGTCGCGCTGGCGTACGTCGCGGCCGTTGATGCGATAGACCGAGCCGGCTTCGCGCTCGATGCGGCGCGAAATCTCGATGGCGTCGTATTCGTTGTAAGGCGCCGGCGCCGCGCGGTCGCCATTGTCGATGAACAGGATGACTTCGGAGGTGTTGCGGGCCGGGCGCGCCGTGCTGCCGGCGAAAATCACGTCGTCCATCTCGCTGCCGCGGATCGAGGTGGGGCGCGTTTCGCCCATGACCCAGCGCAGTGCATCGAACAGGTTGGACTTGCCGCATCCGTTCGGGCCGACAATGGCCGTCAGTCCGGGCTCGATGAACAGCTCCGTCGGCTCGACGAACGACTTGAAACCCGAAAGCCTGAGCCGGGTGAACTTCAAGGCCGAAGCGTCCTGACGCGCAACGCTGCGATTATTTCTTCTTCAGCATGGAATCGAGGTAATCCTTCAATTCCTGCCAGTCCGCAAAGGTGGAGTGGACCTGGCCGTCGATGATGAAGGTCGGCGTGCCGTTCACGCCGTAGCGTGTGTTGGCGTCTTCGCCGACTTTCGTAATCCGCTGTTGTTCTGCCTGATTCGCAATGCATCTGTCGACCTGTTCCGCGCTCATGCCGGCGATTCGGCCCATCTGGACAAGGGCACCGTGCACGTCGGTGATGCCGAACTCCGGATCCCATTTGGTCTGATTCCGGAATAGCAGGTCAATGAATTGAAAATAGTTATTCGCAGGAAGACAGCGCGCCATGGCTTCGGCCGCCACGTCGACCGAGCCGAGCGGAAACACGCGGAACACGTAATAGACTTTGCCGGTGTCGATGTAGTTTGCCTTCAGTTGTGGGAACAACGCCTCGTTAAAATGGGCGCAGTGCGGGCAGGTGGGGGCAGCGTACTCCACCATGAGAATCGGCGCCTTGGGAGAGCCGAGCGCGCGGTCGCTCGAAGCGAGCGTGACGTTGGCCCGTTCGCCCGACCCGGCGATGTCGTTGGAACTGCCGCCGCCATAGAAGACGAAATAAGCGGCGGCGAGGACGGCAATGATGGCCAGACCGACGATGCCATAAAGCAACTGCTTGCGGGTCACGGAAGGCTCCAACGCTTCGACGGCGATGCTTGTGACAGAGCCGGGCGCAGCGTTCAATCCGGATCGCGGCGGGCGCGCCTGCGGGCAAGCTTGAGCAGCGCTTCGCGGACCGGCTCGGGGCCGCGGTAGGCGCGGGCGGGATCGTCTGGCGCCGGCTCGCCGCTCGCGCACGAGGGAGGCCGCGACTTCGGGCGGGCGGCCAGCGGCCCCTGCACGAATTTCAGCTTCGCCACCGCCGCGTGGCCGAGATAGGCGTTGATGCGGGCGCACAGTTCGCGGCTCTCATGCTGCAGGAAGAGCGAGGCGCCGGGTTCCGCCTTGAGGGTCAGAACGCCGCCGGCCGGACCGTCGCTCAGCCGAATCGGCTGGGCGATTCGGGCGACTTCCGGTCCGGCGATCTCCGCCCAGCGCAGCACCAGAGTCGGATTCCGGAACCCGGCGCGGGCGAACAGGGCGGTGCCGACGGCTGCGGCGCCGCGTCCGACGGCTTCGGCGCGATTGCGCCGCGGCGGCTCGGGCTGTTGGGTCTTTGGGTCTTGCGCCATGGTGCTGGCGAAAGAGTCTGACCGAATGACGGCCGCCCGGCAACGCTCCCGAACAACGCCATCTGTCGCGGAGGCGCTGCTCGCCTGGTACGATGCGCATCGCCGCGTGCTGCCATGGCGGGCGAAAGCCGGAAGGCGCGCGGATCCCTACTGCGTGTGGCTGAGCGAAATCATGCTGCAGCAGACGACCGTGCAGGCGGTCGGCCGCTATTATCGCGAATTCCTCGCGCGCTGGCCCGATGTGTGGGCGCTGGCGGCGGCGCCTTTGGACGATGTGCTGGCGGCGTGGGCCGGGCTCGGCTACTACGCGCGCGCCCGCAACCTGCACCGCGCCGCGAAGGTCGTGGTGGAGGAATTCGGCGGCGAATTCCCCGCGAGCTACGAGCAGCTGAAGCGGCTGCCGGGCGTGGGCGCCTACACTGCCGGCGCAATCGCCGCGATCGCCTTCGACCTGCCGATGCTGGCGATGGACGCGAATGCCGAGCGCGTGCTGGCGCGGCTGTTCGCGGTCGCCGAGCCGCTGCCGAAAGCAAAGGCCAAGTTGCACGCGTTGGGACAGCAACTGGTGCCGCACGCGCGGGCAGGGGATTTCGCGCAAGCGCTGATGGATTTGGGTGCGGGGATCTGCACGCCGAAGAGGCCGGCGTGCGAGCGTTGCCCGCTGAAGGCGCAATGCGCAGCGCTCGCGTGCGGCATTCAGGAACAGCTGCCGGTCAAGGCGGAAAAGCCGGCGCGGCCGCTCAGGCGCGGCGCGGCGTTCGTGGCGCGCGATGCGACGGGCGCCGTGCTGCTGGTCAAGCGGCCGGAGAACGGATTGCTCGGCGCTATGCTGCAACCGCCGCTCGGTCCGTGG
>DIZC01000086.1:48876-65872 GCA_002429315.1 Alphaproteobacteria bacterium UBA6038
GCCAAGTGGAGGAAGCGCCTCGGCATCGTCCGCCATGGCTTCACCCATTTCGAACTGGAGATCGAAGTCTATGTCGCGGACGTGGTGAAGCGCCCGCGCGCCTATGGCTCTCCCCCCGTTTACGGGGGGAGTACCGCCGAAGGCGGGGAAGGGGGCGTTCGCTCTCGCCCCCTCCACCATGCTTCGCATGGTCCCCCTCCCCCGGGCGGGGGAGGAACCTGGGTTGCAGAGAAGGACCTGCAAACCGCTGCGCTGCCGACAGTGATGCGCAAGATCATCGCGCATGCGCTGGATGACGGCGGTCCGTTGTTTCACACCAGCGCGGCACGCAGGCGCTGACGGAGCACATCGATGGAGATGAGCGAGCCCTTATCCTCATACATCCAGAAGGTCCAGCCGTTGCAGGCATCGAGCCCCTGCACGTGCGCGGCGATGCGATGGATGGAGCCGGTGGCGTCGGCGCACACCAGCGTGCCGTCGGCGCGGACTTTGGCGCGGTGGCGCTTGGTCGGGCTCATCACCACCGAACCCGGCGGCAGCAGCCCTTGCTCCACCACCCAGCCGAACGGAATGCGCGGCTCGCTGCGCTTCGATTTCGTCACCTCGACCGCATCGACTTCGAGCGGCCGCACGGCAGCGATGCGCTTGCGGGCGAGCGCGGCGTAATCGGCATCGCGTTCGATGCCGATGAAGTGCCGGCCGAGGCGTTTGGCCACTGCGCCGGTGGTGCCGGAGCCAAAGAACGGATCGAGGATCGTATCGCCCGGCTTGGTGGAGGCGAGGACGACGCGGTGCAGCAACGCTTCCGGTTTCTGCGTGGAGTGCGCCTTGCCGCCATCCACATCCTTCAGCCGCTCGGCACCGGCGCAGATCGGCAAAGTCCAATCGGAGCGCATCTGCAACTCATCGTTCAGCGCCTTCATCGCCTCATAATTGAAGGTGTAGCTCTTCTGGTCGCGCGACTTCGCCGCCCAGATCAGCGTCTCGTGTGCATTGGTGAAACGGCGGCCCCGGAAGTTCGGCATCGGGTTGGTCTTTCGCCACACCACGTCGTTCAGAACCCAGAAGCCGAGGTCCTGCAGGATGGCGCCGACACGGAAGATGTTGTGATACGAGCCGATCACCCACAGCGCGCCCGTGTCCTTCAGGACGCGGCGGGCGGCGCTGAGCCAGTCACGGGTGAAGCGGTCGTACTCGGCGAAGCTGGAGAACCGGTCCCAGGCATCGTCCACCGCATCGACCTTGGAATTGTCCGGGCGGCGCAGCTCGCCTTCGAGCTGCAGGTTGTACGGCGGATCGGCGAACACGAGGTCGGCGCACGCTTCCGGCAGCGCGTTCATCGCCTCCACGCAATCGCCGACGATGATGGAATCGACAGCACTTTCGATTGGAAGACCCACCGCCTGCCCCTGAACTTATCCACCGGGCGCCACAGTGATTCGCGACGAGTCACAGGTCAAGAGTCTTGCTAAGTCAGATCGTTAATGCCGACTCTTCAGATTACCAACAGCCCCGCTTCGTCATTGCCGGGCCTGTCCCGGCAATCCATGAACGCGATGTCCAAGGAGTTCATGGATGGCCGGCACAAGGCCGGCCACGACGGAATAGGAGAGGTGGACAGTTACGCGGCTTCCGCCTCGGAAAAGCTCTCCGGCTCCACCAGCGAAGCAAGCATCGCCGGTGAAGCATTCGGGTAGAGCAGGCGGTGGACGGGGGCGAAGCTGCGGCGGTGATGGATGCACGGGCCCAAGCGGTTGAGCGCCTCAATGTGCTCTTCCGTCGAGTAGCCCTTGTTGGTGAACCAGCCGTAGCTGGGATGCTGCTCGTGCAGGGCCACCATCATGCGGTCGCGCGTCACCTTGGCGACGATCGAAGCCGCCGCGATGGACACCGAACGCGCATCGCCGTCGACGATGGTATCGCACGGGCAGGGCAGCGCCGGGGCATCGTTGCCGTCCACCAGCGCGAACATCGGCGCGAGCGACAGCGCCCGCACGGCGCGCGCCATGGCGAGATGCGTCGCCTGGCGGATGTTGATGAGATCGATTTCGTCCACGCTCGCTTCGCCGACGCCGACCGCCACCGCCATCTCCAGAATGCGCGGCAACAGCGCCTCGCGGTCTTCCGGCGTCAGCTGCTTCGAATCGTTGATGCCCTTGGGGATGCGCTTGCGCTCGAAAATCACGGCCGCTGCCACCACCGGGCCCGCCAGCGGGCCGCGGCCCGCTTCGTCGACGCCGCAGATGGGCCCCGGCCTCATCTTCAGCACGCGCGACTCGAAAATGTAGTGCGGCATGCGCGGAGCCTAGGCAGGCGAGAGGCGCACGCAAAGCGGGCAGGCTGGCGCAGCCGCCACTTATGCACATTTGCTCGCGCAGCCGCAGTTCGGCGTTCGCGCGCGCCAGCAGCGCGCGGGTTTTGCGGCGCCATTGGGCGATGCGGCGGCGGATCGCCTTGCATTCGTTCGTCTGGCGACCGTGCTTCAGGCGATTACGGTTGCCCAGCGGCGCTCCCACCCGTGGGTGCCACACATCCTCCGGCCGCAACATCTTGAAAGTTGAAGTTACGCTCGCAACCACCCCCCTCCCCCCTACTTGTCGGACCAGACGGCAATCTCATTGCCGTTGGGATCGCGGAAGTGAAAGCGGCGTCCGCCGGGAAATTCGTGATGCTCGGTGATTTCGGCCCCGGCAGAGCGGACCTTGGCTTCGAGGGCATCGAGATCGTTCGCCCACAAGACGATGAGAGGCCCGCCGCTTTCGATCACTTTCCGCTCGGCGTTGAAGCCGCCCTTCCGGTCACCACTGGTGAATTCCACATAGTCGGAGCCGTAATCGACGAACGTCCAGCCGAAAGCGGAGCCGTAAAAGCGCTTCAGCGCCTCGATGTCGGATGCCGGCAATTCGATGTAGTCGAGATATCCGTCGCTTCGCATCTGTGTCCCTCCGCTTCAGCGCAAGATGTTGTGGCTCAACCCCGTCGGATGCATTTGTTTGTCAAAATGGGGGGGTGGGGTCCCCCCCCCATGTATTCTCCTCATAGAAGGGCGAGCTGGTCGCCGGTCCGAGTGGGCCGGCGGAATTTCGACAGGTCCAGCTCGCGGTCGCGGCTCTCCTTGTTCAGCCCCATCCGCTTCGCCGCCAAATGGAAGCGCCGCGCGATCATTTCGGCGTACGGCCCGGTGCCGCGCATGCGGGTGTGCCACTGGCTGTCGTAGTCCTTGCCGCCACGCATGGAGCGCACCAGCGACATCACGTGCCTGGCGCGATCCGGCACGTTCGCCTCCAGCCATTCGCGGAACAGATCTTTGATCTCGAGCGGCAGGCGCAGCAGCACGTAGCCGGCGGTTTCGGCGCCCGCTTCCACGGCTGCTTCCAGCACGTTCTCCATCTCGTCGTCGTTCAGCGCGGGGATGACGGGCGCGAACATCACGGCCGCCGGGACGCCTGCCTGCTTCAGCGCACGAATGGTTTCGAGCCGTCGCGGCGGCGTCGCGGCGCGCGGCTCCATCGCGCGCGCGAGCTTGCGGTCGAGCGTGGTGACGGACAGCGCCACGCGCACCAGCCCCAATTCGGCCATGGGTTTGAGGATGTCGAGATCGCGCTGGATGAGGGCGGATTTGGTGACGATGCCGACGGGGTGGCGGAATTCGAGCAGCACTTCGAGGATGCCGCGCATGATGCGCATCTTCTTTTCGAGCGGCTGATAGGGATCGGTGTTGGTGCCGATGGCCAGCACCTTGGGCACATAGTTCGGCGCCGACAATTCCTTCGCCAGCAGCCTGGCGGCATCCGGCTTGGCAAACAGTTTGGATTCGAAATCGGCGCCGGGCGAGAAGCCGAGATAGGCATGTGTCGGCCGGGCAAAGCAGTAGATGCAGCCGTGCTCGCAGCCTCGATAAGGATTGATCGACTGCTGAAAGGAGATGTCGGGCGAGCTGTTGCGGGCGATGATGGTGCGGGTGGAATCGATCAGCACCTCGGTCTTGAGCGGCGCCAGTTCATCCGTATCGCCGAGATCGTTCCAGCCGTCGTCGAACAGCACGCGGGTCTCGCGCTCGTAGCGCCCGACTGCATTGGAGCGCGCACCTCGACCTCTCAGCCGCCGCGGATCGGCGGTGATGTCCAGAACCGTCGTCATGAGAACGAATGTAGGGCGCCGATGAGAACATGTCAAGAACACACTCTGGGCCTTCCGGGGCCCTTCTGAGCCCTCCTCCAGACAAAAGAGCACCCTTATTCGGATGGCCAAACCGGGGTACTGGGAGGTGACGCTGCCGCCCTACGTCCGCTTTTGGCGGAGACATCGGCTCAGGCAAGTACATCGTGCTAGTCAGTATCGTTCTGGAGGGCGATTCGCTTGCGCGCGCGCGAGATAGTTATTTTCTTACACTGAACACCACGCCATGATTGTTGTCGCCCCCCGAAATGGCGGTGCCGTAGAGCAAGCGCTCCCCTTTGACCAATCCAGCAGCCGACGATCCGCCGTGGTCGCCGGTGAAGTTGTGAAGAACAGTCCCGGTTCCGTCCGAAGAAACCTTGACCACCGTGCCGTAGCCGTTGGCGCCACCGCCGTATGTCGCTAGGTAAAGATCGGTCCCCAAGCTCAATACGTCACCAACCGGACTGGCGCCATTCGTGCCGTTGAAGCTGTAAAGCGTGGTGAAATCCCCACCTGGCGGCAGCTCGAACACGGTGCCGTAATCGCCTGCGCCGCCGTAGCCAGCCGTGCCGTACAGGTTACCAGCCCTGTCTATCTCCAGGCCGCCTACTGGGTAGCGGCCATCGTCGTTGTTCGTGAATGAATAAAGGATGACGAACGTGCCATCGGGGGAGAGCCTGTAGACCGTACCGCAGCTATGACCGCTGCACGAGGTCGAACTGCCGCCCAAGCCGGTGACGCCGTAAAGGTTGCCCGCGCGATCCCGAGCCAGGCGGCCCGTTGGAGCGTAGGCCGTGCTGTCGAAGGCGTGCAGGATCTTGAAGGTGCCGCCCGCCCCATACTTGAAGAGTGTACCCAGATCGAGCGATCCACCAGCCTCGCTGACTCCATAGAGATTTCCCCGCGCATCGGAAATCATCCGCCACTGAGGATAGCGGCCGTCATTGGGCTGACCGGCGAAAGTGTGCAGCACGGTGAAAGTGCCGCTGGCCGTCAGCTTGTACATGATGCCAAAGCCGGCGCTGCCGCCCGCGAATGTGACGCCATAGAGATCGCCGGTCGAATTGCCGATTGTCACGCCTGCCGCCGGATTGGCGCCACCGGAGCCTCCGTCGAAGGAATGAAGCAGCGTCTCGGTGCCGTTCGGAGCGATCTTGAAAACCGTGCCATTGTCCGAAGTACCACCGCCATACGTGGTGCCGTAGAGATTGCCGCTGCCGTCGAACGTGACATCGGACCTGGGCATGTCGCCGTCGGCCGGAGCTCCGGCAAAGCTGTGAATCACGTTGTAACCCTTTGCCTGCACGGCGGGCGCGAAAACACTCCCCGCAACGCTTGCGCTCAGCAACGCTGCCGCAGTCACCACGTGAATCTTCAGCATAACTTCCCCTCATGATTTTAAGCCCAGTCGCAATGCTGGACTTGGTGACAAACAGCGCGATCCGGCCGAGGATTGGTCTGGGTGAAATCCCCCCGCCGTTGCGAAGTGATGATCAGACACGCGTTTCGTGGCCGCGGCAATTGGTGCAAAACTGCACCACGACCCGACGGGATTGCACAAAATACTAAGAAGGATAGGGTGCCGATCGCGCAAGCGAGGGGCAATCGATGCATCGGACATCTATGGCGGCGGCCGCTTTGGCCGGCGCACTCGTTCTCGTCTGTTCTGTAGCCCACGCGGGCGGCGCGCGCCGATAGCGTGCGGTCGGCCGTCTGCACACGCCGATGCCGGATTCCATTGGGCAGCGCGGGCGCAGCGGAAAACCGCTAGCGCAGAATCGCTGTGGCGAGAAAGCTAAACTGGGTGCAATATTTTCGCTCGTTGCCCTTCGTTCCAGGACCGCGCATGGCCTTGTCGATTGCCCGCTGCACCTGCCCGCGCATGATTACACAATGAGACTCGCGGCCCGCGCCGAAGGTTTCGTGGAGTGGGTGGCGCTGCGCCTCGGCTGGGTTCCGGTACCGCTGATCGAGACCCACGTCGCCGCTACCCTTGCACGGTCGATCATGGCGGGCGTGGAGCTCGGCATCTTCGATACTCTGGCGCGCGAACCGCTCTCCGCCGCGGCAGTCGCGGCGTGCTGCGATATCGACCCGCAAGCCACTGCCCTGCTGCTGAAGGCACTTGCTGCCTGCAATTATCTCCGCGTGAAGGACGAACAATATGCGCTCACGATAAAAAGCCGAAAATGGCTGGTGAGTGGAAGCCGCAATTCCGTCCGCGACAAACTTCTCCTGCAGAGAATCGAGTGGCGCTGGCTGGCCGAGCTTGAGGACTTTGTCCGTAGCGGTCGGCCGCTCGATTTCCACAGCACGATGTCGGATGGCGAACGAGAACTTTATCACCGCAGCATGCGGGCGCTGGCGGGCATTGCAGGACGCGAGGTGGCATGGCGCATTCGGGTGCCGAAGTCGTCAACGCTGATGCTCGATCTCGGTGGTTCGCATGGCCATTTCGCCGCCGAGATGTGCCGGCGTGTTCCAGGATTGCGCGCTGAAATCCTGGATCTGCCGGAGGCCGTTGAAACGGCTGCGCCAATGCTGGCCGAGGAAGGTTTGGGGGGCCGGCTTACCCACATGGTCGGTGATGTTCGCCAAACCGATCTCGGTGCAGAGCGCTACGACCTGGTTCTCATGTCGAACCTGGCTCATCATCTGGATGAGCAGACAAACCGGGACGTGGTGCTGCGGGTCGTCCGATCTCTCAGGCCCAACGGCGTGTTCGTGATCCAGGAGCCGGTGGTTCCCGACGATCCTGCCGAAGCCGGCCAGCTGGGAAGCCTGCTTGGGCTCTACTTCGCGCTGCAGAGCCGCCCCGGCGCTCGGACCTGGACGATCGCAGACATGCAAAGCTGGCAACGCGGCGCCGGGCTGCATCTTCACAAACCGGCGCGCTTGCGAACGGCCCCCGGATGGATCCAGCAAGCGGCGCACCGGAGCGGACGTACGTAAGCGGCGACTCCTCTGCTGCCGTTCGAGCGCTATTCGACGACGGCCTGGCCGGTCATGCCGAACACGGAATGTAGGAAGTGGGAGCAATGAAAGGCGTACGCGCCTGGCCGCTCAGGGACTATCTTCACGTCTACGGCTTGTCCCTCAGCCACTTCGATTTCGTCACCGTTCACCTTCGCCCGATCGTCGGGTGCGATCAGGACCGCGGAGAAGAATTCAGGGGCGGTGAAGTCGTGTCCGGAACTGCCGCTGTTCACGAAGTGCAGCCGGTAAGGAATTCCACGACGGAGGCGAAGCGACTTTGGCGTGAACGCATAGTTTGTCATCACAACCTGCACCGTCTGCGCTCTTTGCCAATCGGCAGAAGGAGCAGGCTGGGCCACCGCGGCGCCGGCGAGGGACAGACTGAGCAGGGCGGCTGAAACAGCGGTTTTGAGCATCGGAGCAACTTTCCACGGAATTTCATCGACGCGGCGCGCGTCGCCATGTCCCTTAGACGCAGAAGGGGCGCAGACTCTTCCCTTGAGGCAGCCCACAACACGACTGTTCTCGGACGGCCTGAGATTAGATCGGTTAACCGGCGGCGTTGCGTCGGCCGGAACTATTTTATGAAAAAGCACGTTTCGCTTGTCGGTAGGCTGTCGGGTGATTACGCGGCTGGAAAAGCGGTTCCCGCGGCAATTCGCGGGATAGTCCCCCGCTTTGGTCAAAAAGTGCATCGGCAGCAGATACGGAGGACGCCATGCCAAACCCAAAAAGCGCCGCACAAATTGCCGGCCACCCTTTTCACCCCATGCTGGTGACGTTTCCGATCGCGTTCTTCGTGGGCACGCTCCTCACCGACATCGCCTATCGCGTCACGAGCGATCCGTTCTGGGCGCGCGTATCGTTCTGGCTGCTGGCCGCAGGGCTGGTGATGGCGGCGCTGGCCGCGCTCGCGGGCCTCACCGATTTCTTCGGCGACCGGTTGATCCGGGCCATCAGCACCGCGTGGTACCACATGATCGGCAACGTGACCGCGGTGGTCCTCTCGCTGATCAGCTTCTGGATGCGCTACCGCGACGGCGACACGACGGATTATCCGACGGTGTTGTGGCTTTCGGTTGTCGTGGTGCTGATCCTGGTCGTCACCGGATGGCTCGGCGGCGAACTGGTGTTCAAGCATCGGGTGGGCGTGTCGGAGGAAATCCCCGGACCGAGATGAGCGCCGCGCCGCGCGCGCCCCTCAAAGGGCGTTACAGTCAGGGAAAGATCGGCTCGCGTACCGGCTGCGAACATTCGAGACACGCTGTCCCGCAATGGCTGCCTCGGCCCGGACTACGCGGCCGCCGCAATCAAGCCCGCGAACATCGCAGCGGTTCGCGCGGCGATCGCGCGCGATCCTGACATGCAGCGCGAATTGCGGTTGACGCTTCGGCGGTGAACGGACCGGTGAATCTCAGTTGGTCAGCCCGAACACCGTCACCGTCTTGTACGCGCCGACATAGACGCGGCCGTTGGCGACGAGCGGCGTCAGATAGGAGCGGCTGCCGTTGGACCAGTTTCCGGCATTGGCCTGGAACAGCGGCGCCCCCAGCTTGATGGCATCGTAGGCCTCGAGCTGCTCGGTTGGATTGCCGCGGCGGATCAGCCAGACGACCGCCGTATTGAGCGTGGTGCCGTTGGATGAAACCACGGGAAATGAGCCGCCGGAGCCCGCGCTGCTGGTGCCGTCCGCCACGTCGGTGAGCTTGGGCGTGGCGCCGGTCGAGACGCTGAAGGCGCGCAGTACGTCGCCGCCGGCCTGATAGTAGACGATGCCGCCACTCGCAGCGCCGTAATAGGCCGCGCCGCACCAGCATCCCGATCCCACCTGGAATTTCTGCAGCGGCTTGTTGCTGCTGCTCTCCAGCCCGCCGAGCTTTGCGGCATCGAGAAGATAGAGCGTGCTCGCCTTGCCCATGCCGACCAGCAGGGGTGGCGCGGTCTGGCCGGTCACCACCGGAATCAGCATGGCGCCGCCGGAACCGAGATCCTGGTCGCCGTTGTTCAGCTGCTGGAAATTGCTCGGCGTGAAGGTGCCGACCGACGTCTTTGCCAGATCGCCCGGCAGCGAGATCACGCTTTCGCCATAGCCCTTCTGGCCCGCCTTCAGGCTGTAGTTGCCGTTGCCGGTGATGGCGAACACCTTGCCGTTCAAATCGATGGCCGGCGAATAGCCGCTCATCCAGATGCTGGAGAGCTCGTAGCCGGCCGCGGCTTCGATGGTGTTGAATTTGCCCGTGAGCTGCAGGTTGGAATCGTAGCGTAGCATCCAGCCGGAGATGCCTCCGGAATTGTGGTCGCAATGCGAGCCGATGCCGACATAGATCGAGCCGTTCGCATAGGCGAGGCCCGTGCGGTTCCACTGGTTCTGCGGATCGAAATGAATTTGCCCGCCGGTCTCGAGCGTCGCCTGCGGGTGGATTTCGATCGGCTTCAGGATGTCTTTGCCGGTGGCGAGATTGAGCGCGTGGATCTTGGTGTGGAACGAAAGCGATGCCGGCTCCGTGGCGGCGACCAGGTAAATGGTGGCGGCGCTGCCGCTGCGGACGATCACCGGCGTGCTCGAGATACCGTATTCCGGATGGATATCGCCGCAACCGACATCCTGAATGGATTGCGCCGTGCCGAGATTGCGCTGCCAGAGAACATCGTAAGTCTGCGCGTCGTAAGCGTAGACCGTGTTGTGGCCGGTGGCGACCACCAGCACATTGTGCGTGCTGCCGTCCGGCATCTGGAAATTCGAGACCACCAGCGGTTCGGCAAGCACGTTGCCGTCCACGTTCAAGGTCGTGAGCTGGCCGAAGCTCGCGGATTTCACCGAGGTGGGCGTGAGATCGGTTTCGTGCGGATTCCAGCCGGTGGGGTAATTGTCGTTGTGATAGCGCAGAACATCCGTCGGCGTGCCGGAATAGCGGCGCGCGAGACCCCGGGCCGCTTTGGGATGCAAGCCCCGGTCGGGCAACGGCGGAACGATGATTTCCTGCTGCGCCGTTCGGCCGTGCGAGGTCAACCTTTGCGGCTCGCCATTGCGCGCGAGGCTGTCGGCGGGCAGCGGCCAGTGCAGCCGCGCCGCGATCGCGGGGGCCATCGGCAATGCCAGCGCGAGCGAAACGACAAGGAGCAACGAACGGCGCATGCAATTCTCCCAGACGGTTCTTGCGGATCGCGACAGGTCTTCAGCGAGGCGCGAAAAGCCTACCGTCGATGGCGGCTCTCGGGAAGCGCCGCGCATCCTCGAACTGATCGGCTCGCATTCGGGCGACGCGGACACCGCTCCGTGTCCGCTGTATGCTGCCCGCATGATTTCAGTCGTCATTCCCACCTGGAATGCCGCGGCCGGGCTGCCGCGATGCTTCGAATCGCTGATCCCGGCCGTGCTGCGCGGATTGGTCCGCGAAGTGATCGTGGCGGACGGCGGCTCGACCGACGACACCCGAGCCATCGCCGACGCCGCCGGTGCCCGCATCGTCGAAACCGAACCCGGCCGGGGAACGCAACTGGCCGCCGGCGCTGAGGCCGCGCGCAGCGACTGGCTGCTGTTCCTGCACGCCGACACCATGCTGGCGCCGGGTTGGGAGAGCGAGGTTGCGTCCTTCCTGGAGCAGTCGACGCTCGAGGACCCGCGCGCCGCCGCCTTTCGTTTCGCGCTCGACGACCGCCGCTGGCGGGCGCGCATTCTGGAAGCGCTGGTCTGGTTACGCTGCCGCCTGCTCGCGTTGCCGTACGGGGATCAGGGGCTGCTGATTCCCCGCCGGCTTTATCAAATGATTGGCGGCTACCGCGCCATGCCGCTGATGGAGGACGTCGATATCGTGCGCCGAATCGGGCGCCGCCGACTTGTCTTTCTGCAGGCGCGCGCCGTCACCAGCGCCGCGCGATTCCGCGAACGAAGCTATGTGCGGCGAGCCGTCCGCAACCTCGCCATCCTGCTTCTCTACGCCTTGCGCGTGCCGGTGCGGGTTCTTGCCGCCCTCTACGACTGAAATAAACCTATCAATAACCACTTGAGGCGCTATAGTGATTGCGGCTGGAGTCGTGTCGAAGGAGCAATTTCATGTCGCGTGTGGCGTTTGCGCTAGTGGCCGCTACCTCGGCCGCGCTGCTTGTGGGGCCTGCGTCCGCCGGTCAGCCGGCGAGCTCGCCGTTCGGCCTCCCCATCGCGCCGAATGCGGGCAAAGCCAGCATTCACCAATGGGGCGGCATCGACGACGCCTTTGCGGTCAATCCCGACGGCGACGAAGCTCCGGCCCGCGCGCCGCACAAGGTCGCTCCGATGGCGCAGAGCCAGGACGACCAGGGCGGCGACGATCCCGGCGATCCGGATAGCGATCACGCCGACGAAATCCTGCCGACCTGAATCGCGCCGCTTCGCTGCTGATTTTTGCCAGGGCGCCGGTTGCCGGAGCCGTGAAGTCGCGGCTGGCGCGCGACATCGGCAGCATCGCAGCCGCGCAATGGTATCGCCGCACGTTGGCGCGAACGATCGCCGCCGCCAGAGCCGCACGGATTGATCTTGCCATCTGCGCTGCGCCCTCCGCGGCCGTATTCGGCAGCACAGTCCGCGCAGCGGCGCCGGTGCGGGACCAGCAGCGGGGCGATCTCGGCCGTCGCATGGCATTGGCCGCGAAGTGCCAACCTGGGTTCACCGTTATTGTGGGAAGCGACATTCCGGATCTTGCACCGACCATCCTGCGTGCGGCGGTGAGGAGCGCCGCACGCTTCGATTTGCTGATCGGGCCGGCGCGCGATGGCGGCTATTACCTGATCGGCTTGCGCACGCCGGCGCACGCCTTCCGCCTGTTCGCCAAGGTGCGCTGGTCAAGCGCGCACGCGCTCGCCGACACGCTTGCCAACGTGCCCAAGCATTGGCGCGTCCATCTGCTGCCAATCCTGGCGGACGTGGATGTGGCGGCGGACCTCAAACCGCGACATTGGCACAGACTATCCGAAAATTAATCGGGCGGGCGTGACGGCCGTCACGCGGCCCAGCGCCGCTCCCCTGACATTCTCCGCGCAACGTCCCTTGCGGCCACGGCCGCACGTTCGAGGAGGATTCCATGCGCGACTTGCCGCTGATAGCAGGCTTGCTGACCTTGGCGATCATGGCCGCTGCTGCCATATGGCTCGGCAAATCCAGCGATATGCTTCGAGACGCCGAACCGACCGACTTCGGCGGCGCCAAACCGTCGCCGAACGGCGAATACCGGCGACCTTACAGCCTGGCGCAATCGCAGATGACTTGGTGGTTCTGCATCGTGCTCGGCTCCTTCGTCTGCATCGCGCTCGGCAAATTTTTCGGCGGGCACCTGGACAACCTAAGCAATATCCTGACGGAGCAAAGCCTGATTCTCATGGGGATTGGCACCGGCACCGCACTCGGCGCGACGATCATAGAGCAAGTGAAGCAGCCAGCCGCGGGCGATCCGCCCAAGACGACCTTAGACAAGTTCAAGGCGGTACTCACGGCCATTAAAGCTCTGCAGGATGCCGGTCAGCCGATCCCTGCAGAGATGATCAAAAATCGTGACGATCTGGCCGCGAAACTCGCCTCACAGAACTTCTTCAACGACATCCTGACCGACGTGGACGGAATTAGCCTGCACCGGTTCCAGTCCATGATTTGGACTGTCATCATTGGTGTGGCGTTCCTGGTCGTGGTCTTTACGTCCGGCGCGATGCCGAAACTTGATGCTCTGGTGCTGGCCGTACTTGGCATCAGCGCTGGAACCTATCTGGGCTTCAAGGTACCCGAGCAGCCGGCGTAGCGAGAGCTCAGCCGCCGGCCAGCGCGTTGGTGAGGATGAGCTCGTCGCCAGCGTGCAATTGATGGACACCGGCTTCGTGCGCGCGCACCAGCGTGCCGTCGTGGATACACACGATGTTGTGACGCACCGCGCCTTGCTCATCGAAGAAATGCAGGGCGAGGGGAGGGTGCTTGCGGCCGAGATCGCTCAGCACCGCGGCAACCGAATTGCCGTCGGCTTCCAGCCAGCGTTCTCCCCCCATCATGTTGCGCAACAGCGGCGGCAGCTGCACGCGCACGGTCACGTGACGTAAGCCTCCACGCTCATGATGCGGGGCAGGTCGCTGGCAATCTCGGTCCAGCTCTCGCCCAGATCGGCGCTCGCGTAGATGGCGCCGGCGGTGGTGCCGAAATAGATTCCGCCCTGCTGATCGCCCGCCATCGAGCCGCGCAGCACGCCGGCAAAGCAGTTGCCCGGCAGTCCATTGGTGAGCGGATGCCAGCTGCTGCCGTCGGTCGAACGATAGACGGCAAGCTGTCCGCCGCGCGGAAAGCGGAAATTGTCGCCGTCGAGCGGCACCACGAAACTGGCGTCGGCTTTGCGGTCGTGAATCATGGGAAAGCCGAACGAGCAGCGGTGGCCATCGCTCATTTCAGCGACGGGCAGGCCGTCTTCCATGACGCGCCAGGTGTCGCCGCCATCGTCGCTGCGATAGACGCCGAAATGCTCCTGCCGGAAGAGCACGGACGCGTTCTCCGGATCGTGCGCCACGTGGTGCACGCAATTGCCGCCGAAGCTGTGCACATTGTCGTCCTTGCGCGACCACGTCCTGCCGCCGTCATCGGTGCGGAAGAATCCGGCCGCCGACACCCCGACCCACATCCGGTTCGGATTTTTCGCATCGGTGAGAATGGTGTGCAGACCGAGACCGCCGAATCCGGGCGCCCAGCTTTCGCGGCCCGGCTGCTCGTTGAAGCCGTCGATCGGCTGCCAGGACTCGCCGCGATCGCGGCTGACGAACAGGCCCGCTTCCGACACCCCGGCGTAGAGCGCGCCGTGCGCCGGATGCAGAGTCCAGATCTGATCGACGAAGCGGCCCCCGCCTTTCAGCTTGCCTTCGAAATCCATCTTGGCGACGAGGCGATGATGCTCCGGATTACCGCGATCCTCGGGGCGGTAGCGCGGCGCGGCGTCCAGTTGCTTCCAGGTTGTCAGATCGTCGTCGCTCGCAAACAGTGCAACCCCGAAATTGGGACTGTTCACGGCGATGTAGGTGCGACCGGTGTCGTCGCGCGCCGAGGCCGTCACCGGCCAGCCCCGCAACGCAAAGCTCATGTCCCAGGTCTTGCGATCCTTGCTCTTCAGGATCGCCGCGCCCTTCGCCGTCCCCACAATCACCGCCACGCCCATGCCGCACCTCCTTTGCGATACGGCCGAGTTTAGCGGCGACCGCCGCGACTTGCCACATCCATTGCCAATTGGCAGGGACACAGCATTGGCATAATATGCCATTTGAGGAGGACCGCATGCCAACGAAAAATGTCGTGGTGACGCAGCGCCAAGCCAAGATGATCGAGCGGCTTGTCTCGTCCGGCCAGTATCAGAACGCCAGCGAGGTCCTGCGCGAAGGCCTACGCCTGATAGAGCTTCGGTCAGCAGAGGAGAAAGCCAAGTTGAAGGCCTTGCGCGAGGCAGCTCAGGTCGGGATCGACGATCTTGAAGCAGGCCGGTATCGTGACTTCGACAGCTTCGATGACTTGGACCGACATCTTAAGACAGTTGCGGATGACGTGATCCGAGGAAAGCGGCGGGCGGCCGAGTGACCGGCTCGTGGCTGGTGCGGCTGTCCGATACAGCCGACACCGATTTTGCACAAATATTGGCTTGGACCGAAAACCAATTTGGACCGGCGCAGGCGGAGGCGTACGAAAAGATTGTCCGCGCTGCCATTCGCGAGTTGGGTCAGGGACCGAACATCCGCGGTGTCAGAGCAAGGAACGATGCGGAGCCAGGATTTTTGACGCTGCACGTGGCGCGGCACGGTCGTCGCGCGCGTCATTTCCTGCTGTTTCGCGTCGCTGAGCAACAGCAGAGGATCGAGATTATCCGCATCCTCCATGACTCCATGGACCTAAAGCGCCATTTGCCGCGCCCGGAAGAATAGACGCGCCCCGTAATTATCGCTCGGTCAGGCGCGGCATGATTTCGACGAAGTTGCAGGGGCGGTGGCGGATATCGAGTTGCCATTTGAGGATGCCGTCCCAGCCGTCCTTCACCGCGCCGGGCGAGCCGGGCAGGGCGAACAGGTAAGTGCCTTTGGCCACGCCGGCGCAGGCGCGGGACTGGATCGTGGAGGTGCCGACTTTTTCGTAGGAAAGCTGGTGGAAGAGAACCGAGAAGCCGTCGATCTCTTTTTCGAACACCGATTTGAACGCTTCTACGGTGACGTCGCGGCCCGTCAATCCGGTGCCGCCGGTGGAGATCACCGCATCGATTTCGGGATCGGCGATCCAGCGGCGCAGCTGCGCGGCGATCTGCGCGCGATCGTCCTTCACGATCAGCCGCGCGGCGACGACGTGCCCCGCCTCCTTGACGCGCGCTTCCAGCGTGTCGCCGGAGGTGTCGTTGGTTTCGTCTCGCGTATCGGAGACGGTCATCACCGCAATGCGGACGGGGACGAACGCCCGCGTCTCGTCAATGCGGTGTTGAGGCATCGCTGACGAGCAGCGTCTTCGCGGCTTCCTGCTGCTGCGGTGCCGCTGCAACGCCGGGCGGCGGGATCAGGTGGATCGGCTGCACGGCGGGCGCAGTGGCGGTGGGCGCGCTGTACGTCGCCTGATAGCGCGGCCAATAACCCCGCGCGGTGTCTTCCAGCGAGCTGGAGGACTTGCCGGCGATGCGGCTATACATCCAGTAATAGGTCATGACGCGCTTGACGTAGGAGCGGGTCTCCTGCGGCGGCATGGTTTCGATGAACATCAGCGGATCGTCCTTGCCCGCCATCCAGTGCATCACATTGCCGGGGCCGGCATTGTACGACGCGGCGAGCTGCAACACGCCGCCGCCCGCCATCGCGAGCAGCCCTTCCAGATATTTCTGTCCGAGATTCATGTTGTAGGACGGATCGCAGAGCTGGCTCTGGCTCGGCTGTCCGCCCGCCATTTGCGCCGCGGTCGCCGGCATCAGCTGCATTAGCCCGCGGGCGCCCATCGGGGAAAGTGCGGCCGGCTGGAATTTGCTTTCGGTGCGGGTGAACGCCAGCACCAACGCCTTGTCCAGGCGATAGCCGTCGGCGGGGCCATAACTCGGCACCGGGAAGAGTCCGGTGAGATAACGGCCGTGCGACGCCAGCACTTCGCTGACGCGCAATTCGAGATCGGCAAAACTCATCTGATGGGCGACTGCGGCGTAGGTTTCGCCGTAGCGCATGTCCAGATTGGCGAGCGCCCGGACCATCTCGTCATGGACGAACTCGCCCTGGCCGGCCTGCCACAGCGCGACCGCGCGGTGCGCTGCGGGATCCTGCTGCAGCGCGGACAAACTCGCCGGATCGGCGACCGGCTCGGAGAAACTCGTCGTGTTCTGCTGGCCGAGCAGTTTCTCGGCTAGCATGCCGTAGAAAGTGGGCTGCTGGCGCGCGGCATAATCGAGCAACGTGACCACGCGAACCGGATTGCCGTTCTGCATGTCGGCGCGTGCCGCCCAGAACGCGGCGCCGCCACGGACCCAGTTCGGGATGGCGCCGTTCTGCGCCAGTGTCTCGAAGCGGCTGGCGGCGACGTCGTACTTGCCCATGCGATAGGCGGCGAGTCCCGCCCACCAGTCGAGCATCGGCGCGCGTGCGCGATCCGTGCCGGCCGGGCGCAGCGCCACGTCGAACGCCTCGTAGGCCTGGCCCACCGCCATGTAGGAAGCCGCGACACGTTGATACAGGCGAGCAATGTCGGTCGATGGAGCGGTGCCGGCTGCCGCCAATGCCTGGACGGCCGCATCGCCTTGCTGCGGTTGCCCGGCCCGAATGGCTGCGGTGATCTGTGCGGCGGCCGAACGCGCGGCTTCGCTCGACAGGCTCTGATCCGGCAGATCGGGGTCTTCGTAGCCTGTCTCTTATACAC
>DIZC01000089.1:0-7984 GCA_002429315.1 Alphaproteobacteria bacterium UBA6038
CCCGCCTCGCAATGTCTCTCGCACTAGCCCGCAAATACCGCCCAAAGACCTTCGCTGACGTCGCCGTCCAGTCGCACGTTTCCAATACGCTGCGGGGCGCCATCGCCAGAGGAAGAGTCGCGCACGGTTATCTCCTGTGCGGTCCGCGCGGGGTGGGGAAGACGACCCTCGCGCGCGTGCTGGCCATGGCGCTCAACTGCGAGAACAAGCGCGACGACGGCGAGCCCTGCGGCGAGTGTGTCTCGTGCCAGCGCATCTGGGCCGGATCTTCGAGCCTTTCTTCACCACCAAGCCGGTGGGTCAGGGCAGAGGGCTAGGGCTCTCGACCGTCTACGGCATCGTCAAGCAGACCGGCGGCTTCATCACGGTCGACAGCGAAGTCGGCCGCGGTGCCACCTTCAGCATCTATCTGCCGCGTTTTCGCGGCGAGGTAGAGGCAAAGTCCGAAGCCCCGCCGGCGCGCGACATCACCGGACAGGAGACCATCCTGCTGGTCGAAGACGAAGAGGCGGTGCGCAGCTTCGCCGCCCGCGCGCTCAAGCAGCGCGGCTATCGCGTGCTCGAAGCCTCCGGCGGCGAGCAGGCGCTGGCCATCGTGAAAGGCAGCGCCGGCGACATTCACCTGCTGATCACCGACGTGGTGATGCCGAGCATGGATGGGCCGACCCTGGTGCGCGCCGTCAAGCGCCTGAGGCCTGAAATTCAGGTGATCTTCATGTCCGGCTACGCCGAAGAGGCCTTCCGGCGCAACGACGAGAAAGCCGAAGACCTGCACTTCCTGCCCAAGCCGTTCGGCCTCAAGCAGCTTGCGGCCAAGGTGAAGGACGTGCTGTCGGGCACGCCCACCTCCTAACGCGATTGTGTATCCCCGCCTTTGGGGCGGGCGCTAAGCTCGCGGCCTCTATTGGGGGCTCTCATGAAAAATCGCTCGCTGGCCGCGCTCGTCTGCTTTTGCATCGTTGCAATCTCGCCGATGGCGGCTTGGGCTGCATCTGACAGCATCGCCAAGGCGGTGGCGGATTCCACCCGCCCGGCCGACGACAGAAAATTCGATGCCGTGCGCAAGCCGGTCCAGGTGCTCGCCTTTGCCGGCGTGAAGCCGGGCGAGACGGTCGCCGAGTATCTGCCGGGCGGCGGCTACTACACGCGCATGCTGAGCGACATCGTCGGGCCCAAAGGCAAGGTCTACGCGCTGGAGACCACCACCTGGGGCAAGGACAATGTCGACAACACCAAAAAGGCGGTGGCGAACCTGCACAACGTCACCGTCGATCTGACGCCACTCGGCCAATTCCATCTGCCGGAGAAGGTGGACGTGTTCTGGACCACCGACAATTACCACGATCTGCACGTGCCGAAATATGCGAACGTGGACATGGCGGCGTTCAACAAGACGGTGTTCGATTCGCTCAAATCCGGCGGCACCTACGTCATCGTCGATCACGCTGCGGCGGCCGGCGCGGGCGCCACGCAATCACCGACGCTGCATCGCATCGAGAACAAGACGGTGATCGACGAAGTAACGGCGGCGGGATTCAAGCTCGACGGCGAAAGCGACGCGCTACGCAACACGGGCGACGATCACACGAAGAAGATCTTCGAGCTCCACTTCGCCACCGACCAGTTCATCCTGAAATTCCGCAAACCCTAGCCGCGACATCCGCCGTCGCTTTCCTCCCCCGCTTGCGGGGGAGGTGGCGCGAAGCGCCGGAAGGGGCTATCGCTCGAACTCGTCGCGCAACTTAGCAATGGTCGCGCTGCTATCGTTTCCCCACAAACCACGTCCCGACCCGACAAGCGGCAGCGAGGATTGCTGAGGCTCGCATCGCTCGTGCGCGACAACCGGCACAAGCGCAGCATCGGCTTGCCGCGTCTGGTGATGACGCATGAACGCCCGTGCTCAATAGCACTGAGCAGTTTCGCGAAATGCGCCCGCGCTTCCGCAACACCAATGTGCATCGCTGTCTTCATGTCTTCCTGGATGATCTCCCACAGACTAACCTGTGCGACGCGTAAGCACGTTTCGCTGAGGGTGGTCTTTTTGCGGTATCCTGAATTGTCATGACAACTATTGATGACGCAATCCTCAATGTGGCGCGCGACAACTGGCGAAAAGTTGCGTTTATCATTGGGTCCGTACAGCGAGATCTGGCGGACAGTCTAGGCGGTCGCCAGAAGCGTCAGGAACGCGCGCGGCGCGGCACGAACAAAACGGTCGTCATGGGTATGGTGGAGCGCGGCGGGCGCATTATCGCCGGTCCCGTGAGCGATGTGGAACAATTCACGCTGGAGCCGATAATCCTTCGGCATGTCCATCCGGAAGCCGTCATTTCGACTGACGAAGCGGGAGCCTATAGCGACCTTCGCCGCTCGTTTCGCTTTCACGGGCGCGTTAATCATTCCATGGAGGAATGGGTTCGCGGCATTCACCACACCAACACGATTGAAGGCCATTGGTCGCACTTGAAGCGATCCATTCGAGGTACTCATGTTCACGTTTCCAGCAAGCATCTTTGGAAATACGTCTCCGAGTTTTCCTATCGCCGCAATTGGCGGCATTCACACCGCGCTATGTTTGATCGCCTTGTGGCCGCTTTCGTGCTGCCGCGTTTAGCAGACGCGTGAAATCCTCTTTATGGGTCGGATTATCGCTTTCCGGTTCAACTCCAATTGCCGTTACCGCAGAGAAATTGGCCCCGGCAGAGGTAGGGACAAAGCCGGTGTCCCGTTTCTTTCGCTTCTCCATGTAGTCGTGCCTCCGTTGCAACTGATCGGGATGGTCAAGCGCCTCAAGAATGCGCTTCGCTGGAATAACAACGGCGATGCCCGCGCTCATTGTTTCCAGAAAAGCTTCTCGTGGTGGCAGTTCTCCCGGCGCACGATCAGCGTGAGCGCGGGTCTCAAACAGGCCGATGTTCATACCCAACAATAGAATCGCCGGGTGTCCGGTCATTGGGGTGATTTTCCCTTGGTAGTTTCTCCACAGCGGAACTTGCAGGTGTACGGGCGATCCGCTTAGTCCGCCGATGGACCGACTTTCGATAAGGTACAATTCGTGACTGCCATGGCCCTCGCCGAGGTCTATAGGTTCGTCTGGCATAGCAGCGATATTGCCCATCCGAACAATCGGAATATTCCTGTCCCGACCGAAGTGCCTCGTGAGAAGTCCCGTTACAAAAACCTCATCACCGGCCCCGATGTCGTGTGCTGCTATAAACTCATCGGTGAGGAAATATTCGTCGGATTGAATGTGCACTGCGTCAAATGTGTTGTTATCCAAATCCAATGGCGAGATTAGCAGGTCCAAATCGGGGATCGTCGGATGTGAGAACCACGTCGGCTCAAAACGCCCAGCGGCCGCACCACCAGCCTTTAAATTTACTCGTAAGGCCATCGGTAGTTTTGAGTCTTCGATATCTCTAACGACGTGTTTGGCCGTCACCAGGTATTTGAAGCCGACCGAAGGCGCAGTCGGAACCGCGGCCAAGAAAGCGGTTCCAAACGGAACGAACGTCCCATTTGGCAGAAGGCCACCTATGAATACGACACAGCGTCTAGCCTCTTCCGGAATCCTCATGGCGTCCCTCTCGGTATTGCCGAGATAGGTTGGCTGAGGATCATGGGCTGTAAAATCCCAATAGGGCAGAAGCGACATTTAATTGCCCCCGCCGGGTACTTGCCGTGGGGGATAATCGCGAATCTAAGACGATTGTATACTTGACTCAGCAAGCGGCCTGACCTATATTTCCGATCAAGGAGATAGGTCATGGCTAAGGCTGCTTGGGAGAACAAACTGTTCCACGATCCGGCGAAGGCCCGCGAGTGGCTGGAAAAGCTGCTTTGGCCCGATGGTCCGGTGTGCGGCTATTGCGGGGTTACAGAGGACAACAGCCCCCTCGCGACCCGCCCCGGCTATTACCAGTGCAACGCCTGCCGCAGGCAATTCACCGTCACGGTCGGCACGGTTTTCGAGCGCTCCCATATCCCTCTGAACAAGTGGCTTATGGCCGCTGCCCTGCTCTGCGCCTCTAAGAAGGGCGTGAGCGCCCATCAGGCACACCGCATGCTCGGCATTACCTACAAGTCCGCTTGGTTCATGATGCACCGCTTGCGCGAAGCCATGATGCCCGGAAAGAGCGCCGCACCTTTGGGCGGCCTCGGCAAGATCGTGGAAGCGGATGAAACCTACCTTGGAAAACGCGACGGTCGCCCGATTGGCAAGTCCACATTCGTAACCGGCTTCGGCTGGGTTCAGCCGCGCGCTCGCTATCAGACACAGCGCAAGAGCGTCTCTCTGGTAGAGCGTGGCGGAGCCGTGCGCTCGTTCAAGGTGGACAGCCGTGAACAAGGAAACCATCTTCAACATCCTGTTCACGAACGTAGACCGCAAGTCAGAGCTTATGACGGATGAAGCGCCGGTCTATGGCGCTCCCGGCGCACACTACAAGGCGCATTTCACGGTCAATCACTCGCAACAGGAATGGGTCCGCGACTACGCCCATACGAACACGATTGAAGGCTATTTCAGCATCTTCAAGCGCGGCATGAAGGGCGTCTATCAGCACTGCTCGGAACAGCACCTACACCGTTACCTCGCAGAATTTGATTTCCGCTACAGCAACCGTTCGGCTTGCGGGGTTGAGGATGAGGACCGCACCATCAAGGCCCTTAAGGGCATCGTGGGTAAGCGCCTCACCTATCGGAGGACTAACGAAGCCCGTCACCCGTAAGCAGAGGGCGCAAGCGTTCTTGCGCTGGCGAGCACGTCAGCGAATCCGCACTTGATTTTCTAGTGCATAAATTTATAGTGTGTAAAGTATATGGCGACCACAACATCGCGAATCAGTGGCTTCGGCTCTCTTAATAAGGGATAAAAAGGTAAGTCACTGAAATTACACGGGTTTCGGCCTCTTAAATGCTCCAATTTTATAGGGTATAAAAATGAAGCTACCGCCAGTGCCCCCGGATGCGGATGCCATCTTTAATGAGATGGTAAAGAGCCCACAAAAGTTTGATGAGCTGCGGCGCGCGTACCAGCGCACAACCACGTATGATCATTGGGATAAAGTACGCTTTCGCCCTGCGCCGAAGCCGCTTACGCCGAAGCACGTGTGGGCGCTTACCAAACTGAACAGGCGGTTTACGGCGAAGCCACTACCATTCAAAGACAAGAACGGTAGAAGGTTTAGCTATGTGCCGCGCCCAGAGTTTCAGCGGACCCTTCACGAGATTGACAGCAACGCACGCGGGATAATCGGCATGTCGGGCGCTTCGGCCACTGCCGAAGGCAGAGATATTTATCTCCAAAAATCCCTAATCGAAGAACCTTTCTCAAGTTCTGCGCTGGAGGGTGCGGCCACCACGCGAGAGGTGGCCAAAAAAATGATCGAAGAGGGACGCGCACCTAAAACCTTGGATGAACGCATGGTGCTCAATAACTATGAAGCCATGAGCTTCGTTCGCGAACATTGCGGCGAGCCCCTCACGCCCGCGCGAATTTTCGAAATCCACCGCATTCTTACCAAAGACACGTTAGAGCGTCCGGAAATGGTTGGCGTTCTTCGCAGCGCCAATGATGATGTACGTGTCGTTGATTCCATAACCGACGAGACGTTGCATCAGCCGCCGCCGGCCAACCAATTGAATGGACGCCTCAATAAGCTCTGCGAGTTCGCCAACGCACCGTCTGAAAAGGACGGAGAATTTCTGCACCCCATCATCAGGGCAATCCTATTGCATTTTTTGCTCGCATACGACCATCCGTTTTGGGATGGCAATGGCCGCTGCGCTAGGGCCCTTTTCTATTGGTGTGTGCTGCGTCATGGATATTGGTTGCTGGAATTCGTGTCGATTTCGGCAGTAATCCGCCGCGCTCCAGTGAAGTATGGAACCGCTTTCCTGTACACGGAAACGGACGAAGGCGATGTAACCTATTTCATCGATCATCAGCTTGAGGTTATCGAAACTTCCATCGATGAACTTCAGAAATATCTTGTTGCGAAATCAAAGGAACTGAAGGCGCTTGGCAAAGCCCTTGGCGCATTGGAAAGTCAGCTAAACCGCAGGCAGCTAACGCTCATTCAACACGCGCTGAAACATTCAGCAAGCCGGTACACTATTGCCTCCCATTTGGAGATACACGGAGTTAGCTATCTCACAGCGCGATCTGACCTCGAATCGCTCGCCCGGATGGGGTTTCTAAAAAAGACCAAAAATGGCGTTATGTCTGTGTTCCGCGTACCGGAGAATCTCAGGGAGCGACTTGAACACCGTGCCGCTGCCTAGCGTCGTTTGGTTCGCTCATGCGGTCTATGCCCATCTTTGTGGCTGTCCTAATTCGCCGGAGTGGGTGTCCAAAAGTCGGCGATCACGAAAAGCGGCGCCCACAATTTCAGCCATCATAATTCGTGTCCATCCAAACGGGTCGTTTCCGTCGCGGGCCCTTGTCAGCGAGCCAATTTCGCTTGTCACCCTTATGCTATTCTCATCGATGACGTAGGAGCCAGCGTACGTCTTGCCACCGAATTCGTATTCCACCGTTCCCGTGTGCTGGGCCATCGTTCGCTCCCCTAGCCGTTGCCGGTATCGGTTCCGCCGCGTTTCGGCTTGCCGCTGTGTGGCTTATGCCCCATCTTCGCGGCCGATTTCACTAGCGACTCGAATTTCCGCCATGCTTCGGAATCCAGTTCAGGCAACGGCTCTTTCGGTTTAGCCTTCGGCTTCTTTTTGGCTGGGGCTGTTTTCATCATGGCGCGACCGGAAATCGATGAGATTCTACGTGACACAGAATTGCTCTCAATCGTGGGCGCGATCAACATCGAATGGGACGAAATCGAGGTCGCGCTATGGCGGGTGTTTTGGGATTTGCTCGGCGGGACATGGAAGCATAGCTACGCGATCTATTACTCCCAACAAAACCATCGGGCCCGTCGCGAAATGATTGAGTCGCTGGCGCTTGTTAAGCTGCCGCCGGATGGTGCCAAGGCAAAAAGGCTGAAGGCGCTATTGGGGCGAGTGAAACGGGCGGCCACAAAACGCAACGAAATTTCTCATGGTGTCTGGTCGTATGTAAAAACCACAGCCGGGCCGGAGTTATGGCGCGTGCCGCTCAAGAAAAAAGAGCCGAAGGCCGGGGAAGTAGATGGATATTCCAAAGCGGACCTGAAGGCGTTGCGAGACCAGCTTACAAAGCTCAGGGACGATTTGGATGGCTTCTACGCATAGCCACGTAAATCGCTGCCACCACCTCGTCATTCGTGAGTGAGCATTCCGGGTACTCGTCACCGGCTGTCTCGCGCCAAGCGACCACCCCGGTCTCGATCATCGCCCGGGGTAATCTCAGTCTGAAATTTTCTTGCGTCGGCCTGTCCCGGCGAATCATACGAGGCTTGCTGAGTCATGTATACTATCCCGCCGTGTCTGTGTCTGTTCTTCGGAACATTCGCCGAACTGTTCCAGATAACCTTGAAAAAACAATAACTTGATCTCCTCTTGCATTCAAGAACGAAACATGCACAGTTGCACCCGGGCGGCTTCTCTTGGGATTCGGGAGCCGCTGTGAAATAAGGAGGCGAACGATGATGAAAGAGGCACTTTTGCGGGTTGTCGGCAAGGAGGAATCGTCGGAGCGGAAGCGCGCGCTGGACGCGGCGCTCTCCCAGATCGACCGGGCCTTCGGCAAGGGCTCGGTGATGAAGCTGGGAAGCCGCGAGCCGGTGACCGAGGCCGACACGGTTTCCACCGGTTCCCTGGGACTGGATATCGCGCTCGGCATCGGCGGGCTGCCGCGCGGCCGGGTCATCGAGATCTATGGGCCCGAATCGTCCGGCAAGACGACCTTGGCGCTGCACGCGGTGGCGGAAGCGCAGAAGAAGGGCGGCATCGCCGCCTACATCGATGCCGAGCACGCGCTCGATCCCATCTATGCCCGCAAGCTGGGCGTGGACGTGGACGAGCTGCTGATCTCGCAGCCCGATACCGGCGA
>DIZC01000089.1:8160-8374 GCA_002429315.1 Alphaproteobacteria bacterium UBA6038
ATGGGCGACCAGCTGCCCGGACTGCAGGCGCGCCTGATGAGTCAGGCGCTGCGCAAGCTCACCGGCTCGATTTCCAAGTCGAACACCATCGTCATCTTCATCAACCAGATCCGGATGAAGATCGGCATCATGTTCGGCAATCCGGAAACCACCAGCGGCGGCAATGCGCTGAAATTCTACGCGCTGTCTCTTATATACATCTGACGCTGCCGAC
>DIZC01000090.1 GCA_002429315.1 Alphaproteobacteria bacterium UBA6038
GGGGTCCCCGCGGCGCCCGACCCCGGGCCCCCCGCCCCGCCCCGTCGGGGGAGCCGCTTCGTGATCTCCGCAAGCAACCGGGCGCTCGCTTCGTTTTCAGGGGCGAGCAGCGTCGCCTGCTGGGCGTAGACCCGGGCCTGCGGCCACCGTCGCTCGCTGGACAAAACAGCGGCTAGGACATGATTGGCGCGCCGATTGTCGGGCGCGAGCACAACAGCCATGGAAAGTGCGGCCACGGCATAGACCACCAAACCTTTGCTTTGGAACGCCGCACCCAATTCGGTCAGCAGATCGGCATTGGCAAGACAGCCCAGCAGGGCGTTTGCGCCAAGTATCGATTCCGGCACCGGCCTCTCGCCCTTTCTGCAGGCCGTGAAGAGAACGCGGTATCCGGGCGCGTAGAATGGATGCTGCTCGATGAGCTTTTCCAGGCGCCCGACGGCAGAATCGAACTCGCCCTTGTTTATCTCGCGTTGCGCCAGGCGAATCTGAACATCCGGATGCTCTGCGGCAAGCTCGGCAGCAGCTGACAGGCGGTCGCGAAATCCGCGGGGCAGCGGCTCCTGCGAATCGTTTAAAAGGATGAGTCCATGGAGGACGCTGTTCTGATAAGTGCCCTCAAGCATCGGTTGAAACCCAAAATTCGGACAACGATCGAGAACGTAGGCTTCGAACGGGCCCAGCAACGCGGGCTTGAAGTAGCGGCTTTCCTCGACCCGCCGGGGCGTGAAAACTTTTGAGGAGGTGGGTAATCCACCCGCCCGTGTCGAGCCTTCCTGCTCGATGACCCGCGCCAGCCGTTCTTCATCGACGTTGCCCGCCGCCCAACCGATGATAGGGCGCAGAGCGGCCGCCGGGTCGGCGGCAAAGTCGTCATAGTTCAGGTACGCTGCGTTCGGAAAACGAGAGCGAAACCATTTCTCGTGGAACTTTCGGTAGTAGATCGCCTTGTGCGCCAGCCAGGCGACGTAATGTTGTTCGCTTTGCCGGTATTTGAGGACCGGGCGCTGCAGCGTGTCGCGCAACTCAAGTTCGTAATCCGAAAGGACCTCCGGCACCGGGTGCCGGTATTGCACAACATATAATGCCTCATGGAGATCGGTTCGCAGCGCAGAATCCCGGTCGTGGTTTTTTTGAAACGTGAGCGTGTGCGTTCCGCGCCGCGTGCAGGGAATCGTCTTGCAGCACCATGGCGGCGTATAAAACTCGCAGTAGAAAAGCTCCTCACCAAAATACTTCGTGATCAAATTGTGCAGGAACGAATGGCCGGAGCGGGGGATGGAGGCTCCGATCATCTGCTTGGGAGAGTCTGGCGTTCCGCGTCGGCTGTGATGCGGGAAGAAGGCCTGATTCAAGGGAGGTCCGCTTGGGGATGCAAATTCACCGTCTGAATGGCAATCCGCAAAGTGTCAAGGTCGCCACAGAACGGAGCCCTGCTCGGTCGTCGATGCGATTCGAATTCTGTCCTGCATGCTGTTGGTGCGGGTGCAGCGCCCAAAATTAAGGACGACCTGGAGGACACACCAGGCGCTGTTCACGAGGCTGCCGGGGCGGTTGAGTCGGTCCGGACGCCGCGGCGCGGCCTTGAAGGGCAGCCCTGATTAACATAAATATGCTTAAGCACGTTGTCGGGGAATGCTGCCTTGGGCCTTGCTCTGGAACATGGGCCCGGTTTTTGCGTTCCAGTGCTGAAGTGACGGGGCAGCCGCGAGCATGGCAGATGTTTAGGGGAATCGAACGCAGCAGTTGGATCGCGCTCGCAGTATGGACCGCGCTTACGCCGGCGGCCAGTGCGAGCCCTGCCCGCGTCGCGCCCCCCGCACCTGTGCCAGGGACGAACATCGCCTGGAACAGCGCAAACAGCCCCGCCGCTCCCGTCGGCCGACCTGTTCAAAGAGTTAACGGCACCTTCAGCAGCACCCCGGCGGGCTCCTCTTTGGCCGACAGCGTCGCGGGTGCGCCTGCGCCATCCGGCCTGGAACAGAGCGTGGAGCAGCGGCTGCGCGACAGCCTTTCGCCGGAAATGCTTCAGAATTTCGGGCTGTTCGTCTACGTCAGCAAGGCGGAAGCCGGACCTTGGGCGCAGCGCATGTTCGTCTTCCAGAAAGCCGGTGACGATCTCTTGCCGCTGTATGATTGGCCGGTCTCAACCGGCCGCGAGACGATGGAAGCGGATGCCGTCGGGATCCAGCTCCCCACCACCACCCCGAGCGGCTATTACGAACTCGATCCCAAGCGAATGTACGAGAGCTACCGTTCCGTCCAATGGAACGAGTCGATGCCGTACGCGATGTTCTTCAATTGGAAGGACCACGGGGTCCAAACCGGCCTTGCCATTCACGCCGCGAGCGACGATGCCGCCGGCCTGTTGGGGATGCGCGCCAGCGCAGGGTGCGTGCGGCTGTCCCTGGAAAACGCGCGGACGCTGTTCACGCTGATTCGCGACAACTACAAGGGATTGGTGCCGAAATTCGGATACGACAAGTACACCGCCACCATCATGAACAATGGGCTGATCCTGCATGACGCCGCCGGCAGCGTCGAGTTGGCGCCCGGTTATAGCGTTCTGGTCTACATCGACGACTACGGTGGTCAGAACTTGGAGGCGGAGGCCTATTGAGCACGGTTGCCCGGCGCGGGACCTGCAGCCCGGGAAATCCAAAGCCAACCTCCGGCAGATTCAGCATTAATTGGCAAATTATGCGCGCGCCCAACGCAACCGCAGCGGGGTCTCGGCAGTTCAGGCAGCGCGGGCGATGGAGGCAAGTACCGGTGTCTGCGGTTCATCGAGGTTCTTTCCTGACTGTGCTCGTGCTGGCATGCGTGGCATCGGGGATATGGCCGGCCGCTGCGCGGACGGCTGCGCCGAGCGGCGGCGGCGACTATGTGGTCCGCTCCGATCGCTGGACCGATGCGGATGAGCGCGATTACAGCGCGTTCGTTATGGCGATCGGCCGGTCAGGCTGCAGCACCGTCGACGACTGCCTGAAGGGCTCCGGTAACCCGTTCCGGGCCTCCGATCCACCCGGCGTACGCTTCTATTCGGATTGCGCACAGCTGCCCTATGTTCTGCGGGCGTATTTCGCCTGGAAGCGCGGGCTGCCGTTCTCCTACGAAAGCGGCGTCGCGCCCCGCGGGGCTTCGAGCGACGTCCGTTATTCGCTGAGCGGCAATCAGGTGACCGCGCGCACCGACGTGCTGACCGGTAGCACTGGCGGAAACAAGCTGCTGCACGCACTGATCGCCGCCATTTCGACAGCCTCGTACCGCATCCATCCGGCCCTTGAGCATCCGCGCGAGGCCGATTTCTATTCCCCAGCCATCCGCGTGAATTCCATCAGGCCCGGCACCGTCATCTACGATCCTGACGGGCATGTGGCCACCATCTATGAAGTGCAGCGCGACGGCCGCGTGGAATACATGGATGGCCATCCGGACAATTCGGTGACGCGCGGCACCTACGACTTGCGATTCGTGCGCGCTCCGCCGGCGGTCGGTTCGGGGTTCAAAAACTGGCGACCGTCAGAACTCGTGGGGTACACCCGTAGCGGCGACGGCGCGCTCGTCGGCGGCCACATCGTGCTCGCCCAAAACGCA
>DIZC01000002.1:0-149 GCA_002429315.1 Alphaproteobacteria bacterium UBA6038
AGATGTGTATAAGAGACAGTCCGCGGCGTGCGGTGGTCGCCCGTCGCGGAACCTCGATGATCCAAAGGAAAAGTGATGACCATCGGTACTGTCAAATTCTTCAATACGGCCAAGGGCTTCGGCTTTATCGCTCCGGAAGGCGGCGGCAA
>DIZC01000002.1:285-18565 GCA_002429315.1 Alphaproteobacteria bacterium UBA6038
GATCGGAACCGTGAAATTTTTCAACACCTCCAAGGGCTTTGGCTTCATCGCGCCGGAAGGCGGCGGCAAGGACGTGTTCGTCCATGCCTCGGCCGTGGAAGCGGCCGGCATGCGGTCCCTGAGCGAAGGGCAGAAGGTGTCGTTCGACATCCAGCCCGACGCGCGCGGCTCCAAGGCGGCCAATCTGAAAGCCGTCTGACGGTCTTCGAGGGCGGTGGATTTCCGCCGCCCTCGAGCCTACCTCAAGGAACCCACATGGCCGACACACGATCGGGATCGGAGCGCAGCGCGGCACGCAACCGCGCGCAGAATCATTTCGCCGCTTCCGAGCAGCGCGAGACGCTGGTCCGCCAGATGATCGAAAGCGAGCGCGCCGCCGTCGCCGCCAATACGGCCAAGCTCAAGGCGCTGCGGCTGGCCAAGGAAGAAGCCGACCGCGTCGCGGCGGCCAATGCGCCCAAGCCGGAGCCCAAGCCGGCCAAGCCCCGCGCGCGCAAAGCCGGCGTCAAGAAAGCAGTCGCCTGAACCCGGCCTTGCGGCCGAGCCCAGGACTGCGCACTCGAACGCTCCCTATTTCAGAACCGCCTCGCGCACCAACATGTCGCCCATGATCGTGCGCATCGAACCTCGCGCCGCCTGCCCCTGATCGGATTTCGCGATCGAGCCGGCGATCTTGGCCTGCAGCGCGTATTGCTGCGCTTGCGTTGCGTCGAACACGGCCATGTTCTTGTAGGTCTGCGTGAGGAAGATGTCCGGCTCGCCGGCCCGCTGATTCTGCACCAGGTAGACATGGTAGTCGGTGATGACGCCGGCCTTCTTCAGCGCCTCTTCCTGGCGTTTCCAGTCGGTGGAGACCCACCGCATGTAGTCGTTGAAATGACCGTCCTTGGTCTGGATCGAGGAGATGTCCAGCACCGCACCGTTCTCGAACGGCGGAGCGTTGTTGTCTGCCGCCAGCGCCGGCGCGAGGCCGAGCGTCAGCGAAGCCGCAAGCGCGGCAAGCGAATACTTCATGGGAAATTCCTTCAGAGTTAGAGGGATGAAAGTGCGGATCGAACACCCGCGCCCGGGATGGGCGGTGTGGTCGGTACGCCCAGGTACCATTCGGGGCGGTAGTTATAACACGGGTTATGTAAAACCCGAAATGGCCGGTTCCCCTCGCCCCCTCCGGGGGAGAGGGGCCAGGGGCCTGCCGCGGCGAAGCTGCGAAGCAGCGAAGCCGGGTGAGGGGGCGACGGCGCCACCCGAACGCGCCGTTCTTGAGTCTTTTCATTATGCTGGCGCTGCAAGCGTGCCGGGGTAAGGCGCCGTGATCTGGAAAACACGCGGCTTTCAGGCCGCCGCAATCGCGGCGGTGGTTGCCGTCCTTGCGTTGCTGACGCATTGGCCGGGCGAGCGGGATGCGCGCCCGGCCGGCCACGGCGTATCGTCGGTGCAGGACACGCACTCCGCCGGGCCGCTGTGGTCGCCGGGGCCGGACGGCGATCCGCAACAGAACGCGGCCCATCACTGGCAGAAGCACGGCGGCGAATTTCCCGAGCTGCACAGCGAGGCCGATTACATCGCCGCCGCGCACCGCTTCGTCAGCCATCCGCCGCCCGGCGCGCTGACGAAACAGGACAGCCGCGGCGACACGCTGATCTACGATCCGCAGACCAACACCTTCGCGGTGCGGGCGCCGGACGGCGCGCCGCGCACCATGTTCCGGCCCCATAGCGGCCGCGCCTATTGGGATCGGCAGCAGTGACGGCGCACCGCAAGCACGCATGCCCGGTCTGCGGAGAGCACACGCTGAACGAACGCGGCGCTTACGAAATCTGTTCGGTGTGCGGCTGGGAGGACGATCCGGCGCAGGCAGCGGATCCCGATTTTGCCGGCGGTGCCAACCGCGAAAGCCTCACCCAGGCCCGCGCGCATTGGCGGGGGAAGCAGCAAACCTGAAACGCCGGAGCGCTACGGTGGCGCGGAATGGCGCTACGCGGCTTTCGCGAGCCGCTGCATTTCCTGCGCAAACTCGAACCGCAGCTGCGCGGCTTCTTCTTCCGGCAGCCAGTTGCTCATTTGCGGAAAGATGGTCTGATACAAGCGAACCTTGCGCGGCTCCCACGGCATGGTCTTGGCGGCCCGTGCCTCGGCGAGCAGCCGCATCAGGTCGCGGCGCACTTCCTCCGGATCGGCGCGATAGACGTGCTCCGGCCGGTCTTCCAGCAACTCCGGCTCGGGATCGGAAAGGAACAGGTCGGGTTGCCGGTTGAGCGCCATGATATCCATCGAATCGGATGGATTTTGGCGCAAGCGCGGCGCGGGTGCGAGGCACCCGGCCACATTATCCCCATGCACGTTTCAGCCCCTGCTTTTCTTATTGGGCTTTGCCGATTTGCCCACAGAGTTCGCGAGCAGCTCGTGAATGTCCTCTGCATGGATCAATGGACCGTCGCAGATGCGCATGAGCAGATCGGCTTGCGCAGGCTCCAACGCGATCAGCCGCCCCAGCACATTCAGCAGATCGAGAAGATCGGTCGTGTATTCGGGCAGCCAGTGATCCGGCTGGATCTTGTCGAGTAGTGATGGCGGCCTGCGGTCACCGATGATCGGGCGGCTGCGGTCGCGCTTGCGATAGCTGAACCAATGCCACAGCACCTGCTTGCCCGAGACTTCGTAGTCCCACATCGCTTGCGTGACGTTGTCGATATATCCCTGGCCGACATGAAGGCGCTGCTTCGCGCCGTCGAATGAGATTTCCTCGGGCAGCGGCTCCGGCGCGCCGGGTATGGCGCCGTCTTT
Source organism: Alphaproteobacteria bacterium UBA6038 (assembly GCA_002429315.1). GTDB lineage: Bacteria > Pseudomonadota > Alphaproteobacteria > Micropepsales > Micropepsaceae > Rhizomicrobium. Next base: position 3,070 of record DIZC01000002.1, read on the forward strand.
TGGAATGGTCGGCGCGTTCTCCTTTACGCGCGGCGGCCCTTTGGGACGGCCGGCGTCTTCGTCGGCGAAGCGCTCGCCATAGGCGTGCAGCCAGATCACTTCGCGGCCGAGCGCGACGGCTTCCTTGAACAGCTTTGCATCGGCGGTGAGCGGGAGGCGCAAGCCAGGCTGAATGAGATCGTTCTTGAAGCGCGCGGTGAACGCGGGATGCGCCATCACCGCGGCGATGTAGGCGAACACATCTTCGGCGGTGACACCGATATGCGTCTTCGCAAGTAGCGCGAGCAGTTCGGGACGCACATTCGGTTCAGTCGCTGCCGCGTCGCGCCAGAGCGGGTAAACGCGTCCGCCAAATGATCCTTTGTAGTGATGCAAATCCGGTATCAGCCCAGCAAAGGTGACCGCGGGCCCGAAGGTTGGCGAATGGGCCTCAAGCGCGGTCAGGTAGACCTGCTTTGCCGAATACAAATTCCAGAGCGTAGGGTTAGGCTGATTGATAAGCCGCCCGTCGGGAATGATCCACTCCCGATCGAATGATCGAAACGCATATCGCGTTGGTGCGATCGCTTGACCTTTGTCGTTCAGGACCGCTCCGTGCCGGACTTCATGATCGTGCAATCCTTCTTTCAACGACTTCCCAAGATGCTTGTCGCCCACCGTTAGAATGCTTTCCTTATTTTTCCGAAGATGGGGATGGAACAACAGTTCCTTTTTCTCCAAATTCTTCTCGGCAATAAGCCTTTTCCAACGCCCTTCGAGAGACTCCCTGTCCGGAGCGATGATCCACGTTCGTCCCGGCATCACGCCTGAACCGTTATAGACAAACAGGCCTTCGAGCTTCGGAAACTCCGACCACAATCCCGTAGCCGCTGGAAGGAAGGGTGCGCGCCAATCAGGCAGGCATGCTTCCCACGCTTTATCATGCAGCGAACACGATTGCAGTTCCTTGAACTTTTCGGTGCGATGTCCCTTGGCCAGCGCGCGGAACTTTACCTTGGCGGGATTGCCACTCGCTTTGCTCAATTTCCGCGCCGCTAGCACGATGCAAACCGGTTGCTGAACATCCTGAAAGATTCGTGTTGCCACTTCGGGCCGGTGACCTTCTGGCGAGCAATCGATCACCCAGATTTCAGAACAGGTGCGACGCAGATCGTCGCGCATCTTCTCGAAACCGGGACCGTTGAGGAATCCGGCGACCGTGATGAAACAGACAATGCCTTCTTCGTCTTTCTCCGGCCGGCCTGTCGAGACAGTGAGACCCGAACCGAAGACTTTCCATGTCGCCCATCGCCAGAAATAGATGTAGAGGTTCTTCAAATGCTTGGCATGTGCGCCAACGCCCCACTCCGACGGCGGCCGCCACCGTTCCATCGGCGCTTCGCGGCCCGGTGTTCCGGCTTCGATCCATCCGCCGCGACCCTCCGCCTTTTCCTTGTACGGAGGGTTGCCGATAACGACCGTGATGCGCTCGTCACGTTTGATCTTGTTCGCCTCCTTTCGGGATCGCGCAACCGGTTCCATCGTCTGAGGAAGGTATTCGTCCTCGACGAAGGGATTTCCGAGCGTGTCGGTGATGTAGAGCCGCGGATCGGGCATCGGCGGAGTTTGTTTCTTTTTCTTTCCTTCGTCCGTCACGATCAACGCTTGCATCTCTGCCAGGATGCGCAGCTGCGCCACGGCAAAAGGACCGAACTGCAATTCGAATCCGATGATGCGCTTGGCGGCCGCCTCGATCGCGCCGCGCACCGCGCCTGCGCCCTGATCCGCCGACACCGTTTCGGCAATCTGGCGTAAGACACCCAGGACGAACGTGCCGGTGCCGACCGCCGGATCGGCAACTGTGACGTCGGCCGCTGCGAAGCCGCCGGTGCGCTCGAACAACGGTCCGCGCAAAGCCTCGTCCACCAGCTTCACCATCGCGCCGACGACTTCCGGCGGCGTGTAATACGAACCGGTGCGCTTGCGCAGCGTGTTGTCGTAGACCTCCAGGAACTCTTCGTAGAAGTAGAGCCACGCTTCCGGCTTGTCCTTGCTGACCGCGTGCCAGTCCACCTCGTTCAAAACCCGCGCCAGCGTGTCGATGGACGTTCCCAGTTCTTTGTGCGTGTTCTCGTTCTCGATCAGGATCCGGAGCGCGGTTCCGATCAGCGAATTCGATTTGCGCAGCTCGCTCGCCGCCGCTTCAATGCTGTGCTTCAAACCGATGCCACGCGCACGCGCGACCAGCAGACCGAAGGTGACGGCCTGCGCGTAGCCATCGGCGAATTGCGCGTCGTCTGCTGTCGGAAACAGAAGATGGCGCCAATCAGCGGCCAGAGCGGTTAGCCCTTCATTGCCTTGTGCCATCTGCTCGACGACTTCTTCGCGCAACAGGCGGCAAAGGCGCGCGCTGATTTCCGCGAGCTGCTTTGCCGACTTGGGCGCAATCGGTTGCCATTGCAGAAAGTTTGAGATCAGCGCCCGCAGCGATTCCGGCGCCTTGAGCTTTGCGCCCGAGCTTTCGATATCGCCATCGAGCTGGATGATCTTGCCTTCCAGCTTGCCGTCTTGCCAAAGGCTGAAGCCGTTGCCGTCCGTGTAAATCAGGTTGGGAAGCGACTTCAGCTTCTCCCATTGCTGGCCATCGTGACTATCCTTGTTGAATTTTCGCGGATCGGCGCCTTTGCCCGGCGCTTTCACCTCCACGAAACCGACCAGCGCCTTCTGCACCGTGACCGCGAAATCCGGTCGCGACTTGAGATGCTTGACGGTGGTTTCGCCGACCAGCTGCACGGCAGTCGCCGGCATGCCGCCGAGCTCGGCCAGATTGCGCAGCAGCGTTTCCAGCGGATTGCGTAGCTGGTCCTCCGGCGCGCCGGTTATCGCCGGGTTGGACAGCTTGGCCTCCGCTGCCGCGCCGAATTCGGAAATGGCCTGGGCGAACGTCTTTGCTGCCATCTGTCGTAGCCGCCCGAATCCTCTGACCGCGACAGAAATACAGCGCCGTCAGCCCTCCGCAACCTGCGAGGGTACTATTTCCAACTGCGCGGGGGCATCCCGCGACAGGATACCTATTCCCATCTCACGCCGCTGGCTCCTGCCAGTTCGGGCCGGGGAAGCGGGCGAAGTCGTGATCGCAGGTGATGAAGGTGCAGCCGTGCTCGATGGCGAGCGCGGCGAACCACACATCGCGGATTCCTGGAGCGCCGCCGAATTGCTGATGTCGATTCCGGGCATAACTCGCCGGTCGCGCTGCTGACTCGCGGCAGAATTCGCTTTCCCGATGGGGGTCGCGCGAGCCACAGGTTCTATTTTTGTGCTGGACAGGCGACGCTGTATGTGGGATAATCCTCCAGAATTGGCCGAAAAGGCGTTTATGCCACCATGCTATCAGGATGAAATACGCAAAGTCGTGGCTTCAAATGCGGATGCGGTGCAGCAGACACAAGATATGGGAGCAGGGCTGCGAGGCGGCGGACTTGGGGGCACCCCCTCCCGATTTTCGAAAGGTTCGAATGGGAACTTGGGAGGACGACGGCAGGGGGCACCCCACCCCCCCATTTTTGCCATTCAAATGCGTCACTCGTACGCCGGCCACAAGATGTAGATGTTGGCCGACCAGCCCACCCCCGGGGGGGTGTTGCGAGCCTGACTTCAACAATCAAGATATTGTGGAGGTGACGAAAAGGAGGACCAGATTTAGCCGGCACTCGTCGGCGAGGGCGCGGGCTTCTTCTTCCCCATTCCCAGCAGCGGCCGCCAGACTTTGGCCGGAATCTCCTCCGCCAGCCCCGGCTCCAGCTGCCCCAGATGGAACGGCCCGAACTGCACCCGGATGAGCCGCGCCACCTTGCAGCCGAGCGACTCCATCAGCCGCTTCACCTCGCGGTTCTTACCTTCCTTGAGGCTCACGCTCGCCCAGGCATAAACCCCGCGGGCGCGCTCGAGGTCGGCGATCACCGGGCCGTAGCGGACGCCGTCGAGCGTGGTGCCCAGCGCGAGCTTGTCGAGGTCGGCCTGGGTCAGGCGGCCGAACAGGCGCACCCGGTATTTCCGCTCCCAACCGGCGGCGGGCAGCTCCAGCGCGCGGGCGAAGGCGCCGTCGTTGGTGAGGAGCAGCAGGCCTTCGGAGTTGATGTCGAGGCGGCCGACCGAAACCACCCGCGGCAGCCGCGCCGGCAGCTTCTCGAACACGGTGGGGCGGTTTTGCGGGTCGCGGTGGGTGGTCACCAGGCCCGTGGGCTTGTGGTAGCGCCACAGGCGGGTGGGCTCGGGCTGCTTCAGCGGCCGGCCGTCGATGGCGATGGTCTGGTCGGGCGTGGCGCGCGTGCCTTGCTGGGTGACGGCTGCGCCGTCGAGGGTGACGCGGCCGCCGGCGATCAGCTTCTCGGCGTCGCGCCGCGAGCAGACGCCCACCCGGGCGATGATCTTGGCGATGCGTTCGCCCGCTTCGCTGCTATCGTCGTCGGCCACGGAAGGGCTCGGGCATGGATGACGAGGACTGGATAGCACTGGCGCTGCGTGAGGCGGAAGCGGCGGGCAAACGCGGCGAGGTGCCGGTGGGCGCGATGCTGGTGGGCGCCGACGGCCAATTGCTGGCGGGGGACGGCAATCGCATCCTCGAGAAGCGCGATCCCACCGCCCATGCCGAGATGGTGGTGATCCGCGAAGGCGCGCGCAGCACCGACAACGAGCGGCTGGTCGGCACCACGCTCTACGTGACGCTGGAGCCGTGCGCGATGTGTGTCGGCGCCATCAGCCTGGCGCGCGTGTCGCGGCTGGTGTTTGCGGCAGAGGATGCCAAGGGCGGGGCGGTGCTGCATGGCCCGAAATTTTTCGCGCAAGCCACCTGCCACCATCGCCCGCAAGTCTCCCGCGCCGGCGATCCGGAAGCCGCGGGCGCTCTGTTGCGCAAATTCTTCCAGGCGCGCCGCGGTTGATTCCGGAGGATAAAGTCTGACAGGCTGTCAGCCGGGATAATGGTGGAGAAGACAATGGCGTTGATCGTCTACGGGGCGAATTTGTCGCCGTTCGTGCGCAAGGTGCGCGTGGCGCTGGCGGAAAAGGGGCTCGCCTATTCGCTGGAGCCGGTGAGCCCGTTTCAGCCGCCGCCGGATTTTGCCGAGATCAGCCCGCTGAAGCGCATCCCGGCCTTCCGCGACACCGATCTGCCGGAGCCGAACAACCATCTCGCCGATTCCTCCGTCATCTGCGATTACCTCGAACACAAATACCCCACCCCCCCGCTCTATCCGAGGGACCCGTATGCGCGCGCCCGCGCTCTGTGGTTCGAGGAATACGCCGACAGCCAGATCGCCTCGAACATGGTGCGCCCATTGTTTTTCGAGCGGGTGGTGAAGAAGCTGCTCAAGATGCAGACCGATGAAAGCGTCTGCGAGGCGGCGCTGCGCGATCACATGCCGGCGATCGGCGATTATCTGGAGAAGCAGATCGGCGATCGCGAATACCTGGTCGGCGACGCGTTCTCCATCGCCGACATCGCCATCGCCACCATGTTCGTGAACGTCCACCACGCCGGCGAGCCGATCGATAGCGCCCGGTGGCCCAAGCTCGCGGCTTACGTCGCGCGCCTGCATGCGCGGGCGTCGTTCAAGGCGGCGATAGACGAGGAAACGCCGTTCGTGCGGCAGCTGCGCGCCGCTTAAATCATGTTGCGGCCGGACCGCCTGGCGTATCCCGGAAGCGCTCGCCTCGGCTTTTTCCGGCTGCTGGCTTACGTGCTGCCGGCGCTGCCGCTCGCCGCGGTGGGCATGCCGCTGGTGGTGCATCTGCCGCAGTTCTACGCCTCGCGTGAAGTGGGCCTGAGCCTCGCCATTACCGGCGCGATCTTCGCCTTCTGCCGCATCGCCGATGTGTTTATCGATCCAATGATGGGCTTCTTCAGCGACCAGTGGCGCACCCGCTTCGGTCGCCGTCGCCCGATGCTCGCGGTGGGCGCGCCGCTGCTCGCGCTCGGCATCTGGATGGTGTTCGTGCCGGGGGGCCACATCAGCCCGGCGCACGCGGTGTTCTGGCTGATGCTGATGTATGTGGGCTGGTCGGCCACCGTAATTCCGCATTTGTCCTGGGGCTCGGAGCTGTCGCCGGACTACCACGAGCGCAGCCGCATCTATGGCTGGGTGCAGTTCTCAACCGTGGCCGGCATGGTGCTGGTCCTGGTGCTGCCCGCCATTCTCGAGCAGACCGGCGTCACTCAGCGCGCGACCCAGATCATGGCGATGGCGATCTTCTCCATCGCCACCCTGGTGCCCTCGGTGCTGCTGTGCCTGGCCGTGGTGCCGGAAGCCGAGGTGAAGCTGCGAACGCGCGCTGCCTTGTGGCCCACGCTGAAATTCGTGCTGGGCAACCGCGCCATGCTGCGGGTGATGGCGCTCGACCTGCTGGAGTCGCTGAACCAGGGGGCTCGCGGCGCCACCTTCTTCTTCTTCGCCAACCTGGCGCTGTCGCTGCCGCGCTACTCCAACACGCTGCTGCTCGCCTATTTCCTCACCGGTGTGGTGTGCCTGCCGCTGTGGATCGCGCTGGCGCGGCGGATGGGCAAACATCAGGCGCTGAGCGCGGCCTATGTTTACGGGCTGTGCGCCGCGCCGCTGATCTATTTCATTCCGGCTGGTAATTTCGGATTCGCGTTGGCCGCGCTGGCGCTCTCCGGTGTGAGCTACGGCGCGCCGGCCTTCCTCATCCGCGCCATGATGGCTGACGTGGCTGACGCCGATTCAGTTGCGAACAACGCCGAGCGCGCCGGGCTGATGTATTCGTTCCTGTCGCTCACCAGCAAATTCGGATTCGGCTGGGCGGTGTTCATCGCGTTCGCGATATTGGGCGCGCTGGGCTTCGATCCCAAGATGGTGCATCCGCCGGCCGTCGTTCTCGATCATCTCCGGCTGGCCTATGTGCTGACTCCGGCGGCGCTTGCCTTGGCGTGCCTGCTGCTGGCGCTGCGCTATCCCATCGGCGAGCGGGAGCAGCGCCGCCTGCGCGACGAAATCGAGCAGCGCCGGGGGCAATCCGGCCCTGCATCGGACCCGATGCCGGTGGTGGTTCCCAGTACGGTGGCCGCACCAACCGGGTTCGGAAGCGAAGGGAAAGCCGGATGATCGATCTCGCGACGGCGAAGGCGCCAGGCAGGTGGTCGAAGGCGCGTGGCTGATCGTGCAGCGCTAGGCGCCGGGGCGTTTGGCGCGGGCCCGCGCGGCGAACTGGTTCAGCGCCTCCACGATCCCGGAAAACGCCACGGCGAAGTAGAGATAGCCGCGCGGGATGTGGAAATGCATGGCATCCGCCACGAGCGACATGCCGATCAGGAGCAGGAAGCTCAGTGCCAGCATCTTCACCGTGGGATTGCGGTGCACGAAATTCGCCACAGGCGCCGACGCCGCCAACATAACGAGCATGGCCAGCACCACGGCGGCGATCATGATCGACAGATGCTCTGCCATGCCGACGGCCGTCACCACCGAATCGATGGAGAACACGAGATCGAAGATCGCAATCTGCACGATGACTCCGGCGAACGATGCGCCGGCGCCGCGGCGCTCCTCCTCTTCGCCTTCCACCATGCCGTGGATTTCGCGGGTGCCCTTGGTGAGAAGGAAGAGGCCGCCGGCGGCGAACACCAGATCACGCCAGGAAAAGCCGATGCCGCCGACCGTGACCACCGTCGCCGACAATCCGATGATGGCGGCGATGCCGGACAGCAGCGCGATCCGCATGATTAGGGCAAAGGAAAGGCCGATGCGCCGTGCTGCCGGGCGGCGCTCCTTCGGCAGCCGGTGCGCCGCGATCGACAGGAACACGATGTTGTCGATGCCGAGAACGATTTCGAGCGCCGTCAGGGTGGCGAGGCTCGCCCAGGCATGGGGATCGAGGAGCAGCTGCATCATGTGCGAATCCCACTCAGAACCATGGCCGCGCCAGATCGTGGAATAGCAGCAGCACCGTCTCACGCGCGGCAATCAGCCCGATCGCGGCGCCGATGAACACGTCGCTGAGGAAATGGGAATTCAGCGCTGCCCGGGTGAGCGCCAGATAGAGTGCCACCGCAAGCCACAGCGGCGCCAGCTGCGGCACCGCTCCCGACAAGATCACCGCCACGCAACAAATGGTCATCGCGTGGCCGGAGGGGAATGAATCGTATTGCGGGTTATAGTGGAACAACCGGAAACCGTAGAGTTCGTGTTCCAGCTCGTCGCGCGGACGCCGTCGCCCGACGACGAGCTTGATGATGTGCAGAACGGCGCTGCTTGCCGCAAGGCAGGCGAGAAACGCCAGCGCGCCGCGAGAAATGGCATGAAGCAGCGCCCTCTCACCCCACACCGCTTGTGCGAGGACGGCGGCGGCCAGGACCAGGATCGAGGCCATCAGCCATCGCGCACCTTTGGCATAGTCGGTCGTCAAGCGGATGCGCCGAAACCAGTAGCCGGGAATGCGGTCGTGAAACACATGCACCGCCCGCCGGTCGATGGCGAAGCAGGCAATCCCGACGAGAAGGCAGATGACCCCGGCCCACAGCAGCATGGGCCGCGTGCTTGCCGCGCCTTGCGCCCGCTGTCAAACGCAAGGGTGGCGAGCTAAACTCGCCCCGATCGCTATTTCCTGGACATCGGAGGGACACATGGATTTCGATTATTCGCCGCGTCAGCGGGAGTGGATGAAGCGCGTCGGCGACTTCATGGAGCAATACGTTTATCCGGCGGAGAAAAACTATAATGCGCAGATGGCGGAAGCCCGTGACAAGGGCAATCCGTGGATCGTGGTGCCGGTTGTGGAGGAGTTGAAGGAGAAGGCGAAGGCGCAAGGGCTGTGGAACATGTTTCTGCCGCACAGCGAGCACGGCGCCGGCCTCTCCAATCTCGAATACGCGCCGCTGGCCGAGATGATGGGGCGGGTGAGTTTCGCCTCGGAGGCGTTCAACTGCTCCGCGCCGGATACCGGCAACATGGAGGTGCTGGACCGCTATGGCAGCCCGCACCAGCAGGACCAATGGCTGACGCCGCTGCTCGAAGGCGAAATCCGCTCCGCCTACATCATGACCGAGCCGGCGGTGGCCTCTTCCGACGCCACCAACATCGCCACCCGGATCGAACGCAAGGGCGATCATTACGTCATCAACGGCCGCAAATGGTGGTCGTCTGGCGTGGGCGATCCGCGCTGCAAGATCATGATCGTGATGGGCAAGACCGATCCCGAGACCGACAAATACCGCCAGCAGTCGCAGATCCTGGTGCCGATGGATTCGCCGGGCATCAAGATCGTGCGAATGCTGCCGGTGTTCGGCTATGACGACGCGCCGCACGGCCACGGTGAAGTGCTGTTCGAGAATGTCGAGGTGCCGCTGGAGAACATGATCCTGGGCGAGGGCCGGGGCTTCGAGATCGCGCAAGGCCGCCTCGGCCCGGGGCGCATCCATCACTGCATGCGCACGATTGGGGTCGCGGAGCGCGCGCTCGAGCTGATGGTCAAGCGGCTGCTCAGCCGCGAGGCCTTCGGCAAGAAGATCGCCGAGCATTCGGTGTGGGAGCAGCGCGTTGCCGAGGCGCGCACCAATATCGAGATGTGCCGGCTCTTGTGCCTCAAGGCCGCCGACATGATGGACAAGGTCGGCAACAAGGTGGCGCGCACCGAGATCGCCATGATCAAGGTGGCAGCGCCCCGCATGGCGCTGCAGGTGATCGACGACGCCATCCAGGCCTGGGGCGGCGCCGGCGTCACCACCGATTCCGGTCTGGCCCGCATGTATGCGAGCCAGCGCACGCTGCGCCTGGCCGACGGCCCGGACGAGGTGCACAACCGCACCGTCGCGCGCCTCGAATATGGCAAGTACATGAACCTGCCGCGGCGGGAAGCGGCGACCTAGTAGCGTCTGTGCGGGGTATGGCTAAGGTGGGCGACCCGGGGTTTCGCGTCCGAAGGTTCGAAGAGAAGGATTTTGATGAGATTATTGCGAATTCCGGCGGCCGGCGGGCGCACCCTGACGCTGCCCGCCGCCGGAATCGCGGTGCCGACTACATTCTCGGTGACGCGGTCATCGAGTTAAAATTGTTGGACAACGAGGGCTTCTCGAAACCGGAGCGCCAGCTAAAGCTAGCGGCGCTCTTTCGGCAGAGCCGTCCCGGACGTCCGGTGATTGTCCTTGATCCTGCACAATTGTCTGCCGGGCAACGGCGCGAGTATGAGCGCATTGTCAGTGGTCCCATCAAAGGTGCAGTCGCCTCTGCGCGAAAACAGCTTGCGCGGTCCCGTGCAGAAAATTCAGCGATTACCACCACAGTGCTTTTAATCGTAAACAACGGTTACACCGCCCTTGATCATGAAGAATTGCTGCATCTGGTGACGCAACGAGTTCGCAACGACACCACTGAAATAGACGGCGTTCTGGTAGCTGGATGTTACTTCTACAGCGATGGCTTCGACAGCTTTTTCATCTGGCCAATGCACTATGAGCCACTGCAACTCAACCGCTCTTTTGGCCAGCTTGCCGCGCTTAGAGATGCTTGGCAGGACTTTTCGGAACGCTCCATGACAGAGCTGATGAAGGGCCATGTGCCCGCCGGTGATCTCGCTAGGAGCCCAGTGGTGGACCTCTCTTTCGACCTGGACGGGATTACCTTTGTCAGGCCCGCTCCCCCAATGGGTGCCCCTTCGTCTTTTTACCGAAATGGTCGACCGCGGGAAAACTCATCTGGCATCGCTGCTTGTCCTCCTGTCGCGATAACTTTTCCAGAGATGAGCCGATCACAGTGGAGAGCGTTCAAAGAATTGCTTCCGCACGAATTTGGGATGGGTAGCGACTTCGATGAATGGCAACGGCATCTTGCAGAAGCGCATAAATGCTCCACGTCTCTTAAGCCCCTGGTTCCCGTGAGCGTCAACTGTGTCGAGTTTCAGCGTTGGTGCAGTGACAAAGCGCGCGAGATGACCCTCAGGGCCGTTCGGGAGTACGCGAACGATCAGTTCAATCAGTTGGTTCACCGGCGGATCGACGACGCGCGCGAACTGAGCGATTCGGCAATCATGCCGTCTCGATATGTGTTAGTCCAAACCGAGGAGATTGGACAGGATCGTGCCAATGACATTTCCCATATATCGATCGTCAATTTGGCTATAGCTCCCCCGCACGACGCAAGAGAGGTGGTGCGGAACGAACGAATATTTCACGAGCATGCGGTCGCGTTGGCTAGTGCCTACGCCGTTGCCGAAGGGATCGAATGCGTTCTCTGGCAAAAGGATGGGCGGTACGCTGGGCGCTAATGGCAAGTAGATGAACTTGGCGCGAAGAGAAGCAGCGGAATAGCCTTCAGGCGGCGTGAGCGGCCAGTTCGCCGAACGGAAGGCTGACCGTCACGATTGTGCCGGCGCCTGGGATGCTTTGAACACTTTGCCGTCGCGCATGACGAAAGCGACGTCCAGAAGCGCTGTCACGTCGTCGAGCGGGCTTGAGGCGACGGCGATCACATCGGCGGCCTTGCCGGGCTCGATTGTGCCGAGCAGGGCCGCTTGGCCGATATGCTCGGCGGCGGTGAGGGTCGCGGCCGCGATGGCCTGCATCGGAGTCATTCCCGCCTGCACCATCAGGGAAAACTCGCGCGCGTTCTGGCCATGCGGCGAAACCGCCGTGTCGGTGCCGAACGCGATGCGGATCCCCGCAGCATGGCTTTTGCGCAAGGTGTCCACGATATGCGGCCCAACTTCCAGGGCCTTCTGCCGAATTGCCGGCGGCATGAAGTCCTGTGTCCGCGCATATTCGGCGACTGTGGTCCCGGCAAGCGCAGTCGGCACATAGAACACGCCGCGCGCCAGCATCGTCTCCATCACCTCGTCGTCCATGAAGGTGCCGTGCTCGATGCCGTCGACGCCTGCCTTCAGCGCCGCCTTCATGCCGTCGGCGCCATGGGCATGCGCCGTGGTCTTGCGGCCGAGCATGTGCGCGGTGGCTACGATCGCCTCGTATTCGTCGTCGAAGAATTGCTGGCCGGTTCCGGTCGCCGTGTCGGTGAGCACGCCGCCGGTCGCCACGAATTTGATGAAATCTGCGCCCCGCGACACCTGCCGCCGTACGGCTTTGCGGCAACCTTCGGCGCCGTCCGCCCGTCCGCTGGCATCGAGAAGCAGGTTGATGTCGTCGCGATAGCCGCAGGTGATGCCATGTCCGCCAGTGGGCGAAATGATCGAACCGGCAGCAAAGATGCGCGGGCCCGGCAGGAATCCTTTGGCGATGGCATGCTTGAGCGCGAAGATGGTGTTGCCGGCGCCGCCGATCTCGCCCAAGTCACGCACGGTGGTGAACCCCGCTTCCAGAGTCACGCGCGCATGCCGCGCCGCATGCAGCGCAATCGCCTCCGGCCCTTCCTCGACGATGTCCATCTTGTGATGCGGGCCGAACTCGCCGGTCAGATGCACATGACAGTCGATCAGTCCGGGCAGCACGAACTGGTCGGAGAGGTCGATCAGCGTTTCGCCCGCGGCGGCCGCCGCAAAACCGGATTCGATGCGCGCGATTCGCCCGTCCGCAATCCGGATGGTCTGTTTGGGTTTCGGCTCCTCACCCGGTTTTGCGAGCAGCGTCCCGGCATGAATCAGGATGGTCATCTGGGCCTCCGGCGGCAGGATGTTAGCCCAAGGCGGCCAGCGCCGGAATTAGCCTGTGCCGCGGGCTCGGGCGCTACCTTCAGCCCGGCGCGCCGGCCTGTTTGGCGAAATGCCAGGCGCGCTCGGCCAGCGGGCGGACACCCTCCGCATTCTGCGCCGCGTTGACGTTGGCCGCGGTTCCGTCGCGCACCCGCCCCACGATCCCCTGCAGAATGCCGGCCAGCCGGAAGAAATTGTAAGCGGCGTAATAGTCCATGTCCGGCATCTCGGCGCGGCCGGTCCGCCGCATGTACAGGGCGGTGTAGTCGTCCATCGGGGGAATGCCAAGCGGCGGCAGGTCCGCCGCCAGCAGGCTGCCGCCGCTGGTGCCGGCCGTCGGCGGCATCTGCCACTGCATGAGGTGATAGGTGAAATCGGCCATTGGATCGCCGATGGTGCAAAGCTCCCAGTCGAGCACCGCCACCACCTTGGGCTCGGTCGGGTGCAGGATCATGTTGTCGAGCCGATAGTCTCCGTGGACAATGGAATCGCGCGCGTCGGTGGGCAGGTGCTGTGGCAGCCACTCGATCAGCTGCTCCATCTCGTCGATGCGTTCGGTCTCGGAGGCCTTGTACTGCTTGGTCCAGCGCGAGATCTGGCGCGCCACGTAGTTGCCGGGCTTGCCGTAGTCCTCAAGCCCTAGCGCCCGCCAGTCGAGATTGTGCAATTGCGCAAAAGTCTCGCTCATGGCATCGTAGATGGCGTGACGTTGCGTGGGCGTCTGATCGGGCAGCAGCGGACCCCAGTAGATGCGGCCCTCCACGCAATCCATGACATAGAACATGGTGCCAATGACGCTTTCGTCCCCACACAGCAGATAGGGCCGCGCGACGGGAAACCCCGTGGGATGGAGCGCGGAGATGATGCGGAATTCGCGGTCTACCGCGTGCGCGCTGGGCAGCAGTTTTCCTGGCGGCTTGCGGCGCAGGACGTAGCGGCGGTTGGGCGTGACAAGTTGGTAGGTCGGGTTGGATTGGCCGCCCTTGAACTGGCGCACTTCAAGAGGCGTGGTGAAGCCGGCGATGCGCTCGGCCAGATAACTTTCGAGTCTTTTGATGTCGAACCGGTGCGCCTCCCGCACCTCCTGGGTGCCGGAAAACGCCTCCTGCCGGTCGAGAACCGCCTCCGCCATGGCGCACCTCGCGAGTGTTGTCCGAGAGAGTTTGGGGGGTAGAGGTTGGGGTTACAAGCGTTGGCGAGAAACAGCGCGCCAGCCGATGTCGCGGCGGCAGAAGCCTTCGGGCCAGTCGATGAGGTCGACGGCCTTGTAGGCGCGCTGCTGGGCCTCAGCCACGTCGCGTCCGACCGCGGTGACGTTCAGCACGCGACCGCCGGTAGCAACGAGTCTTCCATTCCGGCGTTCGGTGGCCGCATGAAAGATACGCACGCCTTCGGACTTGCTCGCCGCTTCGAGGCCGCGAATTTCGGACCCTTGCGCGTATTCACCGGGGTAGCCTCGCGCGGCCATTACCACGGTCAGCGCCGCCTCGTTGCGCCAGCGGAGATCGAGGTTGGCGAGTTGGCCATCGCGCGCCGCAATCAGCGCGGTGGCGAGGTCGGACTTCAGCCGCATCATCAGCACCTGACATTCCGGATCGCCGAAGCGGCAATTGTATTCGATCAGCTTGGGCTCGCCGTCTTCGATAATCAGTCCGGCGTACAGCACCCCCATGTACGGCGTGCCGCGGACCGCCATCGCCGCAATGGTCGGCCGCACGATTCTGTCGAGCGCCTTTTTGGTGACGGAAGGTGTGAGCACCGGCGCCGGCGAATAGGCGCCCATGCCGCCCGTGTTCGGCCCCTTGTCGCCGTCATACGCGCGCTTATGGTCCTGCGCGCCGGCGAGGGGCAGCACATGCTCGCCATCCGTGAGCACGAAGAAACTCGCTTCTTCGCCGGCCAGAAATTCCTCGATAACGATGTCATCGCCAGACTTCCTCAGAATGGAATCGATCGCCCGATCGCCCTCCGCCGCCGTTTCGGCAATGATTACGCCCTTGCCGGCGGCCAGTCCGTCTGCCTTGATCACCACCGGCAAGCCAAGCGTCGCCGCAAATGCCTTTGCTGCGGCTGCATCGGTGAACCGGCGATATGCGGCCGTGGGAATTTGGTTCGCCGCGCAAAGGTCCTTCACGAATCCCTTGGAGCCTTCCAGCATGGCGCCGGCCGCGCTCGGCCCCAGCGCCTTGATGCCGGCCGCCTCCAGCCGATCCCACAACCCCGCGACCAGCGGCATCTCAGGCCCGATCACTACGAAATCGATCCGACGCTCTGTGGCGAAATCGACGAGCCGATCCAGCTCCATCGCACCTGTGGCCACGCGTTCGGCCACCTCGGCAATCCCGGCGTTCCCCGGCGCGCAATAAAGTTTGGATACGAGCGGGCTCCCCGCCAGCGCCCACGCCAGCGCGTGCTCGCGGCCGCCTGAACCCACCAGGAGAAGCTTCAAGTTTTCACCCCACCAAATCCGTCCGGTCCTGTATCATCGGCGGAATCATGAGTGAAGCAGCAGCATCGCGGCCCAACCTGCCGGAATATACCGTCAGCGAGATCGCAGGCGCGCTCAAGCGCACCGTCGAGGACGCTTTCCCCTTCGTGCGGGTGCGCGGCGAGATCAGCAACCTGAAATTCCACTCCTCCGGCCACATCTACTTCGACCTCAAGGACGAGAAGGCCTGCCTGAATGCGGTGGTGTGGCGCATGACGGCGCGCCTCCTGAAGACGAAACCGGAGCAGGGGCTGGAAGTGGTTTGCACCGGCCGGGTCACTACCTATCCCGGCTCGTCACGCTACCAGATCGTGGTCGAGCAGATCGAGCTGGCTGGCATCGGCGCGCTGATGGCGATGCTGGAAGCTGTCTCTTATACAC